>NZ_JAIEOF010000092.1 GCF_019750675.1 Methylobacterium sp.
GCCTCAAGACCATCACCACCCGCTGGCCCACCGGCATCCGCGCCGGCGCCGACTTCGTCATGCCCACCATGACGTAGGGTCAGCGCCGTCGCTTCCGCCGGGATGTCGGCGGAGGCGCGACCGGTGGGGGCACGGCCCCCACCAGACTGACCAGGAGGTCGCGGAGTTCCGCATCCCCGGGCGAGTTCGGATCGACCAGGCGGTCGAGACCGTCGAGCGCCGCGCGCCGCTCCGATTCATTCATTGCGGCCACCTCCTCCACCATGGACCCCAGCATGACGGGCATCGTGGCCTCCGCGATCGCGTCGCCGTAGAACGTCGCCGCCAGGGAGTGGCGCACGGGCAGGGGGTTCCCCCGCGCGGCGGCCTCGATGCAGAATCCGACCATGGCCGGATCGGGGTCCACGATGAGGCCGAGGCCGGCATGGAACGGCCCGACATCGAAGACGCGCAGGCCGATCACCGTCCCCTCTGAGGCGGAGGCCTCCAGGCCCTCGTCCATGAGCCAGAACCGGCGGTCGCCATCGAGGAGGTTCTCGACCCAGACACCGCCGAACGCGTGCCGTTCCGCGACCCGAAACACGGAGAAGAACGCCCCGCCGAGCCGCTCCGCCACGGCGCGCTCCGGCGGGTCCAGGGCTTCGGCGCCACCCGCGAGAAACCTGTCGTAGGCCCGGCGGCCACGCTGATTCGGCTCGAACAGGGCGATGTCGCAGAGCATCGCGGCCGTGTCTTCGACGGCCATTTGCTCCGCATCCACGAGGCCGAGATGCTTCGCGGCGCGATCGAAATCCGGCTTGCCGCATCGATCGACGGCCGCCGCGAGGACCGTCTGGATCGCGGTCCGGATCGGGCGGTAGACTTTGAGCAGCGCGGGGCGGGTCAGAGGATCGGGGAGATTGATCATGTTCGGCCTCTGGTGATGGGCGCTGGCCTGAGCCCACGCCAGGGCGGGCAGGCCCGCAGGATCAGAATACGGCGTGGTCGCCGCGCTCGTTCGTCACCTCACCCCGGACCAGGCGCGCGTAATGGTCGAACAGCGTCTGCGACCCCGTCGAGGGCGTGGCATGCGCATCGTATCGCCCGGTCGCCGGGTCGAGGACCAGCATGGACTCGGTGGCGTAGTAGCGCCCGATGCGCGCGAGTTCGGCCTTGGCGGCCAGGGCCGGCAGCCAGCGGCCGAGAATCGCCAGGATCGTCACGATCACGTCGAGCAGCGCCACGGGGACATGGGTGAAGCGCGGCTCGCGTCCCAGCAGGGCGAACAGGTGCTCGCCCTGCGCGCGCGGCGTGATCGCCGCGCCCGGTCCCCCGATCGGGAGGATGCGGTTGCGCCGGTCGTCGCGGTCGAGGCATTCGGCGAGGTAGGCGCTGAGGTCGTCGTCGGCGATCGGTTTGCAGGCCGTGATCGCGCCGTTGCCGAAGACCAGGAAGGGCTTTCCGCGCCTTACGCGCTCGACCTGCCCCGACAGCGATTTGAAGAAGGCCGTGGGTCGCACGATCGTGTAGTCGAGGCCCGACGCGATCAGTTCGGCCTCGAAGGCGAGCTTGGCGTGCTGGAAGGCGAGGACCGGCTTCTGGACACAGATCGCCGAGAGCAGCACCACGTGACGCACGCCGGCCGCCTCGCTCGCGCGAAGCGCGTTCACCTGCGCCCGGTGGTCGATCGCCCAGGCGTCGGCGGGCAATCCGGTGCGCGAGGCCAGGCACGAGACCAGGACGTCGAAGCGCTCGCCGCGCAGGCCGTCGCGCGCCAGCGACGCCGGGTCGGTCACGTCCGCGATCCGGGCGGTGGCGCCCTCGGGCGTGCGCGCCTCGGCGCCGGGCCTGACGAGGCAGACGGTCTCGTGGCCGCGCGAGACCAGCGCCCGCACGGTCGCACGACCGATCGTGCCCGTGCCGCCGAGAACGAGAACACGCCGCGGGCGCGTCCGGTTCGCGGAATCTCCGCTCAAGGACGCTGCGGCGTCTCGCGTTTCGGCGTCTTGCGTTCGCTCGGACATCGGAGGGAGTGAACGGTCATTCGCGTCGCCCCGTCAACGCGTCCGGGCCGGGTCCGCCGCGCGGCCCGGCCCGCTTCCCGCTCAGATGTGGATCGCGCGCTTGCCCACGGCGAGGGCGGCTTCCTTCACGGCTTCCGTGAGGGTCGGGTGGGCGTGGCAGGTGCGGGCGACGTCCTCGGCGGAGGCCCCGAACTCCATCGCCACCGCGACTTCGGCGATGAGGTTGCCCGCATCCGCGCCGACGATGTGGACGCCGAGCACCCGGTCGGTGGTCGCGTCGGCCAGGATCTTCACGAAGCCGTCCGTGGTGTGGTTCACCTTGGCGCGGCCGTTGGCCGTGAAGGGGAATTTCCCGCTGTTGTAGGCGATGCCGTCCTTCTTGAGTTCCTCCTCCGTCTTCCCGACCGAGGCGACCTCCGGATAGGTGTAGACCACGTTCGGGATCACGCCGTAATTCACGTGGCCCGACTGGCCGGCGAGCAACTCGGCCACGGCGACACCCTCGTCCTCGGCCTTGTGGGCCAGCATCGGCCCGGCGATGACGTCGCCGATGGCGTAGATGCCGGTGACGTTGGTGGCGTAGTGGCTGTCCGTCTGGATGCGGCCCTTGTTGTCGAGGCCGACGCCCACCGTCTCCAGGCCGAGGCCCTCGGTGTAGGGCACCCGGCCGATGGCCACGAGCACCACGTCGGCGGCCAGCTTCTCGGCCTCGCCGCCGGCGGCGGGCTCCACCGTGACGGTGGCGGCCCCGTCCTTGACCTCGACGCCCGTGACCTTCGACGAGAGCTTGAACTGCATGCCCTGCTTGCCGAGGATGCGCTGGAACTGCTTGCCGACCTCGCCGTCCATGCCCGGCAGGATCCGGTCGAGATACTCGACCACGGTCACCTCGGAGCCGAGGCGGCGCCAGACCGAGCCGAGTTCGAGGCCGATGACGCCGGCGCCGATGATGAGGAGCTTGCCCGGGACCTTCTCCAGGGTCAACGCCCCGGTGGAGGAGACGACGATGGTCTCGTCGATGGTGACGCCGGGGAGCTTCGTGACGTCCGAGCCCGTGGCGATGACGACGTTCTTCGTCTCCAGGAGCTGGTTGCCGCCGTCCTCCGACAGCACCTCGACGCGGCCCGCACCCGCGAGCCGCGCGGTGCCGCGATAGGCGTCGATGCCGTTCTTCTTGAGCAGGTACTCGACGCCCTTGGTGTTGCCGTCGACGCCGTCCTGCTTGAAGGTCATCATCTTGGCGAGGTCGAGTTCGGGCGCGTTCACGATCACGCCCATGTCGGCGAAGTGCTTGCCCGCCTCCTCGAAGGCCTCCGAGGCGTGCAGCAGGGCCTTGGAGGGAATGCAGCCGACGTTGAGGCAGGTGCCGCCATGGGCGGCCCGCTTCTCCACCACGGCGGTCTTGAGGCCGAGCTGGGCGGCGCGGATGGCGCAGACGTAACCGCCGGGGCCGGTGCCGATGACGACGAGATCGTAGGACATGGAAATTCGACTCGCTGGATTGGGCGGCGGGTCATGCCCCACCATCGATGGACGAAGCGCGCGGAAGCGTCCGGCCGCGCGGGGGCGCGGCCGGCGGACGGTAGCTGCCGGGCCTTAGAGGTCGAGCACGAGGCGTGCCGGATCCTCCAGCGCCTCCTTGACGCGCACGAGGAAGGTCACGGCCTCCTTCCCATCGACGATGCGGTGATCGTAGGACAGGGCGAGATACATCATCGGCCGCGCCTCGATCTTGCCGGCGCGGACCACCGGGCGCTCCTCGATGCGGTGCATGCCGAGGATGCCGGATTGCGGCGCGTTGAGGATCGGGGTCGACATCAGCGAGCCGTAGATGCCGCCGTTGGTGATGGTGAAGGTGCCGCCCTGCATCTCGTCGATGGAGAGCTTGCCGTCACGGGCCTTCTTGCCGAAGCCCGCGATCTTCTTCTCGATCCCGGCGATCGAGAGGTCGTCGGCGTCGCGCACCACCGGCACCACGAGGCCCTTGTCGGTGCCGACGGCGATGCCGATGTGGTAGTAGTTCTTGTAGACGAGGTCCTGCCCGTCGATCTCGGCGTTCACCGCCGGCACGTCCTTGAGGGCACCGATCACCGCCTTGGTGAAGAAGCCCATGAAGCCGAGCTTGGTGCCGTGCTTCTTCTCGAAGATGTCCTTGTACTGGCTCCGCATCGCCATCACGGCCGACATGTCGACGTCGTTGAACGTCGTCAGCATCGCGGCGGTGTCCTGCGCGTCCTTGAGACGGCGGGCGATGGTCTGGCGCAGCTTCGTCATGCGCACGCGCTCCTCGCGCGCCGCATCGTCGGGCTTCGAGGGCGCGCGCGGAGCGGCCGGCTTGGCCTCGCGGGCGGGGGCCGGCGCCGGGGCGGACGGACCCTTGGCGCTGGCTTCCAGCATGTCGCCCTTGGTGACGCGGCCGTCCTTGCCGCTGCCGTTGAGGGTCGCGGGGTCGATGCCCGACTCGCGCGCCATCTTGGCCACCGCGGGGCCGTGGTCGCCGGATTCGCGGGTCGCCTGGGGAGCGGCGTCGCCGTGATTGCCGTAGGCGGCCGAGGATTCGGTGGCGGGCGCGGCATCCGCCTTCTTGCTCGCCTCGGCGGGCGCTTCGGCCTTCTTCGGGGCAGCCGCCTTGGCGTCGCCGGACGCCTCGACGATCGAGCCCAGCAGCGCGCCGGCCTCCACCGTCTCGCCGTCCTTGGCCAGGATCTCGCCGAGCTGGCCCGCCGCCGGCGCGTTCACCTCCAGGGTGACCTTGTCGGTCTCGAGTTCCACCAGGGGCTCGTCGGCCGCCACGGTGTCGCCCGGCTTCTTGAACCAGCGGCCGATGGTGGCCTCGCTCACGGATTCGCCCAGGGTCGGGACGACGATATCGGTTGCCATGGTTCAGTGTCCGTCCGGAGGGTTCGGGACGCCGTTCGCGCGGCGCCCACGGATCGAGAAGGTTCGGGAAGGGCCGGCGGTCAGACCGCCAGCGCCTCGTTGAGGAAGGCCTGGAGCTGGGCCTGGTGCTTCGAGAGCATGCCCACCGCCGTGGAGGCGGAGGCCGGGCGCCCCACGTAGCGCGCGCGCTTCACCGGCGACTGGGCCTGGCCCAGCACCCATTCGAGGTAGGGCTCGACGAAGGCCCAGGAGCCCATGTTCTTCGGCTCCTCCTGGCACCACACAACCTCGGCGTTGCGGAACCGGCCCATCTCACCCGCGAGCGCCTTCAGGGGGAACGGGTAGAGCTGCTCCACGCGCATCAGGTAGACGTCGTTGACGCCGCGCTTCTCGCGCTCGTCGTAGAGGTCGTAATAGACCTTGCCCGAGCACAGCACGACGCGGCGGACCTTGTCGTCCTTGACGAGCTTGACGCCCTCCTCGTCGCGCTCGGCGTCGTCCCACAGCACGCGGTGGAAGCTCGATCCCTCCGCCATCGCCTCGATCGGCGAGACCGCCTTCTTGTGGCGCAGGAGCGACTTCGGGGTCATCAGGATCAGCGGCTTGCGGAACTCGCGGTGCAGCTGGCGGCGCAGGATGTGGAAGTAGTTCGAGGGCGTGGTGCAGTTGGCGACCTGCATGTTGTCCTCGGCGCACATCTGCAGGAAGCGCTCCAGGCGGGCGGAGGAGTGCTCCGGCCCCTGGCCCTCGTAGCCGTGCGGCAGCAGCAGGGTCAGGCCCGACATGCGCAGCCACTTGCGCTCGCCGCTACTGATGAACTGGTCGATGACCACCTGGGCGCCGTTGGCGAAGTCGCCGAACTGCGCCTCCCAGAGCACCAGGGCGTTGGGCTCGGCCGCCGAGTAGCCGTACTCGAAGCCGAGCACCGCCTCCTCGGAGAGCATCGAGTTGATGACCTCCAGGCTGGCCTGGCCTTCGCGGATGGAGTTCAGCGAGGTGTAGCGCTGCTCGTTCTCCTGGTCGATCACCACGGCGTGGCGCTGGGAGAAGGTGCCGCGCTCGACGTCCTGGCCCGAGAGGCGAACCCGGTTGCCCTCGATGAGGAGCGAGCCGAAGGCGAGCGCCTCGGCGGTGGCCCAGTCGATGCCCTTGCCGGATTCCACCGACTTGGCGCGGTTGTCGAAGAAGCGCTGGATGGTGCGGTGCAGGTGGAAGCCGGGCGGCGGCGTGGTGATGCGCTGGGCGATCTCGCGCAGCGTCTCCACGGCGACACCGGTCTTGCCGCGGCGGGGATCGTCCACGTCCTCGCGCACGGCCTTGAAGCCGGCCCAGCGGCCGTCGAGCCAGTCGGCCTTGTTGGCCTTGTAGTTCGTGGCGACCTCGAGCTCGGCGTCGAGCATGGCGCGGAACTCGGCCTTGCGGGTGTCGAGCTGCTCCTGGCTGAGCACGCCCTCGGCGACGAGCTTCTTGCCGTAGGTCTCCAGCGCGGTCGGGTGCTTGCGGATGCGCTGGTACATCTTCGGCTGGGTGAAGGCCGGCTCGTCGCCCTCGTTGTGGCCGAAGCGGCGGTAGCACAGCATGTCGATGACGACGGGCTTGCCGAACTTCTGGCGGTACTCGATCGCGATCTTGGCCGCGAAGGTCACGACCTCCGGGTCGTCGCCGTTGCAGTGGAAGATCGGCGCCTCCACCATCTTCGCCACGTCGGACGGATAGGGCGAGGAGCGCGAAAAGCGCGGATCGGTGGTGAAGCCGATCTGGTTGTTGATGATGAAGTGGATCGAGCCGCCGGTGCGGTGGCCCTTCAGGCCGGAGAGGCCGAGGCACTCGGCCACCACGCCCTGGCCGGCGAAGGCGGCGTCGCCGTGGATCAGCAGCGGCACCACGCGGGTGCGCTCCACCGTGGGCTTGGCGCGCTGGTCCTGCTTGGCCCGCACCTTGCCCAGCACCACGGGATCGACGATCTCGAGGTGCGACGGGTTGGCGGTGAGCGACAGGTGGACGTTGTTGCCGTCGAACGAGCGGTCCGACGAGGCACCGAGGTGGTACTTCACGTCGCCGGAGCCCTCGACCTCGGCGGGGTTGGCCGAGCCGCCCTTGAACTCGTTGAACACCGCCCGGAAGGGCTTGGCCATCACGTTGGTGAGCACGTTGAGGCGGCCGCGATGGGCCATGCCCACGACGATCTCCTCCGCGCCCAGCGCGCCGCCGCGCTTGATGATCTGTTCGAGCGCCGGGATCATCGCCTCCGAGCCGTCGAGGCCGAAGCGCTTGGTGCCGGTGTACTTGAGGTCGAGGAACTTCTCGAAGCCCTCGGCCTCGATCAGCTTGTTCAGGATCGCGCGACGGCCCTCGGGCGTGAAGGTGATCTCCTTGCCCTTGCCCTCGATGCGCTCCTGGATCCAGGCCTTCTCCTCCGGATTGGAGATGTGCATGAACTCGACGCCGAGCGTCTGGCAGTAGGTGCGCTCCAGGATCTCGACGATCTCCCGGATGGTCGAGAATTCGAGGCCGAGCACGTTGTCGAGGAAGATCGGGCGGTCCCAGTCCTTCTCCTCGAAGCCGTAATGCTGCGGGTGCAGTTCCTCGTGGTCGCCGCGCGGGGCGAGGCCGAGGGGATCGAGCTTGGCGTGGAGGTGGCCGCGCATGCGGTAGGCGCGGATCAGCATGATCGCGCGCACCGAATCCTTGGTCGCCTGCTCCACAGAAATGCCGGGGGCGGAGGCGATGACGACGCCCTTGGCGGGCGCCGTCGCGGTGTCGGACTTGGCGCGGATCTTCTCGCCGATGGCCTTCTCGACGGTGGCCCAGTTGCCGTCGAGCGCCGAGACGATCTCGCCGTTGGCGTGGATCGGCCAGTTCGGCCGCTCCCAGGACGCGCCGGCCGCGTTCTTCTCGGGAAGCCCCTTGTCCTCGTTCAGGGACCGGAAGAACGTCTGCCACTCGGGGTCGACCGAGTTCGGATCACGGGCGTAGGCCGCCTGCAGTTCCTCGATGTAGGCGGCGTTGCCGCCGTAGAGGAACGAGGTTTCGAGCGCGTCCTGGCGTGCCATCGTTCGGGTCATCCTGCCGCTGTGCAGGGGCCCCCAGCGGAGAGGCCCCTGCCCGATCCACCTCGGCGCGGGTCGCGGAGGAGATCGCATTTTCCGGGAAAGACGCGGGCTCGGGCTCGCGTCGCTCATGCTTAGATGGGGTCGCGGACCTGAACGCCGGGGCAATTCAGGCCTGCGATCCCCGCGTGTCAGCCGCGCAGGACCTCGACGAGGGTGCTGCCGAGGCGGGCCGGCGAGGGCGAGACCCGGATGCCGGCCGCTTCCATTGCGGCGATCTTGTCCTCGGCGCCGCCCTTGCCGCCCGAGATGATGGCGCCGGCATGGCCCATGCGGCGGCCCGGAGGCGCCGTGCGGCCGGCGATGAAGCCGACCATGGGCTTCTTGCGGCCGCGCTTGGCCTCGTCGGCCAGGAACTGCGCCGCCTCTTCCTCGGCGGAGCCGCCGATCTCGCCGATCATCACGATCGACTCGGTCTTGTCGTCGGCCAGGAACAGTTCGAGCATGGAGATGAACTCCGTGCCCTTCACCGGGTCGCCGCCGATGCCCACCGCCGTGGTCTGGCCGAGGCCCGCATTGGTGGTCTGGAACACCGCCTCGTAGGTCAGCGTGCCGGAGCGCGAGACGATGCCGACCGAGCCGGGCTTGAAGATGTTGGCCGGCATGATGCCGATCTTGCATGCGCCCGCCGTGACGATGCCGGGGCAGTTCGGGCCCACCAGGCGGGACTTCGAGCCTTCCAGGGCGCGCTTGACCCGCACCATGTCGAGCACCGGAATACCCTCCGTGATGCAGACGATGAGCGGAACCTCCGCCTGGATCGCCTCGCAGATCGCGTCCGCCGCGCCGGGCGGCGGCACGTAGACGACGGATGCCGTCGCGCCGGTGGCTTCCCGCGCCTCCGCCACCGTGTCGAAGACCGGCAGGTTGAGGTGCTTGGAGCCGCCCTTACCGGGCGAGGTGCCGCCGACCATCTTGGTGCCGTAGGCGATGGCCTGCTCGGAGTGGAAGGTCCCGTTCTTGCCGGTGAAGCCCTGGCAGATGACCTTGGTGTTCGCGTCGATCAGGATGGACATGCAAGCCTCAATAAGTCTGCGCGGACGCGATTACGATGTCGCCGCTCACAGAGAGCTGCGTGATAATCTTCGCTTCAGCATTGCCGCGGCACCAAACGCTTTTCTTTTCGGTAGCGAGGCTGCCAACGATGTCAGCCTCCGACCAGATGAACTCGAATGCGTTATGCTCTGGATCCGACGCGACATTTGCAACGGCGGCGAGTTCAAGGTCTGGACTATTAGAAAGCTTCTGGAGTTGCGACTTCGCAAGTTGCGAGCAGGTTTTACGAGCCACTGCGATGAGTGCCGGATCGTCGGGCTCGATGCAGCCAGCCAGTGGCAGGGCAAGCATCGCGGTCATGCTCGTGGCTACGAAGCGCAACGTCCTCAGCCCTTCTTCACGGCGGCGACGATTTTCTGCGCGGCATCATCCAGGTCGTCGGCTGGGATCACGTTCAAGCCGGAATTCCGGATGATCTCCTTGCCCTTCTCGACGTTGGTGCCCTCGAGGCGCACCACCAGCGGCACCTGGAGGCCGACAGCCTTGACCGCCGCGATCACGCCGTTGGCGATCACGTCGCACTTCATGATCCCGCCGAAGATGTTGACGAGGATGCCCTTCACCTGCGGGTCGGCGGTGATGATCTTGAAGGCCGCCGTGACCTTCTCCTCGGAAGCGCCGCCGCCGACATCGAGGAAGTTCGCCGGCTCCTCGCCGTAGAGCTTGATGATGTCGAGCGTCGCCATGGCCAGACCCGCCCCGTTGACCATGCAGCCGATGGTGCCGTCGAGGGCGATGTAGGCCAGATCGTACTTCGAGGCCTCGATCTCCTTGGCGTCCTCCTCGGTCTCGTCGCGCAGGGCCACGATGTCGGGGTGACGGTAGAGGGCGTTCGAATCGAAGGAGATCTTGGCGTCGAGGCACTTGAGGTGGCCGTCGCCGGTGAGCACCAGCGGGTTGATCTCCAGCATGCTCATGTCCTTGGCGGTGAACGCCTCGTAGAGCTTGGTGGTCAGATCGCCGGCTTCCTTGGCCTGGGCGCCGGAGAGGCCGAGCGTCTTGGCGACGAGGCGGCCATGGTGGGGCATCACGCCGGTGGCGGGATCGACCGAGAAGGTGACGATCTTCTCCGGCGTGTCGTGGGCCACCGTCTCGATGTCCATGCCGCCTTCCGTGGAGACGACGTAGGCCACCCGGCCGGTCTCGCGGTCGACGAGCATCGAGAGGTAGAACTCCGCCTCGATCTGGGCGCCCTCCTCGATATAGAGGCGGTTGACCTGCTTGCCGGCCTCGCCGGTCTGGATCGTCACCAGGGTCTGGCCCAGCATCTCGCCGGCGAATTGCTTGACCTCGTCGAGGGACTTGGTGACGCGCACGCCGCCCTTGGCGCCGGCCGGCGCACCCTTGAAGGTGCCCTTGCCGCGGCCGCCCGCGTGGATCTGCGACTTCACCACCCAGACCGGACCGCCGAGTTCCTTCGCGGCGGCCTCGGCCTCCTCCGGCTTGAAGATCGCCACGCCCTTGGAAACGGGCAGGCCGAATTCCTTCAGCACCGCCTTGGCCTGGTATTCGTGAATGTTCATGAACGTTTCTCCGCCTCGTCCCGGCGCCGGGCGCGGGAGTTCAGGACACGACACCGGCACCGTCGCGCCGGCCGCGAAAGCGGCCGACGCGCGATGCTTCTCACTGTGGTCAGGCGAGCGCGGGGTTCACGCCCTTGCAGGCCTCGATCAGGGTCTTCACGGCGCCGACCGACTTGTCGAACATCGCCTTCTCGTCGCCGTTGAACTCGACTTCGAGGACGCGCTCGACGCCGTTCGCGCCGATCACGATCGGCACGCCGACATACATGTCGGAGACGCCGTACTCGCCGTTGAGGTAGGCGGCGCAGGGCAGCACGCGGCGCTTGTCGCGCAGGTAGCTCTCGGCCATGGCGATGGCCGACGCCGCGGGCGCGTAGAACGCCGAGCCGGTCTTGAGCAGGTTGACGATCTCGCCGCCCCCTTTACGGGTGCGCTCGACCATGGCGTCGAGCTTCTCCTGGCTGGTCCAGCCGAGCTTGACCAGGTCGGGGAGCGGCACGCCGGCCACGGTGGAGTAGCGCACCAGCGGGACCATGTCGTCGCCGTGGCCACCGAGCACGAAGGCGGTCACGTCCTCGACCGAGACCTTGAACTCGTCGGCGAGGAAGTGGCGGAAGCGGGCGGAATCGAGGACGCCGGCCATGCCGACCACCTTGTGGGTGGGCAGGCCCGAGAACTTCTGCAGCGCCCAGACCATCGCGTCGAGGGGGTTGGTGATGCAGATCACGAAGGCGTCGGGCGCATGCTCCTTGATGCCGGTGCCGACGGCCTCCATCACCTTGAGGTTGATGCCGATCAGGTCGTCGCGGCTCATGCCGGGCTTGCGCGGCACGCCGGCGGTGACGATCACCACGTCGGCCCCCGCGATCGCCGCGTAGTCGCTGGCGCCGGTGTACTTGGCGTCGAAACCGTCGACGGGCGCGGATTCGGCGATGTCGAGGCCCTTGCCCTGTGGGACGCCATCCGCGATGTCGAACAGCACGACGTCGCCGAGTTCCTTCAGGCCCGCCAGATGCGCGAGGGTTCCACCGATCTGTCCGGCGCCGATGAGCGCGATCTTGCTGCGTGCCATGGGGGAAACGAACCTCCGTGTCTGAAGTGACGGGTCACGTCGCTCGGGGCTCGTAAAACCACCGGCGCGTTGCTGCGGCGGTGTGTGGCCGAAAAGGCCCAGAGCTTCAACCGAGGCACCCGTTACAAAGCAGGGTTCGGGCCAAGTCCTGGTCGGCGCCCCTCGCACCGCGGTTGAAAAAAGCCTTGTTCACGCAGTTGCTTAGGGAACGTCGACGCGATGCCGTTCGACGGCAAAGCTCAAGTGACAAGATTTCGAATCTGTCACTTCACCTAGAGCGTGCCGGTCCGCAGCACTTTCTGAATGGCCAGGATCACCGCGCCGAGACGCGCTTCCACGAGGTCGCGCGGCAGGTCCGCGTCGTGCTGAATCGCCAGCGGATGGGTGAAGCGGTAGCTCGCGTCGAAGATGTGGGCGATGGCCCGCTCGCGGTCGCGCGCCACGAACGCCCCGGCCCCGATGCCCTCTTCCACCACGCGCTCCACGAGGCTGCGCAGGCGCACCCGGTGGCGCCGGGCGATGGGCCGCGCGGCCACGGTGGCGTCGAGGTGGACCGCGAACAGGTTCGGCTCGTGGACCAGGGTCTCGCGCTGGACGCTGGCGAGCGCGGTGAGCAGGCGCTCGATCTTGTCGTCGGCCGGGTCGGGCGCATCGGCGATGCGGGCGAGTTCGGCCTCCACGTCGCGCAGCCAGCGCCCCGCCACGGCATCGAGGAGCGCGTCCTTCGAGGGGAAGTAGCGGTAGACGTTGGCGTGCGTCATGCCCGCCTCGGCCGCCACGGCCACCACGGTGACCCGCTTGGGCCCGAGGCGGCGCAAGTGCTCGGTGGCGACGGCGAGCAGGCGCGCATCGACGGCCAGGGGTGCCGCGGCCCGTGGGGCCGGGCGGGCGACGCGCGGCACCGTGATGCGGACGGCGCTCTCCGGGGCCGTCTGGTCCTCCGAGGGTTCACTTCCCCGATCGAGGCTGAGGTCGATCTCGTGCCCGAAGGCGAAGGGCGGGCCAGGCGGCTGCATCAAATCGGACACCGGGGCTCGTGGATGGACGGGACGGCACCTTCCGGACGGGTTCCGCCTCGTCAGAGGCGGGCTTCATACCGGAAAGTCCAAGGAGGCCAACATCAATGACAGCACCAGCCTCGCTGTAACGCCCCTTTAACGACTCAGAACCGGTTCTTCCAGGCCCTTAGTGCAGTAAAGACAACCGAGGGCTGGGTACCGGGTGCGAGATCCACGCTTCGGGCGAGATTCGGCTCGCCGACGCGCAGGAACGGGTTAGTCGCACGCTCCGCCCCCATCGTGCTCGGGATCAGGAATCGGCCCTCCGCCTTGGCCCGCTCGGCCTCGGCCGCGCGGGCGGCGAGCGCGGCGTTGCCGGGCTCGGCCGCGAGAGCGAAGCGCGCGTTGGAGAGCACGTAATCGTGCCCGCTATAGACCGCCGTGTCGTCCGGCAGGGGCAGGAACCGCTCCAGGGAGCGCCACAGGGTGGCGGGCTCGGCCTCCATCACCCGGCCGCATCCGAGGGTGAACAGGGTGTCGCCGGCGAACACCACGCGCGCATCCGCGAACCAGTAGGTGACGTGGTCGGCGCAGTGTCCCGGCGTCTCCCAGACCTGCGCGGTCAGGTCGCCGACCCGGACCACGTCGCCCTCGCGCACCGTGACGTCGACCTCCGGCACCGCGTCGCCCGCCTTCAGGGGCGCCGTCACCCGGGCCCCCGTGCGGCGCTTCACCTCCGGGATGCCCTCGACGTGGTCGCCGTGCCGGTGGGTGACGAGGATGTCGGTCAACGTCCAGCCGGTCTCCTCGAGGGCCTTCAGGACGGGCCCCGCCTCCGGCACGTCGATGGCCGCGCAGGCCCCGGTGGCGGGGTCGCGGACGAGCACGCCGATATTGTCGCTGCGGCAGAGAAAGGTGCGGATCTCGGGGGCCGGGGACGATGGGGGGCTCTGGGCGGTCATGGGAGGCTCCTCGCCGGACTGGAGATCGGTGGTCATCGGGAGATGGTCCCCGCGCACGCCGGGTCCAGGGGGCGCGTGTCTCCCGCCCGGTTTCCCCCGCCCGGTTTCCCCCGCTCCTTGGGCGGCCGGGGCCGATCCGGGCTTGTCGCGGGGGGCGGCGGCCCCCATTGATGCCCTGCACCCGTTTTTTCGCGCCGCGCCGGCCGCACGAAACCCGCCCCATGCGCCTCGACGTCACTGACCTGCGCGCCTTCTACGCGAGCCCCCTCGGGGGCGTGACGCACCGCATCGTCGCGCGTGCGATCCACGGCTTCCTCGGCTCGGTCTCGGGCCTGCGCGTGCTGGGGCTCGGCTATGCCACGCCCTATCTCGGCCCCGTCCACGTCATCGCCGAGCGGACGCTGGCCTTCATGCCGGCAACCCAAGGGGTGGTGAACTGGCCCGGCAGCGGACGCTCCTGCTCGGCGCTGGCCGACCCCACCATGATGCCCCTGCCGGAGGCGGCGGTGGATCGGGTCATCCTCGTTCACGCGCTCGAATCCGTGGAGAGCCCGACCGAATTGCTGCAGGACGTCTGGCGGGTGCTGACCCCGGGCGGGCGCATGATCCTGGTGGTGCCGAACCGGCGCGGCGTCTGGGCCCGGCGCGACGCGACGCCCTTCGGGCACGGCCAGCCCTACAGCCGCTCGCAGCTCGCCCGGCTGATGCGCACCACCCAGTTCTCCCCCGAGGGCTGGGCCGAGACGCTCTACATGCCCCCGGTGGAGAACCGCCTGCTGCTGCGCACGGCGAGCGCCTGGGAGCGGATGGGCACCGGCCTGTCGATGCCCTTCGCCGGGCTGCACGTGGTGGATGCCACCAAGCAGCTCTACCGCCCGGTCGCCGTGCGCCGGGTGCGCCGAGCGACCCGCCTCGCCCCGGCCCGCGTGCTGGTGCCGGCCCCCTCCCCCGGCTGAGCGCATGCTGAACCTCTTCGCCCCCGAGGCGGCGCTCCAGAGCTTCGTGCTCGCCTTCTCGTCCCTGTTCTCCATCGTGAACCCGGTCGGCTCGTCCCTGATCTTCGCGCAGGTGGCGGCCGCCCACTCGCATGGCGAGCGCCTGGAACTCGCCCGGCGCATCGGCCTCTACGCCGCGCTGATCATGCTGGCCGCCCTGTGGGCGGGGGCGCCGATCCTCAACTTCTTCGGCGTCTCGCTCAGCGCCCTGCGCATCGCCGGCGGCCTCGTTGTGGCGGCCTCGGCCTGGACGCTGCTGACGGCCCCCGAGGCGCGCGAGGCCCGCAAGCAGGCGGAGGCGACGCGCGAACCCGCCGGAAACCTGGCGGAGATCGCGTTCTTCCCCCTCACCCTGCCCTTCACCACCGGCCCCGGCACCATCGCGGTGGCCATCGCGCTCGGCTCCAACCGGCCGGCGCCCGGCCCCGAGCGGATCGGCTTCTACGTCGGCATGTCCCTGGCGGCCCTGGCCATCGCCGTGCTGGTGCGCTTCACCTACGGCTCGGCCGACCGGGTGGTGACCTGGATCGGCCCCGTCGGCGCGCGGGTGCTGGGGCGCCTCTTCGCCTTCCTGCTCCTCTGCGTCGGCACCCAGATCACCGTCAACGGCGTCACCGACGTGCTCGGTCCGCTGCTGGCGCAGGCGGGGCGCTGATCCTTGTCCCCCGGGCCCCGACGCTGTACCGCAGGCCCGATTGCGACAGGAAGGCGAGGCCAAGCATGCGGCTCGTGGTGGTCGGCGCCGACGGGCGCATGGGGCGGATGCTGATCCGCGCGGTGGCGGAGACCGAGGGCTGCACCCTGTCGGGCGCCATCGAGCGGGAGGGCTCCCCCGCCCTGGGTCAGGATGCCGGGACGCTGGCGGGCGTGGGCGCGCTCGGCGTGCCCGTCACGGACGATCCCCTGCCGGTCTTCGCGGCGGCGGAAGGGGTTCTCGACTTCACGGCGCCCGCCGCCACCACCTTCTTCGCCGAACTCGCCGCCCAGGCCCGGATCGTCCACGTGGTCGGCACCACGGGGATGCAGGAGGCGGATCTCGCCAAGCTGAGCGCGGCCGCCCACCACGCCCGCATCGTGCGCTCGGGCAACATGTCGCTGGGCGTCAACCTCGTCGCGGGCCTCGTGCGGAAGATGGCGGCGGCCCTCGGCGAGGATTTCGACATCGAGATCGTCGAGATGCACCACCGCATGAAGGTGGACGCTCCCTCCGGCACCGCGCTGCTGCTGGGCGAGGCGGCGGCGGAGGGGCGCGGCGTGGCGCTCTCCGACACCCGCGTCTCGACGCGGGACGGCCATACGGGGGCCCGCCGGCCGGGCGACATCGGCTTCGCCACCCTGCGCGGCGGCACGGTGGTGGGCGACCACAGCGTGGTCTTCGCCGGACCGGGCGAGCGCATCACGGTGAGCCACCACGCCGAGGACCGGGCGATCTTCGCCCGCGGTGCCGTACGGGCCGCCCTCTGGGCCTTCGACAAGCCGCCTGGCCTCTACGGCATGGCCGACGTGCTCGGGCTCTGATACCAGCCCGGAACCGAGCGCCGATCCTGCGTCATCCCCCATTCAGATTCAGGCGCGCATGAGCGCGCGCGTCACGGTTTCGTTGCGCTGCAACATGTGGCAGATACCAGCCCCCACCCCGTCTCGCAGACCCAACCCGTCAGAGACCAAGAGGATCGTCCCCCGATGGAGCGCCTTCTCGTCCTCGCTCGCCACGGCCAGAGCGACTGGAATCTCAAGAAGCTGTTCACGGGCTGGCGTGACCCTGAACTGACGGATCTGGGTGTCGAGGAAGCGCGCAACGCCGGGCGCTGGCTCAAGGAGCAGGGCTACGGCTTCGACGTGGCCTTCACCTCGAACCTCAAGCGGGCCCAGCGCACCTGCGCGCTGATCCTGGAGGAGATGGACCTCACCGACGTCGAGACCATCCGCAACGAGGCCCTGAACGAGCGCGACTACGGCGATCTGTCCGGCCTCAACAAGGACGATGCCCGCGAGCGCTGGGGCGACGCCCAGGTCCACCAGTGGCGCCGCTCCTACGACGTGCCCCCGCCCGGCGGCGAGAGCCTCAAGGACACCGCCGCCCGCGTGCTGCCCTACTACATCCAGTTCATCCTACCCCGCGTCATGGCGGGCGAGCGCGTGCTGGTGGCCGCGCACGGCAACTCGCTGCGCGCCCTCGTGATGGTGCTCGACGGCATGACCACGAAGACCATCGCCAGCCTCGAGATCGCCACCGGCATCCCGCTCGTCTACCAGCTCAAGGCCGACACCACGGTGGAGAGCAAGACGGTGCTGGAGCACGACATCGACCACAAGGTCTGACGCCGGTCGCCGTGGCGTCCGATGGTCGAGCCGGGATCGTCCTCGTTCCCGGCCTGATCCACGTCCCCGGCTACCTCGACGGGGCGGCGCAGGCGCGCCTCGCCGCCGCGCTGGACGCGGCGCTGGAGCGAGCGCCGGCCTACACGCCCTGCATGCCGGGCAACGGGCGTCCGTTCTCGGTGCGGATGTCGAATTGTGGCCCCCTCGGCTGGGTTTCCGACCGGGCGGGCTACCGCTACCAGCCCCACCATCCCGGGACGGGACGGCCCTGGCCGCCGATCCCTAACGTGGCCCTGGCCGCCTGGGACGCGCTCTCGGGCTATCCGGCGCCTCCCGAGGCCTGCCTCGTCAATCTCTACGCCAGCGGCGCCCGCATGGGCCTGCACCAGGACCGGGACGAGGACGCTCTCGACGCGCCCGTGGTCTCGCTGTCGCTCGGGGCCACCGCCCTGTTCCGCTACGGCGGCCTCGCCCGCAACGATCCAACCCGTTCGGTGCGCCTGCGCGCCGGTGACGCTCTCGTGATCGGCGGCCCCGCCCGCCTGATCCACCACGGGGTGGACCGGCTGATCCCGGAGGCGCCCGACCTGCTGCACGGGGGCGCCGGCCCGGCGCCGATGCGCGCCCTGCCGCCGGGCGGCCGCTGCAACCTGACCCTGCGACGCGTGACGCGGCCCTCGGGCGCTTGACAGCGGCGGGGTTGTGGGCCGACCCATCGCGTCAGTTTCACGGCGGCGCGCCCTCTCCGGTGGACGCGCCGGCCGACCTGCCCGGCGCGAGAGACCGGGGCCTTGCGGAGAATCGATGCGATGCGTCTGCGTAACCTCGTCCGTCCCGTCTCGATCCTGCCCGTCTCGCTCCTGGCCCTCGTCCTGGGCCTGACGGGTCCCGCCCCGGCGGCCGACCCGGTGTTCCCGCCGAGTTCGCGCTTCGGATTCGATCCGCCCTCCGACATGGTCTCCTCGAAGCGCTTTTCCGGGCTGGAGCGGCTAGAGGGCGGGGCGACGGTCTCGGTGGTGGAACTGCCGGCCAACGCGTTCGCCGACCTCGAGACCAACTTCACCGACGAGAACCTGAAGGCGCAGGGCTTCGTCGTCTCGAGCCGGCAGGCCATCAAGGTCGCGGGCGACGTCGACGCGGTGCTGTTCACCGGCGAGCAGCCGGCCCTGGAATCCGCCGGCACGCCCACGATCAAGAAATGGATGCTGCTGGTCGGCGATCCGACCGTCACCGGCATCATCATCGCGCAGGCGACGCCCGATGCCGCGACCGAGGAGACCATGAAGCGGCTCCTCACCGGCATCCACATCCGCCCGGCGCTCAGCCTGGAGCAGCAGGTCGCCGCCCTGCCCTTCCGCATCGGCAACGAGGCCGGCTTCCGGCCCGTGCGGGTGCTGGCCGGCAACTCGGTGCTGCTGACGCAGGGGACGAAGGACGAGATGCTCGGCCTGGAGCAGCCGATCCTAGTGCTGGCGCAGGCCGTGCAGCCGCCGCCGGCCACGGAGCAGCGCGACGCCTTCGCGCGCGCCGCCCTCTACTCCAACCAGACGATGAAGGACTTCGTGATCGAGCGGGCCCAGAGCTACCGCCAGAACGGCGTCGACTGGCACGAGATCGTGGCGCGCGCCGTGGACACGGCTTCGAGCACGCCGGTGGTCATCTCGCAGACGATCCGCTTCGCGCCGGACGGCTACCTGCGGGCGGTCGGCGTGGTCAAGGCCGAGAACCGCGAGGGCGTGCTGGCGAAGTTCCGCGAGGTCGTGGACAGCGTGCAGCTGCGCTAGGGGCCGGAACACGCGCTCCCCTCCCCCCTTGTGGGTAGGAGGGGTCAGGGGTGGGGGTGGGGGTGGTTAGGCGACCCTCACGCTGCGGAGGCCAGCGGAGCCACCCCCACCCTCAGTCCCTCCCCACAAGGGGGAGGGAGGAGGTCCAGGGAAGGTGCCTTCGGGGTGGGCTAAACGCCCGCTCAGGCCGCGTCGGCCGGAGCCGCGCTCGGCTTCGGACCGCCCTTGGCCACGCCGACCAGGGCGGGGCGCAGGACGCGGTCGCCGATGACGTAGCCGGCCTGCATGACCTGGACGACGGTGCCGGTGGGAACCTCGGGGTCGGGCACCTCGAACATAGCCTGGTGGCGGTTCGGGTCGAAGCGCTGGCCCTTCGGTTCGATCAGCTTGACGCCGTGGCGCTCCAGGGTCTTGGCGAGGTCGCGCTCGGTGAGCTCGATGCCGTCGATCAGCGCCTTGAAGGCGCCGTCCGCGCTCGCCCGGTCCGCTTCGGGAATGCTCTCCAGGGCGCGCCGGATGTTGTCGGCGGAGTTCAGGAGGTCGCGGGCGAAGTTCGTCACCGCGTAGGCGCGCGCGTCGGCGACCTCGCGCTCGGTGCGCCGGCGCAGGTTCTCCATCTCGGCCAAGGTGCGCAGGACCCGGTCCTTCAGTTCGTCGCGCTCGGAAAGCAGGGGCGCCAGGGCGTCGGCCTGGGGCGCCGCCTCGGCGGCGGGGGTCTCCGGAGCCTGCGGGGCGCCTGAGGTCTCGCCCGGGATCTCGCCCGGGGTCTCATGGACCGCCTGGGTCGGGTCGCGCCGCTCGTCGTGCATGTCGTTCGCCATCATGGAATATCGTCGGGGACGGGTGTCGGGGTTGGCGCTGATATCAGGCGACGTCGCCGTGAAATCAAGCGCGCCCGGCCCGGGGTCACGCCTCCCGGGGGGGCGGCGAGTCGATCAGCGCGTCGAGCCCCTCGGCCCGCAGGGCCGCGACGTCACTGGCGAAGACCTCCATCACGGCCGAGCGGATCGCCACCTGGCGGTCGGGCTGCGTCACCCGGGTGCCGGTGAGGTCGGTCACGTAGAACACGTCCACCGCCCGCTCGCCGAAGGTCGCCACATGGGCCGAGGTGATGTTGAGGCTGAGCCGGCTCAGCGCCGTGGTCAGCTCGTAGAGCAGGCCCGGCCGGTCGAGACCGGTGATCTCGATCACGGTCTCGCGGCTCGACAGGGCGTTGTCGATCGCCATGTCGGGCGGCACCAGAAAGGTTCGCGCCCGCTCGCTCGGAGGGTGCTTGTCGGCCACGAGATCGGCGATGCGGATCTCGCCGCGCAGGGCCTTGGCGATGGCGGTAGTGATGCGGCCGGCCCGGCGCAGCTCGTCCTCGTCCCGCTCGAAGGCGCGCGAGATGAAGATCGAGTCGAGGGCGAAGCCGTCCGTGGTGGTGAAGATCTGCGCGTCGACGATGTTGCCGCCCGACGCGGCGCAGGCGCCCGTCACGATCGCCAGTAGGCGCGGATGATCGGGCGAGTAGATCGTCAGCTCGGTGACGCCGCGGACCGGGTCCGTCTCGGCGGCGGTCGCCACCGTGCGCCCTTCGGCCGTCAGCCCCTTGATGAAGCCCGCGTGCTTGAACTGGCGCGTGGTGTCGACCTTCAGCCAGTAGGCCTGGTTGTGGCGCGCCGCGTAGGCGTCGAAGGTCTCCGATTCCCAATCGCTGAGCTGTTCGCGCAGGGCCATCTGGATCAGGCGCACCCGGTCGGTGCGGGCGATCTCGGAATGGCCGCCGGAGAGCACCACCTCGGTCTCGTCGTAGAGGGTGCGGATCAGGGTGCCCTTCCAGGCGGTCCAGACGCCGGGGCCGACGGCCTTGATGTCGGCCACCGTCAGGATGGTGAGGAGCTTCAGGCGCTCCAGGGTCTGCACCACCCCGGCGAACTTCTCGATGGTCTTGGGGTCCGAGAGGTCGCGGCTCTGGGCGGTCATCGACATCAGCAGGTGGTGCTCCACCAGCCAGGCCACCATCTCGGTCTCGGCCGCGGTGAGGCCGAAGCGCGGCCCGAGCTTCTCGGCGATCGCCGCACCCGCGATGGAATGGTCCTCCGGGCGGCCCTTGGCGATGTCGTGCAGGAGCACCGTGACGTAGAGCGCGCGCCGGTGGCTGATCGTGTCGATGAGCCGGGTGGCCAGCGGATGCTCCTCCTCGGTGCGCCCCGATTCGATCGCCGAGAGCACGCCGATGGCGCGCAGCAGGTGCTCGTCCACCGTGAAGTGGTGGTACATGTTGAACTGCATCATCGCGACGATGCGGCCGAAATCCGGGATGAAGCGGCCGAGCACGCCGGCCTCGTTCATCAGCCGCAGGATGGTCTCGGGCGAGTTCTTCGAGGTCAGGATGTCGAGGAAGAGCCGGTTGGCCTCCTCGTCGGCCCGCAGGGAGTGGCCGATGAGGCGCAAGGAGCGGTTGGCCGCGCGCGTCGCGTCGGGGTGGATCGGCAGGTTGTGCCGGTCGGCGAGCCAGAACAGCCGGATCAGGTTCACGGGATCGCGGCTGAAGGCGTCGGTGTCGCGCAGGTTGATGCGGCCGTGGTCGTCGACGAAGTCCTCCGCCTCGATGGCGGTGGCCCGGAAGCGGTCCCGGAACCGGCCGATCCAGCGGTCGAGCACCGGCGTGCGCTTGGCGTGGCGGGCCTCCAGCGCCGCGCACACGATGGCGGTGAGGTCGCCGACCTCCTTGGCGATGAGGAAATACGCCTTCATGAAGCGCTCGACGCCCGAGAGGCCGCCGCGCGGCTCGTAGCCGAAGCGCTCGGCGATCCTGGGCTGCAACCCGAAGGACAGGCGCTCCTCGGCCCGGCCGGTGACGAAGTGCATGTGGCAGCGCACCCGCCACAGGAGCTCGTCGCAGCGCTCGAACACCCGGTACTCCTCCGGGGTGAACAGGCCGGCGGCCACGAGTTCGCTCTGGTCCCGGACCCGGTAGGTGTACTTGGCGATCCAGAACAGGGTGTTGAGGTCGCGCAGGCCTCCCTTGCCGTCCTTCACGTTGGGCTCGACGAGGTAGCGCGAGGCGCCCGCCTTCGAGACCCGGGCGTCGCGCTCGCGCAGCTTGGCCTCGACGAATTCGGGCGCGGTCCACATCACCAGCTCGGTGTCGAAGCGGGTGACGAGTTCCTCGAACAGGGCGCGGGTGCCGAACAGGTAGCGTGCCTCGAGGAGCGAGGTCCGGATCGTCATGTCGGCCCGGCCCTCGCGCAGGCACTCCTCCACCGAGCGGGTGGCGTGGCCGACCTTCAGCTTGAGGTCCCAGAGCACGTAGAGCATCGCCTCGACGACGCTCTCGGACCAGGCGGTCTGCTTGTAGGGCAGCAGGAACAGGAGATCGATGTCCGAGCCCGGCGCCATCGTGCCCCGCCCGTAGCCGCCGGTGGCCACCACGGCGAGCTGCTCGCCCGTGGAGGGGTTGTCGTTCGGGTAGAGCCGCCAGACCACGGCGTCGTGGATGGTCCGGATCACCGCGTCGGTGAGCCGGCTCAGGCGCTGGGCGCAGGCGATGCCGTCGCGCTCCTCCAGGAGGCGCGCCTCGGCATCGGCCCGCCCCAGCTCGATCACCCGTCGCAGTTCCGGCACCAGCACCGCCCGCAGGCGCGTCGCCTCGCGGGCGTCGCGGTCCAGATTCTGGAGAATGTCGTTCAGGGCGGCGACGGCGTCGAACATGGCCAACCCCGTTAGCATGTTGGCGGAACGACGCCAGCCGGTTCACCGCGCCGGCGGAGGACCGATGCGGGATCGCACGGAATTTCCCCCCTGCGAGGCGCCCCCGGCGCCGCGCCCGCGCCGAAGAGCCACGGTTGCGCCGCAAGGCCGCCGTAACGGTTTTGGCCGATCTCCCGACGCTTTCCCGTCGCCACGACGGGCCCGGCCCCGACCGGCCGGCACTCACGAAGGCCCACGATGCGCTCGATCTTTCGTTCGTCCCTGCGTGCCACCCAGCGAGCGGCGCGCCCCTGCGCGCTTCCCCCACGCCCGGCCGCGGCGGCCCTGGCGGCCGCCGGCCTCCTGGCGGCCCTCGGCGCGCCGGCCCGGGCGGCCTCCTTCGAGTTCGTGCCGGCGCCGCAGATCGACCTCAACCGGGTCTACCGGGTCGACACGGTGACGGGCGAGGTCACCTCCTGCCAGTACGGCCTGCGCGAGGGCGCCGTGGGCAGCGTCGGCCTCACCGTCTGCTACGGCGCGGGCGAGGGCGCGAGTGCGCAGGCCCCCTCGCAATACGGCCTCGTCGCCTCGCGCCACACCCGCGAGGCGGGCGTGTTCCGGGTCAATTACCGCACCGGCGAGATGAGCATCTGCTACGTCCAGCTTCAGAAAGAGGCGGTGGTGTGCACCGCGCAGGCCAATCCGGCGAGCCCGGGTGCCGACGAGCCCGCCAGCGGCCCCGCCCCGGGCCGCGCCGTTCCCAGCGCGACGCCGCCCCAGGGCGGGCGGTGAGGTCGCCGCGCGCGCGTCCGTTCCGCCGTCCGTGACCAGACGTTGACCGGACCGCTTTGAGGCGGGCGGCGGGCCTCGTCCGCCTCGACGGCGTCGCGGCTGTATGCACCCTTCATTGAGCTCGCGGCCCTGGCGGTCTATGCACGGCCCCCATGGAACTCCGCGCGTCCGCCGAACCCTCCGTCGCCCCCTTCGCCTGCAAGCCGCCGCCCAACGGAACGGCGGCGCCATTCCTGCCGATGAGCCGTGCCGAGATGGACAGGCTCGGGTGGGACGCCTGCGACATCGTGCTGGTGACGGGCGACGCCTACGTGGATCACCCGAGCTTCGGCATGGC
Organism: Methylobacterium sp.; assembly: GCF_019750675.1. Classification (GTDB taxonomy): domain Bacteria; phylum Pseudomonadota; class Alphaproteobacteria; order Rhizobiales; family Beijerinckiaceae; genus Methylobacterium. The sequence goes on from NZ_JAIEOF010000092.1 coordinate 23,510, forward strand.
CATCATCGGCCGGCTGCTCGAAGCGCAGGGGTTCCGGGTCGGCATCATCGCGCAGCCCGACTGGCAATCGGCCGAGCCGTTCAAGGCCCTGGGCAAGCCGACCCTGTTCTTCGGCGTCACCGGCGGCAACCTCGATTCGATGGTGAACCGCTACACGGCGGACCGGCGCCTGCGCAGCGACGACGCCTACACGGCGGGCGGGGAAGGCGGCGCCCGCCCGGACCGCTGCACCATCGTCTACACGCAGCGCTGCCGCGAGGCCTACAAGGACGTGCCGATCATCCTCGGCGGCATCGAGGCTTCCTTACGCCGCATCGCGCACTACGATTACTGGTCCGACAAGGTGCGCCGCTCGATCCTGGCGGACGCGAAGGCCGACCTCCTCCTCTACGGCAATGCCGAGCGCGCCGTGGTCGAGGTGGCGAACCGCTTGGCTGCCGGCGAGGCGCCGCGCGACCTCGACTCCGTCCGGGGCGTCGCCCTGTTCCGCCGGGTGCCCGAGCATTACACGGAACTCCCCGCCGACGATCTCGATTCCGCCGACGAGGCCGCGGCCCGCAAAGGCGGCGAGACCGTGATCCGGCTCCCCGCCTACGACGAGGTCAAGGACGACAAGGAGGCCTATGCCCGCGCGAGCCGTGTGCTGCACCGGGAGGCCAACCCCGGCAACGCCCGCCCCCTCGTCCAGCGCCACGGCGATCGCGACCTGTGGCTGAACCCGCCGCCGATCCCGCTCTCCAGCGCGGAGATGGACGCGGTCTACGACCTGCCCTACGCCCGCGCACCGCATCCCGCCTACGGCGACGCGAAGATTCCCGCCTGGGACATGATCAAGTTCTCGGTGACGATCATGCGCGGCTGCTTCGGCGGCTGCACATTCTGCTCCATCACCGAGCACGAGGGCCGCGTCATCCAGAACCGCTCGGAGGAGTCGATCCTGCGCGAGATCGAGCTGATCCGCGACAAGACACCGGGCTTCACGGGCGTAATCTCCGACGTGGGTGGACCCACGGCCAACATGTACCGGATGGCCTGCAAGGACCCGAAGATCGAGGCGGCGTGCCGGCTGCCGTCCTGCGTCTTCCCGGACATCTGCCCGAACCTGAACACCTCGCACGACGACCTGATCCGGCTCTACCGCAAGGTTCGCGAGGTCGAGGGCGTCAAGAAGGTGATGGTGGCGTCGGGCGTGCGCTACGATCTGGCGGTCCGGAGCCCCGAATACGTCGAGGAACTCGTGACCCACCATGTCGGCGGGCGCCTGAAGATCGCGCCCGAGCACACCGAGCGCGGCCCCCTCGACCTGATGATGAAACCGGGCATCGGCACCTACGACCGCTTCAAGGAGATGTTCGACGCCGCCGCCAAGAAGGCCGGCAAGAAATACTACCTGATCCCGTACTTCATCGCGGCGCATCCGGGCACGACCGACGAGGACATGATGAACCTCGCGCTCTGGCTCAAGAAGAACGACTACCGCGCCGACCAGGTCCAGACTTTCCTGCCGTCCCCCATGGCGACGGCCACGACCATGTACCACACCGAGATCAACCCGCTTCAGGGCGTGCGGCGCGGCGGCAGCGAACCCGTCGACGCGATCAAGGGGATGCGGCAGCGCCGGCTGCACAAGGCCTTCCTGCGCTACCACGACCCCGAGAACTGGCCCGTGTTGCGCGAGGCGCTGCGGGCGATGGGCCGGGCGGATCTCATCGGGCCGAGGCCGGACCAGCTCGTGCCGTTCTCGCAGCCGCCGGGCACGGGGGCGGGCAAGGCGGGCGGCCAGCCGCGCCCCTCGCGCCATCCGGGTGCGCCGCGTTTCACCACCAAGGGCGTGCCGCTGAGGAAGTGACCGTCGGGCACCCCGGCCACCGAGTGTTCCAGGGGCGCTTCCCGGGCGCGTTGGACGGGCCGCCCGGGCATGCTAGGGGCTCAACCTCAAGCCGGTGGTCGCGCCCGTTGCCCGGCCGCGCCCCTCCTCGTTCCTCGCCCGAGCCGTCCCATGACGAACGCCCTCCCCTCCCCGGCCCACGGAGCGTCCGCGTGAGCGGCCCGGATCTCCGCCGCGCCGCCGCCGAGGTCGCGGTCGGGCTCGTTACGCCCGGCATGCGCCTCGGGATCGGCACCGGCTCCACCGCCAACGTCTTCGTCGAATTGCTGGGCGAGCGCGTGCGCGCCGGGCTCGACGTCGTCGGCGTGCCGACCTCGGAGGCGACCCGGGTCGCGGCCGAGGCCGCCGGCATCCGCCTCGCCACCCTGGAGGAGATGCCCGAGCTCGACCTCACCATCGACGGGGCCGACGAGATCGACGCCGCGATGCGCCTCGTGAAGGGCGGCGGCGGGGCGCTGCTGCGCGAGAAGATCGTGGCCTTCGCCAGCCGCCGCATGGTGGTGATCGCGGACGGCGCCAAGCGCGTCGACACCCTGGGCGCCTTCCCGCTGCCGGTGGAGGTCAACGCCTTCGGCCTCGGCGCCACCCGGCGCGCCGTCGCCGCCGCTCTGCGGGCCAGCGGCTGCACGGGCGAGATCGTCCTGCGGGCCCGCGACGGCGCACCGTTCGTCACCGATGGCGGCCACCACATCCTTGATGCCCATCTCGGCCGCATTCCCGATCCGGAGGCCCTCTCGGCCGCCCTCTGGGCCGTGCCGGGCGTGGTCGAGCACGGCCTGTTCCTCGGCCTTGCCACCGGCGCCATCCTGGCCGAAGCGCGGGACGGGCAGGCCGTGGTGAGCCGGCTCGGAACCGTCTGAGGGCGTCCTCCGCCCGCCTCGCCTCATCCCCTTGCCCTGATCCTTTCCGGAGCGTCCGCCATGTCCCGCCGCCTCGCCGCCCTGGCCGCCTCCTTGGCCGCCCTCGTCCTGACGGGCGCCGTCCCGGCCCTCGCTGAGACACCGGCGCAGAAACCGCCGGCGGCCAAGCCCGGCGCCAAGCCGGCCGCCCCGGCCCCGGCCCCGGCCCCGAGCACGCCCGCCGCGCAGACCCCGGCCTTCACGCCGAATCACCTCGCCCTCGCCCGCGAGGTGATGCTGAGCTCCGGCATCGCCCGCTCGTTCGACTCGATCATCCCCGCCTTCAGCGAGCAGATCCGCCAGAACGCGGTGACGCGGCCGGAGCTGACCAACGACCTCAACGCCGTGCTGACCTCCCTCGCGCCCGAGATGGAGATGCAGAAGCAGTCGATGATCGACACCGCCGCGCGCATCTACGCCAGCCGCCTGAGCGAGGCCGAACTGGGGGAAGTCGCGGCGTTCTTCCGCTCGCCCGCCGGCAAGCGCTACGTCGAGACCCAGCCGCAGGTGCTCGACGACATGGTCGGGGCCATGCAGACCTGGACCCAGGAGGTCTCGGAATACATCATGGTTCGCGTGCGCGCCGAGATGACGAAGAAGGGCCACCAGCTCCAGTAAAGGGTCCGCCGGGGGCCGCCGGCTCAGGCCGCGGCGGCCTCGACGCGGTTGCGGCCGGCGCTTTTCGCCCGGTAGAGCGCCACATCGGCGCGCTTGAGCATGTCGGCGGGGTCGGCATCGCCCGGGCGGCGCCAGGATACCCCGATGGAGACGGTGACGGAGACGGTGCGGGTGTCGCGCTGGATCGCGAAGGGCACGAGCTCGATGCGCTCGCGGATGCGCTCGGCGATGCCGTAGGCGCCCTCGGCCTCGGCGTCGGGCAGGATGATGACGATCTCCTCGCCGCCGTAGCGGGCCACGATGTCGATGCCGCGGGTATGCGTGCGGACGCGGTCGGCGAAGGCCTTGAGCACCTCGTCGCCGGCCTCGTGACCGAAGGTGTCGTTGATCGTCTTGAACCGGTCGATGTCGAGCATCAGGGCCGCCACGGGGCGGTTGCGCAGGGTCGCCTCCCGGAACAGCGCCCCGAGATGGCTGTCGAGATAGCGCCGGTTGTGCAGGCCCGTGAGGCCGTCGGTGATGGCGAGTTCCATCGAGGCCTGCACGGCGCCCCGCAGGGTGTCGGAGAAGCGGCGGCGGCGCACCTGCGTGCGCACCCGGGCCACGAGCTCGTTCCGGTCCACGGGCCGCATCAGGTAGTCGTGCACGCCGAATTCGAGGCCCCGGGTCACCCGCGCCCGATCGTGAGCCTCGGCGATCATCATCACGGGCATGGTCCGGGTGCGATCGAGGGAGCGCAGCTGGCTGCACAGGCGCAGGCCGTCGAAGCCCTGGAGGTCGAGGCTGACCAGGGCGAGGTCGAAGGCCCCTTCCGTGGCGAGCACCAGGGCCTTGTGGGGGTCGGCCTCCACGGTCAGCGTATGGTGCTGGCCGAGCGCGGCCGCGAGGCGGTCGGCGGAGCCGGGGCGGTCCTCCACGAGGAGGATCGAGGCGTCGAGGCCGGTCTCGGCGGCGGCGAGTGCCAGGGGGTCGCCCATGCCGAAATCCCGCGAGGCCATGGCGCGGGAGCGCAACTCGTCCGTCACGGCCTTCAGGCGCACGAGGCTGCGCACGCGGGTGAACAGGGCGGTGTCGTCGATGGGCTTGGTGAGGAAGTCGTCGGCGCCCGCATCGAGGCCCCGCAGGCGGTCCGAGGGCTGGTCGAGGGCGGTGACCATGACCACCGGCAGGTGGGCGGTGTTGGGGTTGCTCTTGAGGCGCCGGCAGACCTCGAAGCCGTCCATGCCCGGCATCATCACGTCGAGGAGCACGAGGTCGCACAGGCCCTTCTCGCAGATCGCCAGGGCGTCGGGCCCGTTCATCGCCGCGAGCACGTCGAAGTATTCCAGCGAGAGCTTGGTCTCCAGGAGCTTCACGTTCGGGAAGAGATCATCGACGATCAGGATTCGGGCCGACATCGGTCCTCGCGCGGGCATCGTGGTCTGGGTCGTCGGGGGACGGCGTGTGCGAGGGCCGCTTGTGTCAGGCGGGGCGGCTGTCGCCGAGGTACAGACGCACGGTCGCGAGGAACTTCGCGACCGAGATCGGTTTCGACAGGTAGGCCTCGCACCCGCCCTCGCGGATGCGTTCCTCGTCGCCCTTCATGGCGAAGGCCGTGATGGCGATGACCGGGATGCTCTTGAGGTCGTCGTCCTCCTTGAGCCACTTCGTGACCTCCAGTCCGGAGACCTCGGGCAGCTGGATGTCCATGAGGATGAGGTCGGGGCGGTGGGCGCGGGCGAGCTCGATCGCCTCGATGCCGTTGGCCGTCTTCAACGTGGCATAGCCATGCCCCTCCAACAGGTCGTTGAAGAGCTTCATATTGAGTTCGTTGTCCTCAACGATGAGCACGGTCTTCTTCATGGCCCGTTGTTCCCGGTGCGTGGACGGCCCATTGTCGTTCGACGCATGCCCCGCCCTAGGAGATTTAGCGGATACATGTTGATGAAACGCAAACCCCATGGGGGAGAGGACGGGCCGGAGGGCCTCGCCCTGGCGGCCCTCGCCTGGATGGCCACCGACGACGAGCGCCTGTTTCCTTTCCTAGAGGCCACCGGCGTGACTCCCGACACCCTGCGGGCGAGCGCGCAGGACCCCGGGTTCCTGGCGGGCATCCTCGATCATATCATGGCCGACGAAGCGACGCTGCTGGCCTGCGCCGAGGCCCTGGACGTCAAGCCCGAGCGGATCGCGGCGGCCTGGCGCAAGCTCGGCCCGCCGGACTTCGACGACGGGATGTGACGGCTCCGGCCGCACTTCGGCCGGACGATATCCCCGCGCGAATGGCGGGTCGAGGGTCGCCGCCTCCGCTGCGGCGCGGTATGGCTCGGCGGCTCACCTCGTCGCGCACCGGTATCCGGAGATCCCCCGATCATGAACCTCGCCGCCCTCTCGGCCACCTCCCTCTCGGCCACCTGGGCCCCGCGCCTCCTCAGCGTCCTGCGCATCATGAGCGGCCTGCTGTTCCTGGAGCACGGCACGCAGAAGCTGTTCGGCTTTCCCGCCCGCATGGGCGGCGGAGCGGCGCCCGAGCTCCTGTCGCTGCCCGGCATCGCCGGCTGCCTCGAGCTCGTGGGCGGGGCGCTGATCGTCCTCGGCCTCTTCACCCGGCCGGTGGCCTTCCTGCTCTCGGGCCAGATGGCGGTGGCGTATTTCCTGGCCCACGCCCCGAAGAGCCCGTTCCCGGCGCTGAACGGGGGCGATGCCGCGATCCTGTTCTGCTTCGTCTTCCTGTACTTCGCCGCCGCCGGCGCCGGCCCCTGGAGCCTCGACGCGCAGCGCCGCGGCCGGATCTGAGGGATCAGGCGCTGAAGCGCCAGACGCTGCTGCGCTTGATCTCCGCATCCTCCAGGGAGCGGCTCACCGGCACCGCGTAGGTGGCGAGTTCGGTGAGCCGGTCGCGGGGCAGGTAGGAGCGGCCGGGATCGCCCAGCAGCACCGTGGCGCCCCGCGCGTGCAGGCCGGAGAGCCAGCCCGTGACGCGGCCCGCGAGGTCCTGCTCGTAGAAGATGTCGGCGGCCAGCACCACGGCCGAGCCCGGATCGGAGCCGATGAGGTCGCGCGACACCGCCTCGATCCGCTCCGCGACGCCGTTGGCCGCCGCGTTGAGGCCGATGGCCGGGATCGCGAAGGGGTCGAGGTCGCTGGCCGTGACGTGGAGCGCGCCGGCCCGCGCCGCCGCGATGGCGACGAGGCCCGAGCCCGAGGCGAAATCGAGCACCCGGCGCCCCGCGACGAGACCGGGATTGTCGAGGACGTAGCGGGCCAGCGCCTGCCCGCCGGCCCAAGCGAAGGCCCAGAACGGCGGCGGCAGGCCGATCGCCGACAATTCGTCCTCGGTCTTCTGCCAGAGCTCGGTGGCCTCGTCGGCCACGTGCAGGACGATCTCGGGCGCGTGCGGCACCGGGCGCAGCCGGGTGTTGGCCCGGATGAAGGCGAGGGGATCGGCCGAAGCGATCCTGGTTTTCGCGCTCATGCCCGGGCGAACTCGCCGTAGAGCGTCGCGGCGGCGGCTCCGAGCCCGTCCGCGCCCACCAGGGCCAGCGCCGTATCGGCCGGGTCGAGCCCCAGGGCGGCGGCATCCGCCGTGGTCTCGCAGAGGTACCGGGTGGTCCGGGTGGCGAGCGCCCCCCGCAGCGCCTGACGTAAGGTGAAGCGCGTCAGGCGCCCGGCGGCATCGGTGCGGGCGCCCAGCGCCGCGAGGTCGTCGGGCTGGTAGATCCGCGCGCCGATCCCCGACATCGCCGCCGCCGTGCCGCCGACCACGATCGCCCGCAGGCCGATGGCGTGGAGGAGGTCGGCCTCCAGGGCCTTGAGGATGCCGGCGAGCTGCCCCGCCTCGTAGCCCGCCGCCATCGGGTTGATCCGCGAGGTCCCGAGCGCGAAGGGCACGACCCGGGCGCCCGCCGCCTCGATCGCCCCGCGATGCGCATCCACCCGCGTCACCACCGTCGCGGCGAGCCCGGCGGACCGGGCCGCCGCCACCAGGGGGAGGAAGCGGGCCGCGAAGCCCGTATCGTCGGGGGCGAGGAGGACGAGGCGGCGGGGCGCGCCGCCGGGAGCGGGGTTATCCATCGGACCGGATGTAGCACGCCCCGCCCGGAACAGCGCATGGCGCGGCTCCGTTGACGGCCAACGAGTCATCACAGGGACGGGAGCCAGCATGGCCACGGCGCGCGACGAAGAGGGCACGGTCGCCGACCCCCGCGACGCCGCCGAGGAGGCGGGCCTGCGCTACGTGGACGACGCGATGCCGGGGCTGACGCGCCGGAAGAGCGGGACGGGCTTCGCCTATCGCGACGTCCGGGGCCAGCCGGTGCGGGACGCAAAGACCCTCGCGCGGATCCGCTCCCTCGCGATCCCGCCGGCCTATACCGACGTGTGGATCTGCCCTCGGGCCAACGGCCACATCCAGGCGACGGGACGCGACGCGAAGGGGCGCAAGCAGTACCGCTACCACCCGGATTTCCGCGCCGCCCGCGACCTTACCAAGTTCGAGCACGTCATGGCCTTCGCCGACGCACTCCCGGCCATCCGCGCCCGGGTGGATGCCGACATGGGCAAGCGCGACCTCCCCCGCGAAAAGGTGCTGGCGACCGTGGTCCACCTCCTGGAGACCACGCTGATCCGCGTCGGCAACGACGATTACGCCCGTACCAACAAGAGCTTCGGCCTCACCACGCTGCGCGACCGGCATGCCCGGATCGAGGGCTCGGAGCTCACCTTCCGGTTCAAGGGCAAGAGCGGCAAGACTTGGAACCTCGGCCTGAAGGACCGGCGCGTCGCCCGCATCGTCAAGGCGTGCCAGGACCTGCCGGGCCAGGAGCTGTTCCAGTACCGCGATGCCGACGGCACCGTGCGCGACGTGACCTCGGCGGACGTGAACGCGTACCTGCGCGAGATCACCGGGCAGGACATCACCGCCAAGGATTTCCGGACCTGGGCGGGCACGGTGCTGGCGGCCCTGGCGCTGCAGGAATTCGAGGCCTTCGACAGCGAGGCCAAGGCCAAGAAGAACCTGCGCGCGGCCATCGAGGGCGTCGCCGCGCGGCTCGGCAACACGCCGACCATCTGCCGCAAGTGCTACATCCACCCCCAGGTGCTCGACTGCTACCTCGAGGGCGCCCTCCTCCTGCAGATCAAGGACGCGGTGGAGGACGAATTGCGCGCGGACCTCGGCGGGCTGAAGCCCGAGGAGGCCGCCGTGCTCGGCCTGCTCCAGGCCCGCCTGTCCGGGGTGAAGGACGGCAAGGGCCGCGACCTTTCGGACCAGGGGACGGCCAAGAAGGCCGGGACGGCGGCGCGCAAGCGGGTCGCGAAGGCGGCCAAGGCACGTGCGGCGGCACCGGAGTCCGGCCAGGGCCAGGCCGCCTGATTCGAAATTGCGAGAAAGCTTGGCTCCGGCGCGCCCATTCCCCCTCTGCAGAGCAGGCGGGAGAGGGGGCGACCTCTCCGGACAAGGCACTCCCCCTCTTCCGCAGGAGGGAGAAGGAGACGCGTGGAGGGCATCAACCATGACGAACCCGCCTCCCCCGTGTCGTTTGGGCACGCGGGCCGTCAGGCAACAGCCGTCCTCCTGGGCCGTTGGCGCAGGCTGTCGCCGAACGGGAAACTGGGAATCATGAAGGTCGCTGTCGTCACCGGCGGAACGTCCGGCATCGGGCTCGCCACCGCCCATCTCTTCGCCCGGCGCGGCTGGGCCGTGGCGGTGATCGCGCGCGATCCCGACCGCTTGCGCGACACGGAGGCCGCCCTGGTCGCGTATGGCCGTCCCGTCCTGGCGATCTCGGCCGACGTCGCCGATGCGGAGGCGGTCGATGCCGCCGCCGCGCGGATCGAGCGGGAGTTCGGGCTGATCCGGGCCTGGGTCAACAACGCCATGGCGACCATCGTGAATCCGGCCGATCGGATCACCCCCGCGGAATACCGGCGCGTCACCGAGACGACTTATCTCAGCCAGGTCTACGGCACGCTCGCGGCCCTGCGCTTCATGAAGCCGCGCAACCGCGGTGCCATCATCCAGGTCTCGTCGGGGCTCGGCATCCGCGCGGCCCCGCTCCAGGCGCCCTACTGCGCGGCGAAGTTCGCGGTCTCGGGCTTCACCGACGCCCTGCGCTCCGAGCTGATCCACGATCGCGTGGATGTCTCCCTCAGCGTGGTCTACCTGCCCGCCGTCAACACCCCGCAGTTCAACTGGGCCCGCAACCGCACCGGCCACGGCCAGTATGCCCCCGACCCGGTCTACGATCCGCGCCTCTGCGCCGAGGCCATCGTCGCGACGGCCGAGAAACCGAGCCGCGAGGTCTGGGTCGGCCACAGCACGGTGATGATGGCCGCCGCCCAGGCCCTGATGCCGGGCTACGCCGACTCGAAGGCCGCCACGATGTGGTCGGCCCAGCTCACCGATGCGCCCGCCCCCGACAAGGCCGGCAACCTGTTCGCGCCGGTGCCGGGCGATGTCGGCATCGACGGGCGCTTCTCGGACCGGACTAAGACCACGCGCAGCGCCTACTGGACCAGCCGCGACCGCGATCTCCTCGTGGCCGGCCTGACGGGCGTGGTGGCCCTCGGCCTGTTCGGCGTCGCCACCCTCACTCGCGCACCGCGCCGCCTGCTGCCGCGGCGCTGAGCCCCCGGGGGCCGGTGCGACCTCGGCGCGATTTGCGAACCGGACGCAGCTCGGGCGCCTTCACGCTATCGCTGTTCCAAGGTTTGCCGATTCAGGGGCCCGTATCGGACGAGGATCGCCATGGACGTCGACGCGCTGCTGCTTTCGCGCATCCCGTTCGGCTTCACCATGGCGTTCGTTCGACTCGTTCCGCATCATGGTCGCGATCGGCATGGCGATACTGGGCTCGAGCCTGTGGAGCCTCTACCTGCGCTGGCGCGGCACGCTCCACACGAACCGCTGGTTCCTCGATGCGGCGATGCTGATGACGCCGTCCGGGTTCGGTGCGGTGCTCTTCGGCTGGTTCACCGCCGAGATCGGGCGCCAGCCCTACATCGTCTACGGACAGCTGCGTACGGCGGACGCGCACTCGCCCCTGACGGTCAATGCCGTGACGACCCCGCCGGTCGCGTTCCTGGTCGCCCACGCGTTCATCTTCGGCTTCGGCAGCTACTATCTCGCCGAGCTCCTGCGCAAAGGGCCCGAACCCCTGAAGAAGGCCATGCGCGGCGGCGACATTGCCCAGAAACCCAAGCGTCCGCTCTCGGCGGTCGACGAGAGCCTCACGCCCGCCCCCAGGCGGGTGCCCGCCCTCAGGCGGGTGCCCGCCC
>NZ_JAIEOF010000299.1 GCF_019750675.1 Methylobacterium sp.
CGCGAAGAGATCTCGAAGAGCAGTGAAAGCTACGTGGCAAAGGCGGATTGCCTTCACGGCATCAAGCTGAATAAGGCGTCAGGCAGCGACCCCGTCTTCGAGGTGTGATCCAGGCCGTCTGGACAGGTCCGGGGGACGGGGCGAACGCGACGTCTCCCGGTGCCGGCACAATCGGCATCCCGCCTTGACGCCACGGCGCGCCCGGTCGAAACCGCGACCCATGACGATGCGCCCCATCCTCCTGACCAACGCCACGCTCTGCGACCCGGCCACGGGCCGGCAGGCGCCCGGCCACGTCCTCGTGCGCGACGGGCTCATCCACGATGTCGGCTGGAGCCCGCTCACCGGGGTGCCGGACGAGGCCGAGACCATCGATTGCGGCGGCCACGTCCTCAGCCCCGGCCTCATCGACCTGCGCGCCTTCGTGGGCGAGCCCGGGGCCGAGCATCGCGAGACCCTGGCCAGCGCCAGCGCGGCTGCCGCCGCCGGGGGTGTCACCACCCTGGTCTGCATGCCGGACACCAACCCGGTCATCGACGGGCCGGCCATCGTCGATTTCGTCCTGCGCCGGGCGCGGGACACCGCGAGCGTCAACGTCCTGCCGGCCGCCGCCATCACCAAGGGGCTGGCCGGCCAGGAGATGACCGAGTTCGGCCTGCTTCAGGAAGCCGGGGCGGTCGCCTTCACGGACGGCCTCAAGGCGGTGCGCAACGCCCAGGTGATGCGGCGGGCGATGACCTATGCGCGCGATTTCGGCGCCCTGCTGATGCAGCACGTGGAGGAGCCGGACCTCGTCGGCGACGGCGTGATGAACGAGGGCGAGATGGCCTCCCGCCTCGGCCTCCTCGGCATCCCGCGCGAGGCCGAGACGGTGATGCTGGAGCGCGACATCCGCCTCGTGCGCCTCACCGGCGCCCGCTACCACGCGGCGATGATCTCCTGCGCCGATTCGGTCGAGATCGTGCGCCGGGCCAAGGCGGACGGCCTGCCCGTCACCTGCGGCGCCTCGGTGAACAACCTGGTGCTCAACGAGGGCGACATCGGCCATTACCGCACCTTCTGCCGGCTCTCGCCGCCGCTGCGCCACGAGACCGACCGGCTCGCCCTGGTGGCGGCCCTCAACGAAGGCGTGATCGACGTCGTCGTCTCCGACCACAACCCGCAGGACGTCGAGACCAAGCGCCTGCCCTTCGCCGAGGCCGCCGACGGGGCGCTGGGCATCGAGACGCTGCTGGGCGCCGCCCTCCGGCTGGTCCATACCGGCGATATCAGCCTGCCGCGCCTGCTCGCGGCACTGACCGCCAGCCCGGCGGATCTTCTCGGGCGCCGGGCCGGTCGCCTCGCGGCCGGAGCCGCCGCCGACCTCGTGCTGATCGATCCCGACCTGCCCTACGTCCTCGACAAGCGCGCCCTGAAGTCCCGCTCGAAGAATTCGCCCTTCGACGAAGCCCGCCTGCAAGGGGCCGCGATCCTCACGATGGTGGCGGGACGCATCGTGTTCCGTGCGCCTGCCGAGAGCGAGGCCGCCGCGTGATCGCCCTCGACGCTCTGCCCTGGCCTCTCCTGCTGGGGTCGCTGGCCGGGGGCTACCTCCTCGGCTCGATCCCGTTCGGGCTGATCCTGACCCGATTCGCCGGTCTCGGCGACGTGCGGGCGATCGGTTCGGGCAATATCGGCGCCACCAACGTGCTGCGCACCGGCCGCAAGGGCCTCGCGGTCGCCACCCTGCTGGGCGACGCGCTGAAGGGCACGCTCGCGGTCGTGATCGCCGGCCGTTTCGGAACCGAGACCGCCCTCGTGGCCGGCCTCGGCGCCTTCCTCGGGCACCTGTTTCCGGTCTGGCTCGGGTTCAAGGGCGGCAAGGGGGTGGCGACTTTCCTGGGCGTGCTGCTCGCCCTGAGCCCGCCCGGCCTCCTGGCCTTCGCGGCCATCTGGCTCGGCCTCGCCTTCACGCTGAAATATTCCTCCCTCGCGGCCCTGGCGGCCTCGGCCCTGACGCCCCTGGTCCTGTGGGCGCTGGGACAGCCTTCGGTTGCAATTTTGTTTCTCCTGCTCGCCGCCCTGCTATGGTGGAAGCACGCACCCAACATCCGCCGGCTCATCGACGGGACCGAGGGGCGCATCGGGCAGAAGGGCTGAGGCCCCGGCGCCCGCTCCGAAGGGGGAGGGCGAATGCAGCTAACCGATGGCCAGCGCCTCGACTGGCTGCGCCTGATCCGCAGCGAGGGGGTCGGCCCGCGCACGTTTCGAACCCTCATCAACCGCTTCGGCGGGGCCGGGGCCGCCCTGGAGGCCCTGCCGACGCTCACCGGCCGCAGCGGTCGGCGCATCACCCCGCCGAGCCGGGCGGAGGCGGAAGGCGAGATCGCCGCCGCCGCCCGCCTCGGCGCCCGCCTCGTCGCGCTCGGGGAGGCGGCCTACCCGAAACTGCTGCAGGCGGCCGATTCGGCGCCGCCGCTCATCGCCATTCGGGGCGAGGCCGCGATCCTGAACCGGCCCGCCATCGCCATCGTCGGCTCGCGCAACGCCTCCGCCGCCGGCCTCGCCTTCACCGAGCGCCTCGCCCGCGGGCTCGGGGAGGCGGGGCTCGTCGTGGTCTCGGGGCTGGCGCGCGGCATCGACGCCCGCGCCCACCGGGCCGCCCTGGTGCCCGGCACGGCGGCGGTGCTGGCGGGGGGACAGGACCGGATCTACCCGGCCAACCACGCCGCCCTGGTGGAGGCGATCCTGGAGGCCGGGGGCGCCGTCCTCGCCGAGATGCCGATGGGCTGGGAGCCGCGCGGACGCGATTTTCCCCGGCGCAACCGCATCATCTCGGGGCTGGCCTACGGCACCGTGGTGGTGGAGGCCGCCCGCCGCTCGGGCTCGCTGATCACCGCCCGCTTCGCCCTGGAGCAGGGCCGCGAGGTCTTCGCCGTGCCGGGCTCCCCCCTCGACCCGCGCGCGGAGGGCACCAACGACCTGATCCGCCAGGGCGCGACCCTGGTGGCGGAGGTGGCCCACGTCACGGAGGCGATCGCGCCGCTGCTGGAAGAGGGCACCCGGAAGCCAGCAGGCGGCTTCGAACAGGGGGCGGACACCCTCGCCCTCGATCGTCCGGACTTCGCCGAGGGATCGATCTTCTGGGACGAACTCGACGTCGACGGCCCCGTGCCGCCCCTCTTGCCCGAGGCTCCGGAGACGGCCGAACCGGCGGACGACCGGGCCCGCCTGATCGGCTTTCTCAGCCCGACGCCGATCGGGACCGACGAGCTCGCGCGGGCCGCCGGCCTCAGCGTCCGCGTCGTCCAGACCACGCTGCTCGAACTCGAACTCGACGGCCGCATCGAGCGGCACGGCAGCGGAACGGTGTCCCTCCTCGGCTGACGGCCGAGGCGGGCTCGCGTCATCCTTAACGGTGTCTTGAGACCCGGGCGTTAACCAAGGCTGGACGGTGGCCGACAAGCCGCCCCAGAGGATGCGCGCTCCGTGACCAGCCTGCTGACCAACAACGCCGCCCTGACGGCGCTGACGACGCTGAAGGCGATCAACCAGCAGCTGGACGTCACGAGCAAGCGTGTGTCCACCGGCCAGCGCGTCACGGACAGCGCCGACAACGCGGCCTACTGGTCGATCGCCACCAGCGTCCGCACCGACAACGCCGCCCTCGGGTCGATCAAGGATTCTCTCGGCCTCGGGGCCTCGGCGGTGGACACCGCCTATAACGGTCTCACCAGCGTCCTGTCGGATCTGCAGAACCTGCGCGCCAAGCTCCAGACCGCCCTCCAGCCGGGCGTCGATCGGGCCAAGGTGCAGATTGAGATCGCCGCGATCCAGGACAAGATGAAGGCCACCGCCAGCTCTTCCACGGCGAGCGGACAGAACTGGCTCGCGACGGATTCCTCGCCCACCAACACGGCCTATCGGTCGACGCAGAGCGTGGTCGCCGGGTTCTCCCGCGACAGGACCGGCGCGGTGACGTTCTCGCGGGTCGACATCGACGTCGCGGCGATCCGGCTCTACGATTCCGGCGGCGCCAGCGTGACCCGGCCGGCCTCCGGCGCGCGTCAGACGGCGCAGATGGCCCTGGCCGGCTCGCCCGGCTTCGCTCCCGGCGGCACGGCGGATTTCAGCGGGACCAACGAGGTCGCGATCCGGCTCACCGGTTCGGCCGGCATCGGCACCCTGGTGCTGAACCGGACGACCCTCGCCGCCGCCGTCAAGGACCTCGCCAAGGTGACGACCGACGAGGTGGTGAGCGCCCTCAACAATCAGATCGCGGCCTCGTCCTCCCTGCGGGGCAACGTGTCCGCATCCCTCGACGACGGGGGCAGGCTCCGCTTCGAGACGACGGCGACCGGTGCCGGCTCCGGCCTGAACATCCTGTCCGGGACCGCGGGCGGCACCTGGCTCGATCTCGGTCTGGGGGCGAACGGCGGCACCGCCCTCTACCGGCCTGCGGTCGTGGCGACACCCTACGTGCCCATCGACCTGTCGGGCGCCGCGACGAAGTCGATCACGGTGAGCGACGGCACCACGAGCCAGACGGTCACCCTGACCGCCGCCAGCCTGCCGGCCCCGGCGAACCCAGCCGCCGTCAGCATCACGGAGATCCGCAACCTCCTCAATGCCAGCCTGGCGGCACAGAGTAGTTCCCTCGCCTTCAGCCTCACCGGTCCGGAGAAGGCACCCGACCGCCTCATCCTCCTCGGGGCGAGCGGCGGCCCCGCAGGCAGCGCGACGATCACGGGGCCCGACACGGCGGCCTTCGGCTTCACCAACGGTCAGACCGGCCTCGGCGCCACGGGGCTCAACGGCAGCGCACGCATCTCGGTCTTCGGCAGCGACGCGGTGACGACCACGACCAAGGGCATCCTCGACACCACCAACCCCGCGGGCGTCTCCATCGAAACGATCGATATCGCGAACCTCACCGGCACCGCCGGCGACGCGACCCTGTCGGCCCTGATCACGCAGGTGGACAAGGCCATTGCCAGCGTCGCCGACGCGGGCACGAAGCTCGGCGCCAACAAGACCCAGATCGACGGCCAGAAGGCCTTCGTCGACACGCTGATGAAGGCCAACGACCGCACCATCGGCATCCTGGTCGACGCCGACGTGGAAGAGGAGTCGACCAAGTTGAAGGCCCTCCAGACCCAGCAGCAGCTGGCCGTCCAGGCCCTCGGCATCGCCAACGGCGCCTCGGCGGGCGTCCTCTCGCTGTTCCGCTGAACGGGGTCGCGGATCAGGCTTCGCTCTCGTCGTCCTCCGCCGCCTCGCCGAGGGCGCGCCGCATCTGGTCCAGGCAGCCCTGGAGGATGTAGGCGGCGGCCAGCATGTCCACCACCTCGCCGCGCTTGGCACGCGAGGCGTCCGCCGCGATCAGCGCGCGGGTGACGGCGGCGGTGGAGAGGCGCTCGTCGCAGTAGAGGACGGGCAGGGGCAGCAGGGGCTTCATGTTGCGCACGAAGGAACGGGTGGACTGGACCCGTACGCCCTCGCTGCCGTCCATGTTCAGGGGCAGGCCGATGACGAGGCCGCCGACGCCGTGCATCGCGCACAGGGTCGCCAGGCGCTTCACGTCCGGGGTGAACTTGACCCGCCGGATCGTCTCCAGGGGCGAGGCGATCTGGCGGCCGACATCCGACAGGGCGAGACCGATCGTCTTCGTGCCGAGATCGATCCCGATCAGGCGGGGGCCGCCCCGCGAGGCCTCCGCGAAGGCCCGCATCTCGGCCTCGTCCATGTCCACCCCGCTCCCGTGGTCCGTCCCCTGAAGGCGCTCCTCCTGCGCGATCCGCACCGAGCCGGCAAGGGGCGCCGGCAAGGGGCTGGCTAAAGGGCTGGCCAAGAGGTTGGCCAAGAGGCCAGCGAGGGGCCGCGTCCCGTCAGTGCAGCCCGGCCGAGCCTGCGGTGCCGTCGCCCACGAAGGAAGCGGGCAGGGGCTCGGCGCCCATGCCGAGGATGCCGCGCACCGCCGGGCCCCGGCTGCGCCGCATGAGGTCGACGAGGTCGGCCCCGCCGAAGCGGATCGATTCGAGGTCGGCGCCCAGTACCCAGATCTCGTACTCGTCGCGCCCCGGCACCACGTCCCAGAACAGGAATTCGCCGGCCTCCGTCTGGCCGAAGAAGCAGGCGCGCTCGATCACGCTCGGGTCGTCGCCCTCCACCTCGAAGCGGTGTCCCTCACGCCCCTCCAGCACCGCCGCGATGCTGTGGGCGATCAACTCCGAGCGTCCGACGAGGTCGGTCTCCGGATCCGCGCCCGGGACCGCCACGCGGAAATGCCCGTTCGCGAGCCCGGCTCCGAGGGTCCGGCAGAAGGCGCGGTAGCTCTCCGGCAGGGCGAAGCCGAGTTCGGTCTCGGCGCGGTCGAGGTCGGCCGCCCCCGCAAGGGGGCCCGGCGCGCAGGGCTCGAAGACCGTCTCCCACATCTGAATCGCTCCCTTCGGGCCGTTAACGCTACCAAAGCGTATCCTTACCCTTGCGTGGACCCCATCGGCCAGAGCATCGTTAATCGTTCGTTAACGTCTCGGATGCCGTCCGCATGAGCCCGCTCGATTCCCGCTCCCCGCGCCGCAAGATGCCGTTGCGGCACAAGCTGATGCTGGCGCTGGCCTGCGAGATCCTGCTCGTCGGCTTCCAGCAGGCGGACCTGCGGTCGCGCCAGACCGGGATCCTCATCGAGGTGCCGGCCGTCGCGCACCACCGCATCGCCTGAGCCTCGTCGGCCCGCGCGACCGGCCGGCCGGCGTTGCGAGCGCGCGACGGCGGGTGCTATAGCCCGGCGCGACGCCCCATCGCCCGCCAACCCCGCCGGGCTGCGGATGGGTGCCCGAGGAACTGAAGACAGCATGTCGGTCGACGCAACGACGGTGAGGCGCATCGCGCACCTGGCGCGCATCGCGGTGAGCGAGGACGAGGTCGCCCCCCTGCAGGGCGAACTCAACGCGATCCTGGCCTTCGTCGAGCAACTCGGTGCCGTCGACGTGACGGGGGTCGAGCCGATGACCTCGGTCACCCCGATGGCGATGAAGAAGCGGGCCGACGTTGTCACCGACGGGGCCAAGGCCGACGCCATCGTGGCCAACGCGCCCGAGACCGAGGACCATTATTTCCTCGTGCCCAAGGTCGTCGAGTAGGCGCACGCCGCCGACCCCGAACCCGGCCGCCCCGCGGGACGGTCCGCCCGGCGCCCACTCAGTGGCGACGGCGGAGCACCCGGGACCCATCAGGACGAGCGCCCAGGACTCTCCCGCACATGACCACGCTGAACGAACTCACCCTGGCGGAGGCCCGCGACGGGCTCAAGGCCAAGGATTTCTCCGCCACCGACCTGACCCGCGCGCATCTCGACGCCATGGAGAAGGCCCGGGCCCTGAACGCCTACCTCGTCGAGACGCCCGACCGGGCCCTGGCCATGGCCGAGGCGGCGGATGCGCGGATCGCGTCCGCGCAGGCCCGTCCGCTGGAAGGCATCCCGCTGGGGATCAAGGACCTGTTCTGCACGGAGGGCGTGGCGACCACCGCCGGCTCGAAGATCCTCGAAGGGTTCACGCCCGCCTACGAATCCGCCGTGACCGCCAACCTCTGGCGCGACGGGGCCGTGATGCTCGGCAAGCTCAACCTCGACGAGTTCGCCATGGGCTCGTCCAACGAGACCTCCGCCTACGGCGACACGGTCTCGCCCTGGCGGCGGGCCGGCTCGGAGACAAAGCTGGTGCCCGGCGGCTCCTCCGGCGGTTCGGCGGCGGCGGTGGCCGCCCGCCTCTGCCTCGGTGCCACCGCGACCGATACCGGCGGCTCGATCCGCCAGCCCGCCGCCTTCACCGGCACGGTGGGCATCAAGCCGACCTACGGCCGCTGCTCGCGCTGGGGCACGGTGGCGTACGCCTCGTCCCTGGATCAGGCCGGGCCCATCGCCCGTACGGTACGCGACTGCGCGATCCTGCTCGGCTCCATGGCGGGTCAGGATTCGCGCGACACCACCTGCGCCGACCTGCCCGTGCCCGACTTCGAGGCGGCGGTGGCGCGCGGCGTGAAGGGCCTGACCATCGGCATTCCGAAGGAGTATCGGGTCGAGGGCATGTCCGCCGAGATCCAGGCGCTCTGGGACCGGGGCGCCGACATGCTGCGGGACGCGGGCGCCACGATCCGCGAGATCTCGCTGCCGCACACGCAATACGCGCTGCCGGCCTACTACATCGTCGCCCCGGCGGAGGCCTCCTCCAACCTCGCCCGCTACGACGGCGTGCGCTACGGCCTGCGCGTACCCGGACGCGACATCGCCGGCCTCTACGAGAACACCCGTGCGGCGGGCTTCGGCCGCGAGGTGAAGCGCCGCATCATGATCGGCACCTACGTGCTCTCGGCCGGCTACTACGATGCCTATTACGTCCGCGCGCAGCGCATCCGCACCCTGATCAAGCGCGACTTCGAAGAGGCCTACGCCTCCGGCATCGACGCGATCCTGACGCCCGCGACCCCGTCCGCCGCCTTCGGCATCGGCGAGAAGGGCTCGGGCGACCCCGTGGAGATGTACCTGCAGGACGTCTTCACCATCACGGTGAACATGGCGGGCCTGCCCGGCATCTCGGTGCCGGCCGGGCTCGACGCGCAGGGCCTGCCCCTCGGGCTCCAGCTCATCGGCCGGCCCTTCGACGAGGAGACGCTGTTCGCCGCCGCCCAGGTGATCGAGGACGCCGCTGGACGGACCAAGCTGCCCGCCGCGTGGTGGGCATGAGCAAGGTTTCGATGCGAAGCGCGGGTCCCCTCTCCTGGAAGGAGAGGGACAGGGTGAGGTGCGTGACCTTTCCGGAGGTGGACCACACCTCACCCCAACCCTCTCCTTCCAGGAGAGGGAGCCGGTCGCGGGCCTCTGCCGGACAGCCCACCTCGCCCTGGGAACAGGCCCGATGACCGTCCCGGTCTATCCCTTCGACGTCTGGATCTGGGCCGCCTTCGATCCGGTGCTGATCGCCATCGCCCTGGTGATGGGCTGGAAGTCGGACCAGTTCGTGAAGGTCATCCTCGTGTCGCTGATGGCCTTCGCGGTCTCGGTGCTGGTGTCGTGGGGCGTCACGGCCGTCGGCATTCCCTGGCCGGCGCCGGTGAGCCACGACGGACCGACCTTCTTCCCCATCCGCTGGATCGCGGGCTTCCTCTGGGGCACCCTGGGGTTCCTGGCGCACCAGCTCTACCGCCTGCGCGCTTGACCGCGCCGGTCGGTCCTTCCACCTTCGATCACCTGCACCCTTCCGGCGCTCACCCGCGCCCCGCAACGCTGAAACCGGGCCATCATGACCGCTGCCGTGAACCCCAAGAAGCTCATCAAGGGCGGCCTGCACGACTGGGAGGTCGTGATCGGCATGGAGATCCACGCCCAGGTCACGAGCCGCTCCAAGCTGTTCTCCGGCGCCTCGACGGAATTCGGCGGCGAGCCGAACGACCATGTCTCCCTGGTGGACGCGGCCATGCCCGGCATGCTGCCGGTCATCAATGAGGAGTGCGTGGCCCAGGCGGTGCGCACGGGCCTCGGCCTGAAGGCGCAGATCAACCACCGCTCGGTGTTCGACCGGAAGAACTACTTCTACCCGGACCTGCCGCAGGGCTACCAGATCAGCCAGTTCAAGGACCCCATCGTCGGCGAGGGCGAGGTGCTGGTCGATCTGCCCGAAGGCGAGACCATCACGGTGGGCATCGAGCGGCTGCATCTCGAACAGGATGCCGGCAAGTCCCTGCACGACCAGAACCCGACCCAGAGCTTCGTCGACCTCAACCGCTCGGGCGTCGCCCTGATGGAGATCGTCTCGCGGCCGGATCTCCGCTCGTCGGAGGAGGCGCGCGCCTACGTGACCAAGCTGCGCACCATCCTGCGCTACCTCGGTACCTGCGACGGCGACATGGAGAAGGGCTCGCTCCGGGCCGACGTGAACGTCTCGGTACGCAAGCCCGGCGACCCGCTGGGCACCCGCTGCGAGATCAAGAACGTCAACTCGATCCGCTTCATCGGCCAGGCCATCGAAACCGAAGCAAGGCGCCAGATCGCCATCATCGAGGATGGCGGCACGATCTCCCAGGAGACCCGTCTGTTCGATCCGGGCAAGGGCGAGACCCGCTCCATGCGCTCGAAGGAAGAGGCGCACGACTACCGCTACTTCCCCGACCCGGATCTGCTGCCGCTCGAATTCGACCAGGCCTACGTGGACGCGCTGGCCGCCGGCCTTCCCGAATTGCCCGACGCCAAGAAGGCGCGCTTCATCGAGACCTACGGCCTCAGCCCCTACGATGCCGGCGTGCTCATCGCCGAGCGCGCCTCGGCCGACTACTTCGAGGCGGTGGCCAAGGGCCGCGACGGCAAGGCCGCGGCGAACTGGGTCATCAACGAGCTGTTCGGCCGCCTGAACAAGGAAGGTCACAGCATCGAGACGAGCCCGGTCTCGGCGACCCAACTCGGCGCCATCGTCGACCTGATCGGAGAGAGCGTCATCTCCGGCAAGATCGCCAAGGACCTGTTCGAGATCGTGTGGTCCGAGGGCGGCGACCCGCGCGAAATCGTCGAATCGCGCGGCATGAAACAGGTCACCGACACCGGCGCCATCGAGGCCGCCGTGGACGACATCATCGCCCGGAACCCCGACAAGGTGGCCCAGGCGAAGGAGAAGCCGACCCTGCTCGGCTGGTTCGTCGGCCAGACCATGAAGGCCACCGGCGGCAAGGCCAACCCGGCGGCGGTGAACGCCCTGCTGAAGGCCAAGCTCGGCATCGAGTAAGGGCCGGCGGCACCCGTCCCGATCGCCGGGAGGTCAGGATTCCGGACGCGGATCCCCTTCGGCTGGTCGCGGAGACCGAGCGCACGGCAGCCGCGGCGGAAGCGCTCTACGCCCGCATCCGAAGCGCGCTTCGCCCCGCGCTGCCGACCTCGGCCGACATCCGGCACGTGGGCGCGACCGCCATTCCGGGATGCCTGACGAAGGGCGACCTCGACCTCCTGGTGCGGGTCGACGCGGCGGATTTTCCCACGGCCGAAGCCTGCCTCGCGGCGCTGTTCGCCCGCAATGCCGGCTCGATTCGAACTGAGGATTTCGCCGCGTTCGCGGATGACGGGCAGCCCCTTCCCCTCGGCATCCAATTGACCGTCAAGGGCGGCCCCTTCGACGTCTTCCACCACTTCGCCGACGCACTGCGCGGGGATGCCGGGCTTCTGGAGCGCTACAACGCCCTCAAGACACGTTGCGAGGGATTGCCGATGGACGCCTATCGCGCCGAGAAATCGCGCTTCATCGCCATGGTTCTACGGCGGCCGCGCTGAACGCCGCGAGCGCTCCGCTCATGCATTTGGCCGCTCGCGCCAGAGCGCAGCGGGTGGGTATCGAGACAGGGTCGTTCCGAGGATCCTTTACCGCGCGCACCGATCCAACGATCGGATCGGCGGCGGAAGCGGCCGAGGTGGGGCTGGTGCATGTCCGAAGTCGTGCCGTGCTGGCCGCTTCTGCGCCCCGAGAGACCGCTTCCGTCCCGTAATTCGCGTGTGCGCCGCTCAACGTCCGGGTCGAATCAGCCCCGGATGATCGTCGCAGCCGCCTGCTGGGGTGGCGTCATTCCCAAATCTCCTGCGTCTCGTCGGTCGTGATCGTCAGACGATCAAGGCCTCCTCGTTGCTTGAGCTGTGCTTTGCCGTCGAAGCACGGCATCAAGGTGCGACCCAATCGGGGATACGTCAAGAGCCCTTTTTACGATTCGGCGACTGTATTCATTCCTGCCGGAATAGGCTTAAAAGTTCGTTCCGAGACAGGCGCTTGCGGGCATGGCCGCTCCGCCGGCAGGCTTCTTGTCCTGGCCGGCTCTCGCTCGGCAGCTAGCGCGTGCCGTTCAGAAACCCGGGGCCTTGGCGGCGCCGAGGATACGGCTCGGGCGCCCGTCGCTGCCGCCCTGAAGGACCACGACGTAGGAATCGGCTTCCGGCACCCGGGCGGCGTGGCGCGGGATCTCGAAATGCTCCGGCCGTCCGGTCCATGTGCCGATGCGCTGCATGCCGCGAACCACGTTGATGTAGTCGAAGACCTGCCCCTTGTTCTCGCCGCCGCCGATGGAGACCCGGCGACGCCGCATCACCGGCAGCAGCCAGAGGTCGGCCTGGGCCTCCGGACCGACGCCGGTGCCGACATCGATGCAGATCCGGTCGCCTTCTTCCCAGCTCTTGACCGTGACCTGGCTCGCGCTGCTCGCCCGGGCCCGGCGCAGGGCCCGCTCAAGGGACATCCGGTCCGAGCGGATCATCGAGGGCTCGCCGTTGACGATGGCCTGGGGCGTGAAGACCTGCCGCTCTCCGCGCAGGGACGCGTAGGCGCGCTGCCGCGCCGTGAAGGCCGCCTGGCCGTAGGCGTCCTTCCAGCCGAGGTAGTCCCAGTAGGTGATGGGGAAGGTGAGGGCGATGACACCGGGCTCCCGGGCGAAGTCGCCGAGCACCCGCGAGGCGGGCTGGCAGGAGGCGCAGCCCTGGCTGGTGTAGAGTTCGATGACCACGGGGTTGCGCTCCCCCGCGCCCGCCGGCGTCGCTCCCCCCGCGAGGGTCCCGAGCAGGAGCAGGGCGAGGCCCAGGGTCGCGGTTCGGCGGAAGCGAGGCTGCGGGGCGGGCCGACTCATGATCGGGTCACGATACCGCCGCCGGACCCGCGACGGGCATCACGGTGCCTCGATCGGCCGGCGGGGCGGGGTCAGCCTTCGCCTTCGGCAGCATGTTGGGGCGCCAGCGACGGTGCATCCAGAGCCACTGGCCGGGGTTCTCGCGGATCCAGTCCTCGATCGTGCGGGTCATCATCTGCATCGCGCCCTGGACGTCGATGGCGCCCTCGGCGTCCCGCGGCAGGTCGAGGGGCGGGGTCAGTTCGAGGTGGAAGCGGGTGCCCTCGCGGCGGATCACCCGCACTCCGTGAACGGGGCACTCGTAGTGGCGGGCGAGCTTGGCCAGCAGCGGATTGACGAGGACCGGCCGGCCGAAGAACTCCACCACCACGCCGCGGGTGAAGTGCTGGTCGATGAGCTGGCCGAGATGGCCGCCGCGGTCCACCACACCCTGCATGGCGAAGACCGCGCCCTGGCCCGAGGCCGCCAGCCCACCCATGGTCTGGCGGCGCACCTCCTGCACGAGGCGGGCGGCGGCGGCATCGTTGGGGGGCCGGAAGATCGCGGTGGCGTCGAGGCCGAACTTGGCGGCGCAGATCGCCGGCAATTCCCAGTTGGCGAGGTGGGCGGAGAAGATCAGACCGGCCTTGCCGTCGTCGCGCAGGTCCGCGAAGTGGCCCTCGCCCTCCACCGTGATGTGCCGGCTCGCCGCGAGGTCCGCCAGATCGAGGTCGAACAAGGTGTGCAGGTGCGCGTATTCCGCGCCCGTGCGGCCGAGATTGTCCCAGGCCTGCCGGGCCAGGGCCCGGATCGTGGCCGCGTCGTGCTCGGGGAAAGCCGCGCGCAGGTTGGCGATCGCGGTGCGGTGGGCAGGCAGGAACGGCCCGATCGTGCGGACGAGGCGGCCGCCCACCGCGCTCGCGCGCTCACTCCCGAGGCGTCGGGCCAGCCAGAACAGGGACCGGATCAGCAGGACCATCGCGACCCCGGCAAGCCGGGGAAGCTGACGCTTTAGAACGAGGGCGAGGCGGAGCAAGTCGATTCCCGTGACGCGGGGCGTTCCGGCGACGCCCTCGGCCCCTGGCATAATTCATTTCGCCCCGAAGGGCACCCGCGTGCATCGCAACTCAGAGCGTCACCAGGATTTTTCCGAACACCTTGCGGGATTCCAGGCGCTCCAGCCCCTGCGCGAAGTCCGCCAGCGGCAGCACCGTGTCGATCACCGGCGTGATGCCCTGCGCCATCTTGGCCATGGCGTCGCGGATGTTGGCCATCGAGCAGCCGAACGAACCGGTGATGCGATATTGCTGCTGGAACAGCTGCATGAGGTTCATGCTGGTGGACACGCCCGAGGTGGAGCCGCAGGTGACGAGGCGCCCGCCGCGCTTGAGGCACAGGAGCGAGCCGTTCCAGGTGTCGGGCCCGACATGCTCGAACACCACGTCGACGCCCTTGCGCTTGGTCAGACGGCGGACCTCGCCCTCGAAGCGCTCCTCGCGGTAGTTGATAACGTGGTCGGCGCCGAGTCCCTTCGCCTTCTCGCCCTTGGCGTCGTCGCCCACCGTGGTGAACACGGTGCAGCCGATGGCCTTGGCCATCTTGATGGCCGCCGTGCCGATGCCGGAGCCGCCGGCATGCACGAGAATGCTCTCGCCGGGCTCGAGGCAGGCGTTGTCGAACAGCATGTGCTGCACGGTGCCGAAGGCGACGGGCGCGCAGGCGGCGTCGGTGAAGCTGACGCCGTCCGGCATCTTCACCACGAGGCGGGCCTGCATGGTCACGCGCTCGCGGGCGAAGCCGTCGATGTGAAAGCCCATCACGCCGGAGACGTCTTCGCAGAGGTTGTCGCGGCCCTCCCGGCAGGCCTTGCATCGCCCGCAGGTCTGGGCGCCGTACATCGCCACCCGGTCACCCGGCGCCAGCCCCTCGACACCCTCGCCGACGCAGACGATCTCGCCCGAGGCCTCGGCCCCGACCGTGAGCGGCAGCTTGCGCTTGGCGAAGGCCATGCCGCGAAAGCCCCAGACGTCGATGAAGTTCAGGCCGACCGCGCGCACGCGGATCTGGACCTCGCCGGGGCCGGGGGCCGCAGGCTCCGCGACATCCTCGAGGCGCAGGTCGCGGTCACCGTGGAGCTGGAGGGCTTGCATGGGGCTCGTTTCTGTTGCCGTGGGCGCCATCGAACCCTCTCCTCTGTACGGGCGAGGGTGCCTGCGTCGCAGGGGGGCGGAGGCAACGACCTTCTCGGAAACGTCGCGCCTCTCTCCCGTCCCGCCGACGCGGGCCACCCCCTCCTGCGGAGGGGAGAGGGGGTGCAGTCATTCGGCCCTGGCTAACGGGGGAGGCCCTGGGCATCAACCCATCGGACGCGATTCACTCCGGCGAGAGGTAGCGCCGCCGGGCCCAGCCGAGGATGGGGCCGGCCTTGACCCGGCACCAGGTCAGCCCGCTCGGCGTCTCGGCGGTGCAGCCGAAGCCGCGCAGGCGCGCCCCCACGGGGGCCTGACCCAGGGCGGGCGCGCCGGCATCGGGCGTCTCGCGGATGCTCAGGGTTTCGCCGCGCGGCAAGCCGTCGACGCGGAACGCCTCGGCCGCGGCGGCGGGGCCGGCGACGAGAAGCACGAGGACCAGCGCGGCGGGAATCGGGACCATGATCGGCTCGGGCCTCAGGAGCGGTGAACGCCCATCATCGCGGTAAGGCCGCCATCGACGGGCAGGACGGCGCCCGTGATGTAGGCCGCTCCGTCGCCCATCAGGAAGGCGGCGAGCGCGGCGACGTCCTCGGGCCTGGCGAAACGGCCGGCGGGGATCTGACGCTCCATCGTAGCCCGGTAGGCGGCGTAGGGGGCCATCATCCCGGTGTCGATGAAACCCGGCGCGATCACGTTCACGGTGACGCCGCGTTTGGCCGATTCCACCGCCAGGGTGCGGCAATAGGCGATGAGGGCGCCCTTGGTGGCGGCATAGGCCGCATTGCCGGGATTGGCCTGGAGGGCGGCCACCGAGCCGATGGCGACGATGCGCCCCGAACGCGCGCGGATCATGCCCCGGACGAGCGACTTCGCGAGGCGGGTCAGCGACCAGAAGTTCACCTGCATGGCGGCCTCGGCCCGGTCCTGGTCCAGCATCGCCGCGAGCGCATCGTAGGATTGGCCGGCATTGTGGACGAAGCCGTGGAAACCCTCGCCGGCCTCGATCTCTTCGCAGAACGCCTCGACGGCGGCGCGGTCGGCGAGGTCGAGGGCCTGCGCGGTGATAGCGCGGCCGGGATGCGCCGCCGACAGCTCCGCCACCAGCCGCTCTGCGGCGTCGGCGGAGGAGCGGTAGGTGAAGGCCACGTCGTGGCCGGCGGCGGCCAGCGCCCGCACGATCGCCGCGCCGAGGCCGGAGGCGCCGCCGGTGACGAGGACGCGGCGATTGACTCCCGCGCGATCGACTCCCGCGCTCATGCCGGCTCGTCCGCCAGGACGAGGCAGGTGTTCTGGCCGCCGAAGCCGAACGAGTTCGACAGCACCCGGCGCACGGGCACGTCGCGCGCCTGCGCCACGATGTCGAGGGGGATGGCGGGGTCGGGCACCGCGTAGTTGATGGTCGGCGGGATGCGCCCGTGCGCGATGGTGAGGAGCGAGATCACCGCCTCCACCGCGCCGGCGGCCGTCAGCGTATGCCCGATCATCGACTTGTTGGAGGAGACCGGCAGGGCGCGGATGCGGTCGCCGAACACGGCCGCGCAGCTCATCGCCTCCATCTTGTCGTTCTCCGGCGTCGAGGTGCCGTGGGCGTTCACCGTGTCGATGGCGTCCGGCTCGGTGCCGGCGTCGTCCAGGGCCGCGCGGATCGCCGCGATGCCGGGCGCGCCGTCGGGACTCGACCGGGTCCGGTGGAAGCCGTCGCCCTTCTCGCCGCAGCCGAGCACGTAGCCGAGGATCTTCGCGCCCCGTGCCCGCGCGGCTTGCGCGTCCTCCAGCACGAGGGCGCCCGCGCCCTCGCCCATGACGAAGCCGTCGCGGTTCTTCGAGAACGGCTTCGAGGCGGCCTCCGGCGGGTCGTTCTGGGTGGAGAGAGCCGAGAGCAGCGAGAAGCGGATCAGGGATTCCGGATTCACCGAGCCGTCGGTCCCGATGCAGAGGGCTGCGGTGACCTCGCCGCGCCGGATCGCCTCGACGCCGAGCTGGATCGCGGTGGCGCCGGAGGAGCAGGCGGTGGAGAGCGAGATCGGCGAGCCCTTGGTGCCGAAACGGTCGGCGATGTGGTCGGCCACCGTGCCGAAGATGAAGAGGTCGTGCCAGGGGTCGAAGCGCCGGCTCGCGGCGGCGCGCTGGAGGTCCGTATAGGTGATCGGGCCGGTCTGGCCGGAGGCCTCGGCCAGGGCCTGGCGCTGCGGCCACTCGATCTCCACCGGGGGCACGGCGATGAACAGGGCGCCGGGAAAGTCGCCGGGGCGGCCGATGCCGGACTGCGCGATCGCCTCGTCGGCGGCGGCCTCCGCGAAGCGCTGGGACAGGGCCGGCGCCACCAGGGGGTCGGTGTCGAGGAAGTCGACGGTGCCGGCGATGCGGGTGCGCAGCCCGTCCGTGGGGAAGCGCCGGATGGCGTGGATGCCGGACCGACCGGCCGTCAGGGCGGCCCAGTTGTCGGCCTGGCCCTGCCCGAGGGACGTGACGATGCCGAGGCCGGTGACCGCCACCAGCGGCCGACCCTTCGCGTCCCGGACCTTGGCTTCACGAAAAGATTGGTTCGTCATCGCGCCGTCTTACACTCTTTTCGCCGCGAACCGGGTCTGGGATCACCCCGGGTCAGGCCGCCGTCACCCGGATCACGCCTTCGCCGCGCCGATGGCCCACCACCGTCACCGCCACCTCCGCCAAGCCCTTCTCGGAGACCAGGGCGGCGGCCAGGGCCACCCCGAACGGGGCGGTGGTCTCCAGGCTGTGGCCCGTGAGGTCGCCGAGCGCGGTGACGGGGACGCCGGGTGCGAGGCGCGCCAGGGCCGCGCCTTCCTCCGCCGTCACCGGCGCGACGCCGGTGGCGCCGGCGATCACCGCGTCCGGGGCCGTGAGGCCCGTGGCCGCCCAGAGGGCCGCGAGGCTGGCCTCGGTGCTGCCCGGTGCGCGCTTCGTGCGGTCGCTACCCACCGGGCCGAGGCGGGCGAGCGCCCGCGCCCCGCGTGAGGCGGCGTGCTCGGCCGCCTCCAGCACCAGGAAGGCGGCGGCACTGCCGAGGATGAAGCCGGCCTCGTCCTCCGGCATCCGGTCGAAGACCGGGCGGAAGTCGCGGGCGCGCAGGTAGCCGCCCATCTCGTGGATCACCATCACGTCGGGCCGCTCGGCGCTGTAGGAGCCGCCCACCAGCATGCAGTCGACCTGCCCGGAGGCGATCCGCGCCTGGGCGATGCGCAGGGCGTCGGTGCCGGCGGCCTCCTCGCCCATGAAGGTGCGCGAGGCGCCCGTGACCCCGTGAACGATGCCGATATTGCCGGCGAGCAGGTTCGAGAGCTGGGCCAGGAACAGGGTCGGGCGCAGGTCGTTCTGCAGGTGCTCGTTGAGATAGGCGCCGGGGTCCTCCGCCGCGCGCAGGCCCGTGAGGATCGCGCCATCCACCGCCGTGTCGCGCTCGCCGCCGCCGGCGGAGACCACGAGGTGCATGCGGCCCTTCAGATCGGCATCGCCCTTCACCCCGGCGGATTCGAGGGCGAGGCCGGCGGCGTAGACGCCGAGGCGCTGCCAGGGCTCCATCTGGCGCTGGTCCGATTTCTTCGGGATCTGGCCGTCGAGGGCGAGCGGCGCGACCGGATGCACCGTGTAGGGCGCAAAGGTCTCGGTGTCGGTGCGGGCGGGCGCGCCCGCGTCGAGGGCCGCGAGATGCGCGGCGATGCCCTCGCCCGCGCAGGAGACGAGGCCGATGCCGGTGACGACGACGTCGCGACGTTCGCTCATGCGGGTTCGCCAGCCAGATCGAACAGGCCGATGTTCCGCGCGCGCGCGCGCATCGGCGCGTCGAGACCGGGCGGGAACGGCATGGTGCGGAAGCGCAGCTCCGCATCGGCCAGCGGCTTGCCGTCGTGCCGGATCGCCGCCTTGGTCACGGCGTAGCCCGAGCCGTCATGCTCTAGGCTCGCCTCGATCCGCAGTTCGGCGCCGGGGCCGACGAAGGACCGGAAGCGCGCCTTGTCGACGCCCATCAGGAACGGCATCTGCCGAAAACCCAGATGGGCGAGCACGAGGTAGCCCGAGGCCTGCGCCATGGTCTCGGTGAGCAGCACGCCCGGCACCAGCGGGTGCTCGGGGAAATGCCCCTCGAAGACCGGACTCTCCATCGGCACGCGGGCCAGGGCCTCGATCCGGCCGGCCTCCCGGTCGAAGCGGGTCACGGCGTCGATCATCTCGAAATATTCGAGGCGCATGGCGTCCTAAGGTCCCGTGCGGGCGGGTTTCGCGAAGAGGCCGCCCCGGCTCGCGGCGGTTCGGCTCAGGCTTTGGCGGCTTTCTCGGCCACCAGGGCGTCGATGCGGGCACAGAGGTTCTTCAGGACGAAATACTCCTCGGCCGGCACCTTGCCCTCGTTGACCTCCTGGGTCCACCGCTCGAGGGGGAGCTTGATGCCGAAGGCCTTGTCCACCGCGAAGGCGATGTCGAGGAAGGCCAGCGAATCGATTCCGAGGTCGTCGATGGCGTGGCTCTCGGGCGAGATCGTGTCGCGCGGGATGTCGGCGGTGTCACTGATGATGTCCGCGACGCGGTCGAAGGTGGCGGTATGGGTCTGGTCGGACATGCGTTCTCGCCGTGTGACTGGGTATCCCGCCGGATTCGGCCCGTGCCGATCGGGGGCCGGAGCGATCCGGCGCATGGTGCCCGGTGCCCCCGGTCGCGCAGCATGCCCCTTCGGCCGGCGTTTCCGCCGCCCTGGACAGTGAAGGCGGTCCCTTACACGAGGGGGGTAGGAGGGGCAACCTTGGCCATCACGGCGTCGCGATCGGGCGGCCGCCTCCATTCCGATCCTTCGACGATGGACTAGATGCACGGGCAGGACGTGGGTTCCGCAGGCGCGGCCGCCCCGCACGAGGTCGAGCAAGACGATGGCACACCTTCCCTCCGTGACGCCGGCCGGAGCGCCGCCGGTGGGCGCGCCCGACCCGCGCCTATCCCCCGATCGTCCGCCGCGTGCGGGCGCGCACCCGCTGTCGGGGCCGTCGCAGAGCCTGGCCCGCCTCGCCCTGGTCCTCGCCCTCGCGGGCCTCGGGATCTGGGTGCTGCACCACTTCATCCCGGCGCTCGTCTGGGCGGTGATCCTGGCGATCGCCCTCGGGCCCCTCTACGCCCGCGCCGAGCGGCGCTGGCCGCCGGATCGGCACAACATCCTGCTGCCGCTCCTGTTCACCGCGGCGGTGGCGCTGGTGTTCCTGATTCCCCTGGTGGTGCTGGGCGTGCAGGCGGCGCGCGAGGCCCACGACGTGGTCGCCTGGGCGCGCTCCTTCGAGAAGTCCGGCATCCCGGTCCCGGACTTCCTCGGCCACCTGCCCTTCGGCGCGGCGCAGGCGCAGGCCTGGTGGGCGGAGAACCTGAGCCACCCCGCCGCCGGCTCGGAGCTCCTGCACCGCCTCGACAACTCCTCGGTAATCGGGGTGACCCGCAGCCTCGGGGCGCAGATCGTCCGGCGCGTCGTCCTGTTCGGCTTCACCCTGGTGGCGCTGTTCTTCCTGTTCCGGGACGGCCGGGAGGTCGCCGCGCAGGTGCTCACCGCCAGCGCGAAGCTGTTCGGTCCACGCGGCGAGCGGGTGGCGCGGCAGATGGTGGCTTCGGTCCACGGCACCGTGGACGGCCTCGTCATGGTCGGACTCGGCGAGGGCGTGCTCCTGGGGATCGTCTACTACTTCGCCGGGGTGCCGCACCCGGTGCTGCTCGGGGCGCTGACGGCGGTGGCGGCGATGATCCCGTTCGGGGCGCCCCTGGTCTTCGGCATCGCGGCCGCGATCCTGCTCGCGAACGGCGCGGTGGTGCCGGCGGTGGTGGTGGTGGTGGCGGGCTTCGTCGTCACGTTCGTGGCGGACCACTTCGTGCGCCCGGCGCTGATCGGCGGCACGACCCGCCTGCCGTTCCTCTGGGTGCTCCTCGGCATCCTCGGCGGCGTCGAGACCTTCGGTCTCCTCGGCCTGTTCCTCGGCCCGGCCGTGATGGCCGCGCTGATCCTGCTTTGGCGGGACTTCACGGAAGGCGAAGCAGGGCCCGCCGAGGCACCCCGGGCCTGAGCCCGGGGCATCCGGAGCGTGCTTACGCCGGGCGCGGCAGCTGGCAGCTGTCGAGGGCCGAGAGCGCCTTGGCGCGGGCCGAATCGTTGAAGTAGCCGGTGCTGCGGTAGGCATCGAGCTCACCCCGGTCGAGGCTCGCGAGCGTCCGGTTCGCGTAGCAGCCGCAGGGGCGGGCCAGCGAGACCTCGGAGACGTTCTGCAGGCGGGCCTGGGTGACGGTGCAGGCGTGGCGCACGCGACCCGTGAGGTTGCCGGTGGAGGCCGTCTTCAGCGCCGGGTCGGGGGTGTAGCCTTCGAGCGACGCGGTCGGGCCGGACTTGTTGGCGTTGCAGGCGGCGACGAGCGAGAGCAGGCCGGCGGCGAGCAGAAGCCGGCCGGTGCGCGGAGCGATGAGGCGCATGGAATGTCGGGTCCGTGAAAGCGATTCGGGAACGAACCGGTTTCCCGTGAGGGTCCCGCCCGCGCAAGGGCGCGGGGGCCACAGTAGAGACGCAAACGCCGCCGCCCCGGAGGGGCGACGGCGTGCGGATCAGGTCATAGCCGACCCGGTCGGATGTTCGGAGCAACCGGCGGATGCCGGAACCGAGACTCAGCCGACGATGTCGGAATCCTTGAAGAACTGGGCGATCTCGGCCTTGGCGTTCTCCAGGCTGTCGGAACCGTGGACGGTGTTCTCGCCGACCGACTCGGAGAAGGTCTTGCGGATGGTGCCCTCGTCGGCGTTGGCCGGGTTGGTGGCGCCCATCACTTCACGGTACTTGGCGACGGCGTTCTCGCCCTCGAGCACCTGCACGACGACGGGGCCGGAGGTCATGAACTCCACGAGCTCGCCGAAGAACGGGCGCTCCTTGTGGATCTCGTAGAACTTTTCCGCCTGCTCGCGGCTCATCTGGATGCGGCGCTGGCCGACGATGCGCAGGCCCGCCTTCTCGATCACGGCGTTGACCGCTCCGGTCAGGTTCCGCTTCGTCGCGTCGGGCTTGAGAATGGAGAAGGTGCGCTCGGTGGCCATGGTCCGTCCGGTTGTGATCGCTCAGCCGAAAATGGCTTCGGCGCCGGGCTTATAGCGGGCGGACTCCCCACCCTCAACCCGAGGCGCGATCGCGGGGGATTGTGGACGATTTCCCGCATTCATGGCTTTGGCGCAACACCGCCGGAAATTCGCCTGAATGCGGGCCCTTCCTGGGGCCAAGACAACAGACCCCGATTTCACCGCCCCACAGGAGACCCGGACATGCGCGTCGCTCTTTCCGCCGCCCTCATCCTCGCCGGCCTGATTCCCGCCTCCGCCGCGCCGGCCCAGGACCCCACGGGCACCTGGCTCACCGGGGACGGGCGCGCCAAGGTGCGCATCGACCGCTGCGGCCCGGGTGCCGCCAACATCTGCGGGAAGGTGGTCTGGGCCAAGACCGCGACCAACGAGGACGGCACCCCGCGCACGGATATCAAGAACCCCGATCCGAAGAAGCGCAGCCGCCCCGTCCTCGGCCTCACGCTCCTCGACAACCTGAAGCCCGAGGAGACGAAGTTCTCCGGCGAGATCTACAACGCCGACGAGGGCAAGATGTACCAGGTCAGCCTGGAGCGCGAGAGCAGCTCGGAGCTGTCGGTCTCGGGCTGCCTGCTCAAGGTTCTGTGTGGTTCGCAGACCTGGACCCGGGTGCCGGACGTGAACCAGCAGGCCGCCGCCCAGCCTGAGCCGGCCGTCAAGCCCGCGCCGAAGGCCGCAAAGGCCACCCTCGATAAGACCGCGCCCGCGAAGGCCGTCGCGCCGGCCGAGTGAGGCCGGTCGCTCAGACCGCAGCGAAGCCGCGCTGCACGGCCGGGCGCGCCATGACGCGCTCGAGCCAGGCCCGCACGTTGGGCACGCTGGCGAGCGGAATGTTCTGCTTCTCGTGGTATTTGGCCCAGGGCAGGATGGCGATGTCGGCGATGGAGAAGTCGCCCGCCACGTAGTCCCGGTCGGCGAGCCGCCGATCGAGGACGCCGTAGAGGCGCTGGGCCTCCGCGGTGAAGCGCTCGATGGCGTAGGGGATCTTCTCCTGCGCGTAGATCCGGAAATGGTGCGCCTGGCCGAGCATCGGCCCGAAGCCCGCCACCTGCCAGAACAGCCACTCGTCCACCGCCACCCGGGCGCGCTCGTCGGCCGGGTAGAGGCAGCCGGTCTTGCGGCCGAGATATTGCAGGATCGCGCCCGATTCGAACACCGTGATCGGTTCGCCGCCCGGTCCGTCCGGATCCACGATGGCGGGGATCTTGTTGTTGGGCGAGATCGTAAGGAAGTCCGGCGCCATCTGGTCGCCCCGGCCGATGTTCACGGGCACCACCCGGTAGGGCAGGCCGCACTCCTCCAGCATGATCGGGATCTTCCAGCCGTTCGGCGTGCTCCAGGTGTGCACGTCGATGGGTTTTCCCGGCGCGTGTGCCATGTGCGGTTCTAATCCAGCGCAGAAGAAGCTCGTCCCGAGCCCCGGATCAATCCGGAACGCGCGGCGATGGTTGCAGAGGCCGTGCCAGCGGCGCGGGCAGGGGACATGCGCCGAGGTCCGGGCGAGGGACGCGCGCCATGATTTGCGCTTGCCCCAGCCCAGGGTTGTGGTGTGATGCGGCCGGAGCGCCCGCTGGTGGCGCCCAGGATTCCGGGGGTCGTCATGCTGTCGTTCCGTTCGCACCGTCGCGTCGCGTTTGTCCAGGCTGCGTTCTTCGCGGCCTTCGCGCTCCTGGCAAGCCCCCTGGCCGGGACCCTCGTCGCGGGTGGTGCGCTGGCGCAAGGCGCGGCCGCCCCCAAGGAGACCAAGGAGCCGAGCGTGGGGCAGAGCGCGGCGCGCGAGCGCCAGAAGAAGTGCGGGGCGGAGTGGCGCGCCCTCTCGGTCTCCGACAAGGCCGCGCAGGGACCGAAATGGCCCCAGTACTACAGCAAGTGTGTCAAGCGCCTGAAGCAGATCAAGGCCTGAGCGCGGGAACCGGACCGCGCGCTTTGCGGCGCGCCGACGGAACGTAAGCCTGGCCGTCTCGGTTGCCGAACCGGTCGGGCGTGAATTCTCTGGATGCGACGATGCGGGAACGGCAGGCGCTGCAGCGCGTGGTGGCGGTGGTGGCCCTCGTTCCGGTGCTGTCGGGCTTCTACGGGGTCCTGTTCGGCCTGAACGGCATCGGCCGCAGCGGTCTGGTGGACATCTCGGCCGACAGCCACTTCCGCTACCTGTCCGGCCTGCATCTCGGTATCGGCATCCTGTTCTGGACCTGCGTGCCCGGCATCGAAGCCAAGACCAAACTGTTCCGCTTCCTCACCCTGGTGGTGGCCCTCGGCGGCCTCGCGCGCCTGTTGGGTCTGGCCCTGACCGGGCTGCCCTCCCTGGTGATGATGGCAGCGCTCGCCGTCGAGCTCGGAGTGACGCCGCTGCTCTGCCTGTGGCAGGCGCGGGTGGCGGCCCGGTCCGCGGACGGCGCCGGCACGGGGATTGCTGCGTGAGCGGAGCCGCACGGGCCGCGCCGGAGGGGAACCGGCCCGGCTTCGCCGACCGGGCCCTGGCGCTGGCGGAGCGCGTGGTGCCCAAGCCAGCCGCCTGGGCCTTCGCGTTCCGGATCTGGCTCGCCATGATCCTTGCGCTCTACGCGGCGTTCTGGCTGCAACTGTCGGGCGCCTCCTCGGCCGCCGTCTGCGTGGCGATCCTGGCCCAGCCCACCCGGGGACAGGCTCTCTCGAAAGCGCTCTATCGCTTCCTCGGCACGCTGGTGGGCGCGGTCGTGGCCATCGTCCTGATGGCGCTGTTCGCACAGGACCGGGTGCTGCTCCTGGTCTCCTTCGCCACCTGGCTGGGCCTGTGCGTCTTCACCGCCCACTTCCTGCAGGACAGCCGGGCCTACGGTGCCATGCTGTCAGGCTACACCGTGGCGATCATCGCCATCGCGCACATCGACACGCCGCAGAGCACCTTCGACGCCGCCGTCGACCGGGTCGCGGCGATCACCCTCGGCATCGTGGCGATCACCCTCATCAACGACGCCCTCGGCACGCCGAGCATCTGGCGCAACGTGCGCGACACCCTCGCGGACGCCATCGCCGAGACGCGGGCCTTCGCCCGCGAAACCCTGGAGCGGGGCGATCCCGGCACCCTGCGGACCGCCGCCCTGATCCAGCGGATCGCGGCGATGCGGGGCGACGCCGGCGCCATAGCGGGCGAACTCGACGACGGGCCGGACCGGGCCGCCGGCGCCCGCAGCGCCATCGCGGCGCTCTACGTGATGGCGGCGGCCGCCCGCCACCTGCGCATGGCCCTCGCGCGCCTGCCCGAGGCGTCGGCCGGCGTCGGCGAGGCGCACCGCCTCTGCCGCGAACTCACCGAGCCGGGGGCCGATCCCGGGGCCGCCGTCGCGCGCCTGTCCGACCTCCTGGCGCAGGCCCTGTCCGGGGGCGATACGCCCCTCGACGAGATCCTCGCCCTGCAGCGCGCCCTCGATTTCGCTCGCGCGGCCGCGTTCGCGCAGGACGGGCACCGGGTGCTGGCGCAGGGCGGCCGCCCCTTGCGCGACGTGCCCCTGCCCACCCACCGGGACGTTCCGGAGGCCCTGCGGGGGGCGCTGCGCGTGGCGATCGCCTTCGCGTTGAGCGCGCTCTTCCTCATCGCCGCCGGCTGGCCGGCGACCTCCTTCGCCCTGGTCCAGGTTGCGGCCACCTGCGCCCTGTCCTCGATCAATCCCGATCCCCGGGCCTTCGCCAAGGGCGTGCTCATCGGCATGCCGCTGGCGGCCCTGTGCGCGGGCATCGTGCTGTTCGGGGCGCTCGCGGGCGTGCAGGGCTTTCCGCTCCTGGCCATCGCCATGGCGCCGGTGGTGTTCGCGGCCTGCTTCCTCAGCCTCAACCCGCCGACCTTCGGCGTCGGCTTCATCCTGCTGGTGTTCTTCCCCGTCCTGCTCTCGCCCGCCAACCCGCAGAGCTACGATCCGCAGGGTTTCCTCACCAACGCCCTGCTGGTGATGGTGTCGGCGCTGATCCTGTTCTTCACCGTGCGGCTGGTGCTGCCGGTCTCGAAGGCGCGGCACCGGGCCTTCGCCCTCGATTCGGCGCGGCGCGCCTTGACCGAAGCCCTGGCCGGGCGGGGCGGCGACGCCACCACCCGCACCAGCCTCAACAGCGACCGCCTGCTGCAATTCGCCCGCTGGAGTTCGGGCAGCACCGCCGTGCGGGGGGCGAGCCTCGCGCGGGCCTTCGAGCTCGCGCGCCTCGAATCGGCTGCCGCCCGCGCGCATGCGCAGTTGCGGGGCCTCGCGCGGGATGCGGCTCTCGCGACTGCCGCCGAGGAGGCCGGAGCGGCGATCCGCGCGGTCGATGCCGGCCGGATGCTGGACAGCGCCCGCGCCCTGCGGGCGGCGGGCCCCCGGGCCACGCCGGAGACGCGCCTGCACCTCGCCCGCGCGGTGAGCGACCTCGTCACCGCCGCGCACGTGATCGCCGGGCAGGGACGCTTCCTGCGCCGCCTCGGCGTGAGGTCCGCCTGATGCGCAGCGACCTCGACCTCGGCGGCATCCTGCTCTCGCCGTTCGTCGCCTACGCCGCCGGCGCGCTGGCGATCCTGATCGTCCTGCGGCTCGCTTTCGCCCGGCTCCGCATCGCCCGCTACGTCGCCAATCCGCCCCTGGCGGAGGCCGGCCTCTACGTCTGCATCCTTGCCCTCCTGATCGTGTTCTTCTGACGATGGCCGACGACACCACCGACGCGTCCGCGCGCCCACCCGGCGAGGGCAAGGGGGAAAGCAAAGGGGAGGGCAGGGGAGAAGGCGGATCGCCCGACACCCGCCCGCGCCGCTCCGGCCGGGGCCGCCGGCTCCTGCGCCTGCTGGTCACCGGGTTCATCCTGGCCTGCGCGCTGGTCGCGGCGGCCCTGGTCTGGCAGTTCTACGTCACCGCGCCCTGGACCCGGGACGGGCGGGTGCGCGTGCAGGTGGCGGCCGTCGCCCCCCAGGTTTCCGGCCAGATCACGGAGCTGCGCGTCACCGACAACCAGACGGTGAAGAAGGGCGACGTGCTCTACGTCATCGATCCGTTCGACTTCGAGGTGGCGGTGGCCTCGGCCCAGGCCGAGATCGAGAACCGGGAGGCGGACCTCCAGGTCAAGCGGACCCAGGCCGCGCGGCGCGAGGCGCTCACCACCCTCTCGACCTCCGTGGAGGAGAAGCAGCAATATGCCGGCACCGCCAAGATCGCGGAGGCCGCGCTCGCCTCGGCCAAGGCGCAGCTGTCGCAGGCCAAGGTCAACCTGCAGCGCACCCAGGTGCGCGCGCCGGTGAACGGCCGGGTAACCAACCTGCTCCTGCGGACGGGCGACTACGCCAGCACCGGCACGGTCAACGTCGCGATCATCGACACCGACTCGTTCTGGATCGACGGCTATTTCGAAGAGACCAAGATGGCCCACATCCACGTGGGCGATCCGGTCACGGCGGAACTCCTCGGCTACGATCCGCTCCTGAGCGGCACCGTGGAGAGCATCACGCTGGGCATCAGCACCGCCAACGCGACGGCGAGCACGCAGGGGCTGCCCAACGTCGACCCGGTCTACACCTGGGTGCGGCTGGCCCAGCGCGTGCCCGTGCGCATCCGGATCGACCGCGTGCCGGAGGGCGTCACCCTGGTGGCCGGCATGACCGCCACCGTCTCGGTGGGCGAGCCCGGCCGGCACCGCACCGACTGGCTCGCCCGCCTGCGCGCGCGCTTCGGCGGCGGGGTGGCGCCGACGCCGTAGGGCGCGTTCAGCGCCGCGCCTCGGTGGCCATCCGGATGGCGAGGCCCGCCAGGACGGTCCCCATGATCCAGCGCTGGACCACCGCGAAGGTCGGCCGGCGCACGAGAAACGCCGCGATGGAGGCCGCCGAGAGGGCGACGAGGGCGTTCACCGCGACGCTGACGGCGATCTGCACGCCTCCCAGCACGAGGGCCTGGGCCAGCACGCTCCCGTTCGCCGGGCTGATGAACTGGGGCAGCAGCGACAGGTACACCACCGCGATCTTCGGGTTCAGCAGGTTGGTGAGGAGCCCCATCAGGAAGAGCCGGCGCGGGCTGTCCGGGGGCAGCGTCTTGACCTCGAAGGGCGAGCGCCCGCCCGGCCGCAGGGCCTGCCAGGCCAGCCAGAGGAGGTAGAGCGCCCCCGCGAAGCGGATCGCGTCGTAGGCGTAGGGCACTGCCAGCACGAGGGCGGTGAGGCCGAAGGCGGCGCACAGCATGTAGACGACGAAGCCGAGGGCCACGCCGCCGAGGGAAATCAGGCCGGCCCGGTGCCCCTGCGAGAGCGAGCGCGAGATCAGGTAGACCATGTTGGGCCCCGGCGTCAGGGCCATGCCGAGGGCGACCAACGCGAAGGCGAGGAGATTGCTGGGGTCGGGCATGGGGTTCTGTGACCGTGTCCAAGGGGCGGCAACGCCCCGGGATCACTCCCGGGGCGCCATTTGACCGGGCGGCCAGTCTGATCGGGCTGGGGAACGCGACGGTCAAATCGAGGATCGGCCCCCGGGGTCTCAGTAGGTGCCGAACTTGTAGTTCAGGCCGGCGCGGACCACGGCGAAGTCGTCGGAGCGGCGGCTGGTGTAGCCGGTGGTGGACGCATAACCGGTGCCGGAGACGTTGTAGACCGCGCCGGTGCTGTTCGAATAGGCGAACGTGCCGTTGGTGCCGTTCCGGTCGAGGCTGACATAGAGGCCCTCCACCTTCACCGTGACGGCGGAGGACTTGAAGAAGTTCAGGAAGGAATCCGCCGGCAGGGCATACTCGATGCCGCCGCCGGCAGCCCAGCCCGTGCGAAAGCTGTCGCTGGTGCTGTTGGGCAGGCCGAAGCTGGTGCCGCCTCCGCCGCCATAGGCGAAGCCGCCGGTGCCGTAGACGAGGGTCCGGTCGAAGGCGTAGCCGAGGCGGCCGCGCACGGTGCCGAAATAATCGAGGTTCGACAGGCCGTTCGGGTTCACGAAGGTGATGTCGGCGTTCGGCGTGCCCGTGAAGGTGGCGGTGTTCCGCCCCGAGCCGAACCCGAGATACTGGGCGTCGGCCTCGACACCGATCACGAATCCGGAGCCCGGCGTGAACTGGTAGTTGTAGCCGATCTGGCCGCCGCCCGTGAAGCCCTCGTTGTTGCGGCTGTTGCCGAAGGTCGCGATGCCGGGCGCGCCGCCATTGTCGATGAGCCCCGAGGCGGCGCTGGTGGTGATCGTGGTGGAACCGCTGCTGCCGCTGCCCGCGTCGAAGCCGTAGCCCGCGTTGAAGCCCGCATAGAAGCCGGTCCAAGTGAAGACCGGGACGGTGGTGAAGACCGGCGGCGCCGCTCGGCGCGGCAGGTCGGCGGCCAGGGCCGCCCCGGTGATGAGGAGGGCCACCGGGCCCGCGTGAAGGACTTGCTTGATCATGGAAGCCTCGTTGTCTTCGGGCGCGTGGTCCAGGCCCCGGCACCGACGCGGCGCATCGCTCCGCGACGCGCCGTGAGCGTCCGGCGGACCGGACCGCCCGTCCCGGTGCGGGTCCGTGGCCGCAGCGACCACCTCGCCTCAATGCGTGGGAAATTTACCCACGTCAATGGAACCTACGCCGTGAGCGTGCGCCTGCGCACGGGGCGCGGGTGAACCGGACGGCAGTGACGAAGCGGTGGGGCGGTGGCCGTTCCGGCCGGGGCGCCGCCGCGATCGTCGTTTCGCGCGGGGCGGCCCTCGCCGACATGCTGCCGGCGAGGGGTGAATGGGCCGATGCCCGTGCCCTAGCCGGCGGGCCGGGTTTGGAGCGCCGCTAGTCGATCCACTCGCCGGAGCGCATCACCGGGACGGCCCGCCCCTCCGCCGAGAGGCCGTCGACGTCGATTTGGTCCGAGCCGATCATCCAGTCGATGTGGATCAGGCTGCGGTTGGCGCCGCGCGCCGCGAGGTCGTCCTCGCTGAAATCCGCACCGCCATTGCGGAAACACTTGCTGTAGGCTTGGCCCAAAGCGATGTGGCTCGCGGCATTCTCGTCGTAGAGGGTGTTGTAGAACAGCAGCCCCGAGGCGGAGATCGCCGAGGAGGCCGGCACCAGGGCGACCTCGCCGAGGCGGCGGGCGCCCTCGTCGGTCTCCAGCACCTTGGCGAGCACGTCGCCGCCGGTGCGGGCGCCGGCCTCGACGATGCGGCCGGCCTCGAAGCGCACGCGGATGCCGTCGATCAGGGTGCCCTGGTAGGAGAGGGGCTTGGTGCTGGTGACGGTGCCGTCCACCCGGTCCTTGTGGGGCGTGGTGAACACTTCCTCGGTGGGGATGTTGGCGTTGCAGACGATGCCGCTGCGGGAGGCCGAGGCGCCGCCGCACCATTCGTGGTCGTCGGCCAGACCCACCGTGAGGTCGGTGCCGGGGCCGAAGAACCGCAGGGCCGCGAAGCGATGGGCGTTGAGGGCGTTCATGCGCGCGTGCAGCGCCGCGTTGTGCGCCTCCCAGGCCGCCACCGGGTCGGGCCCGTCCACCCGCGAGGCCGCGAAGATTGCGTCCCACAGGCGGGCGATCGCCTCGTCCTCGGGCAGGTTCGGGAACACCGTGCGGGCCCAGGGGGCGGTCGCGGCCGAGACGATGGTCCAGTTGGTGGAGAAGTTGGCGATGAGTTCGAGGGCCGGCACGTAGGCCTTCGAGCGGGCGCGGTTGGCGCGCGCGACTTTCGCCGCGTCCTGGCCGGCCAGCAGGGCGGGGTCGTCGCCCGCGATGGCGAGGCGCGCCGCGCCGTTGCGGTAGGCCTCGGCCATGCCGGCGTAGAGCCAGCCGGCGGCGGTGTCGAAGGCCGCCTCGGGGGCGTGGGCGAAGCGGGCCAGGGTAGCGGCGTCGTCCGAGTAGAAGGTGGTCACCAGGGAGGCGCCGGCCTTGTACGCCTGCTCCGTGATGGCGCGGGCGAGGGGCACCGTCTCGAGGGGCGCGGTGATGACCAGTTCCTGGCCCGGCCGAAGGCCGAGGCCGACTTTCACGGCCACCTCGGCGAGGCGCTGCAGCCGTTCGGCATGCGGCGCGGCGCCCGACGGCGCGGCCCCGTGGGTTGTCTGCGCGATCCCGTCCATGCCGTCTCTCCCGGTGCTGACTCGAGCGTCCGCGCTCAAGATCGGGACTCGGGACGGCCCGTCAAGCCTCCCGGAACGGCCGGGGCGGACCGACGCTCAGGCGGCGCGCGACCAGGTGATCTCGCCGAGGTTCTCGCGGAAGGCGAAGCGCAGGAGATGGTCGGAGACCACGTTTTCCAGGCGGGTCAGGGCGGCCGGGTCGGGCGTGGCGACGCGCATCAGCAGGGCGTCGGGGCCGGCCTCGAAGGTGCAGACCCGGTCCTCGCCGAACGGCACGCGCCCGGAATCCTCGGTGGCTTCCACCGGGAACTTGTGGCTCCAGTGGCGGCAGAGCTGCTTGAGGTAGCGGCTGGCCTCGGCGGTGGGAACGCGCGCCTGGGAAATCGGCATCGAACGGGTCTCCTGCTCGGTCTTCGCTCGCGGCCCGCCTGACGGACCGCCTCGTCGCGACGGCGGGGTGGTTCCCGCCATCAGAGGCCGGAAGGGTTAAGGCCAGGCTAATCCGCCGCAGCGCACCCAACCGACCCTTCTTCGGTCTCAATCTCTTCCGCCGGCACCGCAGCCAATTTATGGCGCGTTGCGGTCGATAATCTGGCCTTCCTTTGTGCGTCGCACAATATCAATCCGCCGATATCGGGTTCGGTTCCGGCAAAATTGTTTTTGCGCGGGTCTCAAGGCGCGGTGGGATCCGGCAGAATTTTGCCGGGATTGAGGATATTCATGGGGTCGAGCGCGGCCTTGAGCGTGCGCATCAGGTCGAGGGCGACGGGATCGGCGGTGCGACCGAGTTCGGCCCGCTTCAGGAGCCCGACCCCGTGCTCGGCGGCGATGGATCCGCCGAGGGCCAGCACGATGTCGTGCACGATGCGATTGAAGCGGTCCCACAGAGCGAGGAAGGCGGCGCGGTCCATATCGACCGGCTGGCTCAGGTTGAAGTGGATGTTGCCGTCCCCGAAATGCCCGAAGGCGCAGACGCGCAGGCCCGGCAGCTCCGCCTCGCAGGCCCGGGTCGCCCGCGCGAGGAACTCCGGCAGCCGGGAGAGCGGCACCGAGACGTCGTGCTTGATCGAGGCGCCCTCGGCCTTCTGGACCTCGGACAGGCTCTCGCGCAGGTCCCAAAGGGCCAGGGCCTGCGCCTCGCTCGCCGCGAGCACGGCGTCCTCCACGAGCCCGCGGGCCTGCGCCCGCGCCAGCATCGGCTCCAGCACGGTGCCCGCATCCTCGCCGGGGCGCGTGGTGGAGACCTCGACCAGGGCGTAGGCCGCGTGCCGTCCCGCCAGGGGGCGCCGCGCCCCGGCCCGGTGGCGCAGGACGATCTCGAGGCCGAAGGGCGCGACGTATTCGAAGGCCGTAAGACCGGCGCCGGCCTCGGCCCGGAGCGCCACGAACAGCGCCAGGGCGGCCTCGGCGGAGGCGAGGCCCAGGAAGGCCACCGACCGCGACAGGGGCCGGGGATGGAGCTTCAGCACCGCCGCCGTGACGAGGCCGAGGGTCCCCTCGGACCCGAGGAAGAGCTGCTTCAGGTCGTAGCCCGCATTGTCCTTGCGCAGACCCTTGAGCCCGTTCCAGACCCGGCCGTCGGCCAGCACCACCTCGAGCCCGAGGACGAGGTCGCGGGCATTGCCGTAGGCGAGCACCGCCGTGCCGCCCGCGTTGGTGGAGAGATTTCCGCCGATGCGGCAGGAGCCCTCGGAGGCCAGCGAAAGCGGAAACAGCATCCCGGCGTCGCGCGCCGCCGCCTGGACGTCGGCCAGAACCATCCCGGCCTCCACCGTGATGCTGGCATTGACGGGGTCGAGGGCGCGCAGCCGGTTCAGCCGCGCCAGGGAGAGGACGATGCCGCCCTGGGGCAGGCCGCCGCCGACATGGCCGGTATTGCCCCCTTGCGCCACCACCGGCACCCCCGCCTCGGCGCAGGTCCGCACCACGCCGGCGACCGCGGCGGTGTCGGCGGGCCGTACCACCGCCAGGGCATGGCCCCGGCGCAGGCCGCGCGTCTCGGCGAGGTACGGCGCGAGGTCGGCGGCGTTCACGAGCACATGGGCCACGCCGACGTGTTCGGCGAGGGACGCCAGGAGGCGGGAGGAGTCGGTCACCACGGGTCTCGCAACGGCGGGCCTCGGACGGCGGCGGGATGGCGCGGCCGGGCCTGGAGCCTATGATAGGAGAGGTGGGGCGCCCTGTGCAGGGCGAGCGACCGGGCGCCGCGCCGCATCGGCCGAGAGAAGAGGTTGGAAACCCATGTTGTCCGTGATCCCGAACCCGCCCCGCATCGCCCTGCCGATCGTCGGCAGCGACGACCTGTTCCCGGTCCGGCGGGTCTACTGCGTGGGCCGCAACTACGCGGCGCATGCCCGCGAGATGGGCAAGGACCCCGACCGCGAGCCGCCGTTCTTCTTCATGAAACCCGCCGACACCCTGCAGATCGTGACAGGCGACGCGGCCGTGGACCATCCCTACCCGCCCCGCACCGAGAACTACCATTTCGAGGTCGAGATGGTGGCGGCCCTCTCGGTCGGCGGCCGCGACATCCCGGAGGCCGACGCCCTCCACCACGTCTACGGTTACGCGGTGGGCCTCGACATGACCCGGCGCGACGTCCAGGACGAGGCCAAGCGCCTGGCGCGGCCCTGGGACCTCGCCAAGTCCGCCGACGCCTCGGCGCCGATCGGGCCGCTGCACCCGGCCGACCGGATCGGCCATCCCGTCCGGGGCGCCATCACCCTGGCGGTGGA
Source organism: Methylobacterium sp. (assembly GCF_019750675.1). Classification (GTDB taxonomy): domain Bacteria; phylum Pseudomonadota; class Alphaproteobacteria; order Rhizobiales; family Beijerinckiaceae; genus Methylobacterium. The sequence goes on from NZ_JAIEOF010000299.1 coordinate 33,628, forward strand.
CGCCAGCGAGCGCCAGCGCGGGGACCTCTCCGAGATGATCTGGTCGATCCCCGAACAGATCGCGCTGCTCTCCACCTATTTCGAGCTGCATCCGGGCGATCTCATCTTCACCGGTACGCCCTCGGGTGTCGGTGCGGTCAGGCGGGGCGAGACCATGACGGCCGCCATCGAGGGCCTGGGCGCCATCAGCCTGCACGTGGTCTGACGGCATGCTCCTCGATTCACCCTGGATGCTGCGACTGTTCCATCTCGGGGCACTCGCCACGCGCGGCATGACGCTGGGCGTGCGCGGGGCCGCGATCGATCCGGAGGGCCGGGTCTGTCTCGTGCGCCACACCTACGTGTCGGGCTGGCACCTCCCGGGCGGGGGCATCGAGGCGGGGGAGAACGCCGCGGAGGCGATGCTCCGCGAGTTCCGGGAGGAGGCCGGGATCGTCGTCGATCCCGGGCAACCCTTGCGTCTGCACGGGTTCTACCACAACCGGGCGGCGTCCGGCCGCGACCACGTCGCGCTCTACGTCGCGCCGGCATTCACGGTGCGCGCGCCCAAGGCACCGGACCGGGAGATCGCGGCCTGCGAGTTCTTCGCCCTCTCCGAACTGCCGGCGGACACCACGACGGCGACCCGCGCGCGCCTGCGCGAGATCGCCGAGGGCCTGCCCCCGTCCGCGCATTGGCAGCTCTGACGCCGGCAAACGGTCCCGGCGATTCAGCGCTTGCAACACCCGGCGGAATGGTGTTTAGAGACGCCGTCCGGGGCCGCCGGCGGGTCATTTCCTCCAGCGGCGCGGTTGTGAGCGGGTGTAGCTCAGGGGTAGAGCACAACCTTGCCAAGGTTGGGGTCGAGGGTTCGAATCCCTTCGCCCG
>NZ_JAIEOF010000277.1 GCF_019750675.1 Methylobacterium sp.
CGGCCCACGGCATCACCATCGAGGCGATGCCGTTGAACAGCGCGATCTGCGAGCCCGCCCGCGGCGCGGCGTTGAAGCCCGGCCGGCACGCGATCCGCGGCTACGCCATCGCCAGCGACCGCGCGGTCGCCCGCGTCGACGTCTCGACGGATGGCGGCCGCAGCTGGGCGCAGGCCCGGATCGACCGCGATGCGGACGCGCCCTACGCCTGGACGTTCTGGGAGATCGAGCGCGAGCTGACCGCTGGCGAGCACGAACTCGCGGTGCGGGCCTGGGATTCCGCCGGCCAGACCCAGCCGGCAGCCCCCGACGACACCTGGAACTACAAGGGCTACCTCAGCGCCGCCTGGCACCGGGTGCGGGTGAGCGTCGCCTGATGACCCTCACGCCCAGAGCAGGGCGGTGGCCGCGAGACCCGAGATCGCGATCAGCAGGGCCCCGATCCCGACGGTGAGGAGGCGCGGCATCATCGGGATTTCGGCATGGGCCAGTCGCGCCCGGATCGCACGGTCCCGCCACACGGCGCCGGCGAATGAGGCGAGCGCGCAGGCGATCAGCGTCAGCGACAGCACCTTCAGCGGCCAGACCGCCAGCACCTCCCGCAGGAGGCGCTGCGCGGCGAGGCCGACGCCGAGGAAGGCGAGCCCGGTGCGAAGCCACGCCACGAAGGTGCGCTCGGCCGCCAGCACGGTCCGGTCCTCGGCGAGCCTTACCCGGGGGTCGTCGGGGGGCACGGGTTTCGCGGGCTCGCTCATCCGGCATTCGCTGCCGCGATCAGGTCGAGAAGTGCATCGGCGGCCCGGCTGCGGTAGCGCTCCTTGTGGCGCAGCACCCGGAACGGCCGGCTCGGTAAGTCGAACGCCGCCCGCACCAGGGTCCCGGCCCGAAGTGCTGCGGCGACCACGGTCTCGGACAGTACGGCGGCCCCGCCCCCGGCCTCGACGGCAGCGCGGACCGCCTCGTTCGAGGGCAGTTCGAGCGTGACCCGAAGCTGGGCGGCTGCGAGGCCGGCCGCACCCAGGGCCGCCTCGAAGGCCGAGCGGGTTCCCGATCCAGCCTCGCGCAGCACCCAATCGACCCCGGCGAGGTTTTCGGGTTCGAGGTCGGTCGCCCCGGCGAAGGCATGGCCAGGGGCGACCACGAGGACCAGTTGGTCCTGCGCGATGGTCGTACTCGCGAGCGTCGGGTCGTCCAGCGCCCCCTCGACAAAGCCGAGTTCGGCCTGCCCCGCGCGCACCGCGTCGGCGGCGTCGGTGGTGTTGCCCACCGCCAACCGGATGGCGATCTCAGGGTAGGCCCGGCGGAAGGCGACGAGGTGGCGCGGCAGCCAGTCGCTGGCGATGGTCTGGCTGGCATAGAGGGCCAGCGTCCCGCGTCGCATGCCACTGAGGTCGGCGAGCACCAGTTCGGCAGCCTCGGCACGGGCGAGCACGGCGCGGGCCTCGACGAGGAACACGCGTCCCGCCTCGGTCAGCTCTATCCCGCGGCCGACCCGGTGGAACAGCTTCGTCGCGTTTCGTCCCTCGATATTGGCGATCGCCGTGCTGACCGCCGACTGGACGAGGTTGAGCGCCTCGGCGGCCCGCGTCACGTGCTGCCGCTCGGCCACCGCCACGAAGATGCGGAGTTGGTCGAGGGTCATGGTTGCCGCGGTGGAACCGGCAATCCACGGATCTGCGCATCAACCGCCTGCGCGACGGTCAACAGCCGCGCCTCGTCGGTGCGACCCGTGACGACGTAGGACATGCCGCCATCGACCCAGGAGAAGGCAGCCACATCGCCCTCGCGGGCGAAGCGGAACACCGTGCGGCCATCCGCATCGCCCACGCGGCTGTAGAGCGTCAGCCGGGTGCCGTGATCGTCATCGTACATCAGCATCGCGGCGGCTTCGGAACCCGCCGGCAGCAGCCGGCCGCCCATCAGGCGGAAGCCGTAGGCCGTGAGGTCGGGGGTGGTCACCGCCCGGCCGAGGCGCTTCGAGAGCCACGTCACGAGGTGTGGCTTCTCGTCGGCGCGCACCTCCACCGGATGCAGCGCCTCGACCACGTAGGTGCGGAAGGCCGCCACCGCGTCGTCGGTCGCCGGCTCGGTTCGCGCGAGCGTGACCGTGGGTACCTGCCGCGCGGCATGGCCGAACCAGCCGGCGGCACCGCCGACCGCGAGGCAGAGCACGGCAGCCGCCGCGACCGGAAGCCAGCGCCCAGTTATCGGGCGATGTCGCGAGCGGATATTGGCCACCCGGAGCCGCGCCGGGATCGCCTCCTCGGCGATCGGCGCGAGGCGGGCACGCAAGCGCTCACGCAGGGCGCGATCCGCCGAGACCTCGGCCGCCCGCGCGGGGTTTCCCCTGAGCCATGCCTCGACCAGCGCCTGCCGCTCCGGTTCAAGATGACCGTCGATCAGGCCGTGCAGGTCGTCCTCGCCGACCGGGCGCGGATCCCCGCTCATTTCACCCTCCTCAACAAGCCGGTTCGGCCCGTTTCCAGAAAACTTCGCATCCGCTCCCGGGCTCGGCTTAACCGCGACATCACCGTGCCCAGCGGTACTCCGAGCACCTGCGCCGCTTCCGCATAAGACAGATCCTCGACCGCGACGAGCAGTAGCACTGAGCGCTGCTCCTCGGGCAGGGCGTCGAGTCCGGTGAGCACGTCGCGTGCCCCCATAACGGCCTCGGGGTCGGCACCCGGATCGGGCACCTGCTCCAAAGCCTCAGCGCCGACATCGATGCCGCGCCGGCCCCGGCGTCGAACAGTGCCGAGGAACAGGTTGCGCTCGATCGTGAACAGCCAGGCTCGCAGGTCGCCATCGCGGCGACGTCCAGACCAGGCGGATAACGCCCGCTCGAGGGTGTCCTGGACGAGGTCATCCGCCGCCTCGCGGTCCCGCAACAGCGCGACGGCGTAGCGCCGCAACGCTGGGATCTGCGGTTCGATGAGGGCGGCGATCTCGTCCACGAGGCTTTACCGATTAGGGCTTGGCGATGTGCCATGCACCGTTGAGGAATCCGTCGCCGGTGATGTCGCCGGGCTTCGTATCCTTGGCGAAGGTGTAGAGCGGCTTGCCCTTATAGGCCCACTGCATCGTGCCGTCGTCCCGCGTCACCATCGTCCAGTCGCCACTAGCAGCCGAGCCGGAGGCGGCCATCAGTGCCGGCCAGTTGGCGGCGCAGGGGCCGTTGCACATCGACTTGCCGCCCATGTCCTTGTCGAAGGTGTAGAGGGTCATGCTCTTGGCATCGACGAGCGCCGGCCCCTTGGCAGTCTCGGCCGTCATCGCAGGCGCAGCGGCCTGGGCGGCGACGGCGGAGAAGGCGAAGGCCGCAAAGGCGGCGCGGATCAGCATGGTGCGCATGAGTGAGGTCTCCGGCGGTCGACCATGACCGCATTGGGAGAGATGCCGAACGGGCGCGTCTATTCCACTGACATTTGGAAAAGATCGATCACATCGGCAGGGCCGCCAATTCGTCCCCGGCCAGGGAATAAAATCGTTTCCCCGGCATCTCTCCCCTCGACAACGAACAGGGAGGACGGCTCATGCGCGGAGCATTGGGATTTGCGCTCACGGCCGCCGTGATGGCCGGCGGCCTCGTCGGCGGCCGGATGATGATGCCCCCGACGCTGGCCGCTGCCGAGCCGCCGGCCGTCGTCTCCGCGTCCTTCGACGCGATGATGGCGCAGTCGATGACGCGAATGCATGCCGACATGATGGTCCCGCCCTCGGGCGATCCGGACCGCGACTTCGCCGCGATGATGATCCCGCACCACGAGGGCGCGATCGCGATGGCCCAGGCGGAGCTGCTCTACGGCAAGGATCCGGTCCTGCGCCGCCTCGCGCAGGGGATCATCGTCGAACAGGGCCAGGAAATCGCGGTGATGCGCCGGGCGCTCGCCGATCTCCCTCCCGCGCCGGATTCGTCCGCCGCAGCCACCCACCTTCACCACCATGGCACGGCCCCTGCCGCCGAGATGCCTTCGGAGAACCGCCGATGAAGACCGCCCTGACCGTCCTCGCCCTCGCGTTGCTCTCCGGCTCGGCTCTCGCCGGGCAGGTTCCGGGCCCCGCGTCAGCACCCAATGTGCCGATCAGCGGCAAGGATCGGTTCTACACCTCGGATCAGTTCTCCAACACGGTCTCGGTGGTCGATCCCGCCGCCAACACCATGCTTGGGGTGATTCGGCTCGGCGACCCGACGCCGATGAACCTGAGCCCGCTCTATCGCGGGCAGCTCCTCGTCCACGGCATGGGCTTCTCGCCCGACCACAGAACGCTGCTCGCGGTCTCGATCGGCTCGAACTCCGTAAGCTTCATCGACACGGCGACCAACACGGTCCGCCACACCGCCTATGTCGGCCGCGCGCCGCACGAGTCCTTCTTCACGCCGGACGGCCGGGAGGTCTGGGTGAGCGTGCGCGGCGAGGACTACATCGCCGTGCTCGATGCCGCGACCGCCAAGGAGACGCGCCGGATCACCGTGCCGAACGGGCCCGGCATGACGATCTTCTCGCCGGACGGCGCCTACGGCTATGTCTGCTCCAGCTTCAGCCCCGAGACGGTAGTGATCGACACGAAGACCCACACCATCGTCGGGCGCGTGAAGCAGGAGAGCCCGTTCTGCCCCGACATCGCCGCGACACCGGACGGCAAGCAGGTGTGGTTGACCCTCAAGGATGTCGGCCGGACCCAGGTGTTCTCTGCGACGCCGCCCTTCGCGCCGCTGAAGACCATCGAGACCGGGCCGATCACCAACCACGTCAACATCGTCTCGACCAAGGCCGGCCAGTTCGCCTACGTGACGATCGGCGGCCTGAACCAGGTCAAGGTGTTCCGCACCGACGACTTCACCCAGGTTGCCACCATCCCGACCGGCGCCCTGCCGCACGGGCTCTGGCCCTCGGGCGACGGCAGCCGCGTCTATGTTGGCCTGGAGAACGCCGACAAGGCGGCGGTGATCGACACCGCATCGAACACGGTGATCGCCGAGGTGCCGATCGGCCAGGGACCGCAGGGCGTGGCCTACGTCCCGAACGCCGTGCCGGAGGGGGACGGAAAGCAGAACCTCCAGCCGCTGGGCGCCGCCGGCAAGACCAGCGCGCTGACGCTCGCGGGCACCGATGGCAAGCCGGCGACGCAGGTGACCCTGTTCGACCAGGGCGTGTTGCAGACGCTGCAGGCCGCGGTCACGGGACTACCCGCGAAGATGCCGTTCGTGCTGGCGCTGGCCGCCGATCCGAAGGGGGCCGCCGGCCTGGAGCCGCTCGCCGCCTTCATGACCAACCCGGCCGGCGCGGCCATCGTCAACGCGATCGGCCCGATCCGCCAGATCACCCGCACGGATGCCGGCGCGAGCCGGCGCTACCTCGTGGTGGTCTCAGGCAGGCCCGGTGAACTCGGCGGCGTCGTCCAGATGCAGACTGTGGATTGAACGGGCGGCCTCACGAGCGCAGGAAGCAGGAATCCGAGAGCATACGTTCGCAGCACGCGTCCGGCTGCGATGTCTGCTTTCAAGGCCGCCATTGGATTGCTTCTATGACCGAGTAGGGTCGGAGGCAGAACGGCCGCTTCAGGGGGGAAGAACTCGGCTTCGCTCCCCACGCTTTGCGGACCGCTCGCTCGGTACCAGGCGTCAAACCGTTACGGCTGGATGCGAAGCTGCCTTTGTACAGTCCAGTGAAATCCTCACGCTGGGTGAGGTCATGCGCCTAATTTCGGCATGCTGCCTCCCTCTGTGAGTCGGTCGATAGGATATGTTTCGAAACGAGGTCCCTGGACCGATCTCGACGTTCTTGGCTATTTCCGTCCCTCGGTGAGATCGGAACGAGACCGTCCCTCGGAGCCGACTTGCGATCCGAAGACCACCGCGCGCAGTGGAGGTGAAGGGGGCGCGCAGCGCCGCTTGCGCTTGCCCCTTCGCCGGAACGAGCACGGTGGTATCCTGGCGCGGGTGGATCAGGGGCTTTTTCCAGAACCCGCCGGGAGGACGTACTCGGATGTCGTCGGTCCACGAACGGACGGCCATCGTCCGCCATCTCGCCGAAGACCCTGCCTTCGTCGGCATCGGCTACGCGACCGCCGGTAGGCTCTCGACCTTACTCGGCGACGATCTCGCCCGCGCGCTTGCGGAAGGCGATCTCGCTGCCCTTACCCCGATCCTGGGCGCCGAACGATCCGAAACTCTCGTTGCGGCATGGCGCGACCGGCAGGGGGAGGGCGATGTCGTCGTCTGGCTCGCCGAGAACGGCTTCGAGGGTCGGCTCGCCCGGAAGGTGGTCGGTCTGTGGGGCGCCGAGGCGGCATCGCGCCTCCGGGCCGATCCGTGGCTGATGATGGCGCTCGCGGACTTCGAGCCGGTCGACGCCGCCGCCCGACGCCTCGGCCTGCCTCTCGATGCGGATGAACGAAGAATCGCCGCCGTCGAGGCGGTCCTGTACCGGCGCCTGGACGAGCACCACACCTGGACGGAGAGGGGCGAGGTCGAGCGGCGAGCGGGACGGCTGCTGCGCTGCCGACCTGCCGAAGCGGCGGAAGCGGTGTCGAAGGCTGTCGCCATGAGGGCCGCCGTCCCTCTCGGCACCGGTCTGCAGCCTGCCGGTGCCGCCATGATGGAGGCGTTCGTCGCAGATGCCCTGGCGGGATTGCTTGCCGAGCGTCGCAGCGAAGACCTGATCGCGCGCGAGGTCGGCGCAGAGGAAATCGATGCATGGCTCGACGATGCTTCAGGAACCATCGGGGTCGATCTCGGCATCGAACAGCGGACGGCGGTCCGGATGGCGCTCAGCAGCCGGTTCGGACTGTTGACCGGCGGAGCCGGTGTCGGGAAGACCACGGTCTTGAAGGCTATCGTCGACGCCTCGGAGCACTTCGGCCGCGCCGTCCACCAGATGGCGCTCGCCGGTCGTGCGGCTGTCCGGATGACCGAGGCCACCGGCCGGAAGGCATGGACGATCGCTGCGTTCCTGAAGAGCGTGGAGGCCAGGCAGATCGTCGTCGGCCCGGAGGCTCTGCTTGTCGTGGACGAGAGCTCGATGCTCGATCTGCCGACCCTCTATCGAATTCTGAGGGCGATGCCGGCGAGCGGTCGTCTCCTTCTGGTCGGCGACCCGGCGCAGCTTCCACCGATCGGGTTCGGTCTGACGCTTCACGCGCTCGAACGGATTCCCGCGATCCCGAAGGTCGAACTGCGGACGATCCGGCGCCAGTCGACGACCTCCGGGATCCCGGTCGTAGCTGCAGCCATCCGAGACGGCAGGCTTCCAGGGCTCGAACCGTTCGATCGCGAGACCGGCGGCGTGTCCATTCTGGATTGCGGACCCAATGAGATCGCGAGCCAGCTCGTCGATGTCGTCGCCGAACTCGGCGGAATCGGACCGGTGCGCATCCTCTCCGCTCTGAAAGCCGGAGCGAGCGGCACCGCCGCCATGAATGCCTGCTTCCATCGCATCGTGTCTCTCGGAGGCACCGCAGGACCATCTCGCTTCGTCGCCGGCGAGCCGGTGGTCTTTCTGCGCAACGACTACCGGCGGGATCTCCGCAACGGCAGCCTGGGCGAGGTGGTCTCTGTCGAGACGGACGGCGCCGTGATCACCTTATTCGACGGGTCCGAGCATCGCCTGACTGGTCGAGATCTCGACGATCTGGACCACGCCTATGCGATCACCGTGCACAAGGCTCAGGGCTCTGCCTTCCGCACCGTCGTAATCCCGATCGTCGCGTCGAGGCTCCTGGATCGATCATTGATCTACACGGCCCTGACGCGAGGGATCGACCGTGTCGTTTTCGTCGGCAGCCGGGACGTTCTGCGTTTGTCTGTGGAAAAGTCGCCGAATTCAGCCTTCCGGCAGACCGGCCTGATCGAGGCGATCGACGAGCATTTGGGGGGAGAGAACCAATCCAGTGAGCTCGTATGAACCCGCGCAATTGATTCAGAAAGCGCATTCAATGACTAACACACACAGTGCGCACACACAGTCGGGTTTTAGTTTTTAGGGATCGGCGCGGTCTCGCGGGCGATATCGGGCGCGGCTCCATCGGGGTCGCGCCCGTTCGCTTTCGTGACCCCTTCGCGCCGGTTCGCCGAGCCGCGCCGGACGGGCCAGGGGCACCGGCGGGCAAGTCCTTGGTTGCCAGGGGGTTAAGGGTCCTTTCCTGGCCCGGACCGAACGGATGTGCTATGGGTTTGCGCAGGTTCCTGCGCGGCTCTGTGCCCCTGCCGGAGACGCGCGCAACAATCCCGTGAGCGGGGGCGGCTGACGGCCGCCGCCGGTGCTCCGGGCCTCGTATCAGCAGAGACCGAAGACCTTGGCAGAGAACGACATTCCGGGCGCCGGCACGCCTTCGCCCGCCTCCGACATCAAGCCCGTGTCGATCACCGACGAGATGAAGCGCTCCTACCTCGATTACGCCATGAGCGTGATCGTGAGCCGGGCGCTGCCCGATGCGCGCGACGGCCTCAAGCCCGTGCACCGGCGCATCCTCTACTCGGCTTACGAGAGCGGGCACCTGCCCGAGCGCAAATACGTCAAGTCGGCCCGCATCGTCGGCGACGTGATCGGTCTCTACCACCCGCACGGCGACCAATCGATCTACGACGCCTTGGTCCGCATGGCGCAGGACTTCTCGATGCGCCTGATGCTCATCGACGGGCAGGGCAATTTCGGCTCGGTCGACGGCGATCCGCCGGCCGCCATGCGCTACACCGAGTCGCGCCTGGCCAAGCCCGCCAACGCGCTGCTGGCCGACATCGACAAGAACACCGTCGACTTCCAGCCGAACTACGACGAGTCGCGCGAGGAGCCGACCGTCCTGCCCGCCCGCTTCCCCAACCTGCTGGTCAACGGCGCCGGTGGCATCGCGGTCGGCATGGCCACCAACATCCCGCCGCACAATCTCGGCGAGCTGATCGACGCCTGCGTCGCGCTCATCGACGATCCGGGCCTGTCGATCGAGCAGCTCACCGAGTTCGTGCCGGGCCCCGACTTCCCCACCGGTGGCTCCATCCTCGGCCGGGCCGGCACGCGCCAGGCCTACGCCACGGGCCGCGGCTCCGTCATCATGCGGGCGAAGTCCCATGTCGAGGAGCTGCGCAAGGAGCGCGAGGCGCTGATCTTCACCGAGATCCCGTATCAGGTGAACAAGGCGACGCTCATGGAGAAGATCGCCGAGCTGGTGAAGGAGAAGCGCGTCGAGGGCATCTCGGACCTGCGCGACGAATCCGACCGCGACGGCATGCGCATCGTCGTCGAGATCAAGCGCGACGCCATGGCGGACGTTGTGCTGAACCAGCTCTACCGCTTCACGCCGCTGCAATCGTCCTTCGGCTGCAACATGGTGGCGCTGAACGGCGGCCGGCCCGAACTGATGAACCTGAAGGACCTGCTCCAGGCCTTCATCGATTTCCGCGAAGAGGTGGTGTCGCGGCGGACCAAGTTCCTGCTGAACAAGGCCCGCGAGCGCGCCCACGTGTTGTGCGGTCTGGCCATCGCGGTCGCCAACATCGACGAGGTGATCCGGCTCATCCGGACCTCGCCCGATCCCAACACCGCCCGCGACGCCCTGATGGCCCGCAGCTGGCCGGCCCACGACATCGCCCCGCTCATCGCCCTGGTGGACGATCCGCGCCACCGGGTCTCCGACGACGGCACCTACCGCCTCTCCGAGGTGCAGGCCCGCGCCATCCTGGATCTGCGCCTGCAGCGCCTCACGGCGCTGGGCCGCGACGAGATCGGCGACGAGTTGAAGAAGCTCGCCGACGAGATCGCCGACTACCTCGACATCCTGCGCTCGCGCCTGCGCATCATGGGCATCGTCAAGGACGAGTTCGCGGAGGTGCGCGAGGCGTACGCCACCCCGCGCCGCACGGTGATCCTCGACTGGGATTCGAACGTCGAGGACGAGGACCTGATCCAGCGCGAAGACATGGTCGTCACCGTGTCCCACGCCGGCTACGTCAAGCGCGTGCCGCTCTCGACCTACCGGGCCCAGCGCCGGGGCGGCAAGGGCCGCTCGGGCATGTCGACCCGCGACGAGGATTTCGTCACCCGCCTGTTCGTGGCCAACACCCACACGCCGGTGCTGTTCTTCTCGAACCAGGGTCAGGTCTACAAGGAAAAGGTCTGGCGCCTTCCCATGGCGGCCCCGAATGCGCGCGGCAAGGCGCTCGTGAACATCCTGTCCATGGATGCCGGCACCGAGCGCATCACCACCATCATGCCGCTGCCCGAGGACGAGGCCTCCTGGGAGACCCTCGACGTCATGTTCGCCACCGCGAGCGGCGGCGTCCGGCGCAACAAGCTCTCGGATTTCGTGCAGGTGAACCGGGCGGGCAAGATCGCCATGAAGCTCGACGCGGGCGACCACATCGTCCACGTCGAGATCTGCCGCGCCGACCAGAACGTGCTGCTGACCACCCAGGCCGGCCAGTGCATCCGCTTCCCCGTCGAGGACGTCCGCGTCTTCAAGGGCCGCGATTCGACGGGCGTGCGCGGCATCAACCTCGCCAAGGACGACCGCGTCATCTCGATGACGATCCTCAACAGCTTCGACGCCTCGCCCGAGGAGCGCGCGGGCTACCTGAAGATGCGCCGCGCCGTGATCGGCGAGGGGGTCGAGGGCGAGGAGACGGCGAGCCCCGAGGCGGAGGAGGGGGTGGCCGAGGCCAGCGCCATCTCCCTGGAGCGCTACAACGAGATGGGCGCCAACGAGCAGTTCGTGCTCACCCTGTCCGAGCGCGGCTTCGGCAAGCGGACCTCGTCCTACGAGTACCGGACCTCGGGCCGCGGCGGCAAAGGCATCACCGCCATGCGGGTCAACGCCCGCAACGGCAACCTCGTGGCCTCGTTCCCGGTCCAGCCCTCCGACCAGATCATGCTGGTCACGGACGGCGGCCAGCTCATCCGGGTGCCGGTGGACGACATCCGCATCGTCGGCCGCGCCTCCCAGGGCGTGACGGTGTTCAACACGGAGAAGACCGAGCGCGTCGTGTCCGTCGAGCACATCGAGGGCGAGGACGAGAGCGAGGGAACCGAAGAGAGCTGAGACCTCTCGATACATCGATCATCCCCGCGCGCATCACGAAGCCGTGTCCGTGGGGATGATCAAGTCATTCAAAGCGTGTCGAAATATTTTCTCGATCTTGCGTCATTACTGAGATGTGTGACGCAGATACAATAGCGAAACACCCGCCGGCACCGTATCCCGAATGTCGAGCCGCCCCTGACATTCGTGGGATTTTCAAGTGCTGAAGCATATTCTCCTCGCCAGCGCCGCCAGCGCTCTCCTGTGCGGCGCCGCCTCGGCCGCCGATCTTCCGCGCCGCGCGGCCCCGCCGGTCTTCGTTCCGGTCCCGGTGTTCACCTGGACGGGCTTCTACCTCGGCGTGAACGCTGGCTACGCCTTCAGCGAGAACGACACGATCCGCACCACCGGCATCAATACACCCGGCGGCGCTCAGTTGCAGAACAACGTCAACAACGGCCTGCGCCAAGCCTCGGTCCGCAACGCGACCGAAGGCTTCTCCGCCGGTGGCCAGATCGGTTACAATTATCAGTTCACGCCGGGCTCCGGCTTGGTCATCGGCGTCGAGGCCGATGCTCAGTACATGGACCTGCAACGCACCACGACCCAGGTCATTTTCAACCCGGTCTTCAACCCGAACCAGCTCACCAACACCTATCGTACCGAGTTGTCGTTCCTCGGCACCGTACGTGGCCGCATCGGTTACGCCTTCGACAGGTTCCTCGTGTACGGGACCGGCGGCTTCGCCTACGGCGACGTCACCCAGCGCATCACCTTCACGACCGGCGCCCCGGTGACCTATGCGGGTGCGCGTTCCAACATCGAGACCGGCTACGTCTACGGCGGCGGCATCGAGTACGCGCTGCCCACCGACTCGTTCCTGAATTTCTTCAAGTCCAGCGCCGTGACCATCAAGGCGGAATACCTGCGCTACGATCTCGGCAACCGGAACCTTCTGGTCGGCAGCGTCGGCGGTCCGGGCGTCGGCTACAATGCACGCATCTCCACGGAGGGCAGCATCGCCCGCGCCGGCATCAACTACAAGTTCGGCACCTACTAGGATCACCCGGCGCCGGAATCCCGGCCTGGATCCTGAGAGAGGCGGGCTCCCGAAACGGGGCCCGCCTTTTTCGTTGCGGGCGGGGAGGTTCCGTTCCGGGGCGAAATGCTCTACCCCGGGCCGCGATGATCCGCACCGCCCTCTATGCCGGCTCGTTCGACCCGGTCACGAACGGACACCTCGACGTCATTCGTCAGGCCTGCCGACTCGTCTCCAACCTGGTCATCGCCATCGGCGTGCATCCCGGCAAGGCGCCGATGTTCTCGCCGGACGAGCGTGCGGAGTTGCTGCGCATTACCTGCGGGCCACTGGCGCAGGCCGAGAGCACCGAACTCACCATCGTCACCTTCGACGACCTCGCCGTGACCGCGGCCCGTCGGGTCGGCGCGTCGGTGTTCATCCGGGGTCTGCGCGACGGCACCGACCTCGATTATGAGATGCAACTCGCCGGCATGAATGGCGCCATGGCGCCGGAGGTGCAGACCGTCTTCCTGCCGGCCTCCACCGGCGTCCGGCCGATCACCGCCACCCTGGTCCGCCAGATCGCCGCGATGGGGGGCGACGTCTCGCCCTTCGTGCCTCCGGCGGTGGCCGAGCGCCTGAACCGGCGCTTCGGCAGATCCTGATCCCCTCGACCCGACTGAAGAGAGAACGCCTGCCCATGAAGTTCGGCAACACCCTCGGCCTCAATCGCCGGATCGCCCTCCTCAGCCTCGCCGCCCTGATCGGCACGGCACCCGCGGCCTTCGTGACCGGAGCCTTGGCGGCGGACGAGAACACGGTGTTCCTCGACACCAAGGACGGCCGGGTCACCATCGAGTTGCGGCCCGACCTGGCACCCAAGCACGTGGCTCAGCTCAAGACCCTCATCAAGAAGGGCTTCTACAACGGCCTGAAGTTCCATCGCGTCATGGACGGCTTCATGGCCCAGACCGGCGATCCGAAGGGCAACGGCACCGGCGGCTCGGACCTGCCGAACATTCCGGCCGAGTTCTCGCAATCCCCGTTCCGGCGCGGCACCGTCGGCATGGCCCGTTCGTCCGATCCGAACTCCGCCAATTCGCAGTTCTTCATCTGCCTCGGCGACGCGCCGTTCCTGAACGGCCAGTACACCGTGGTCGGCCTCGTCTCCTCGGGGATGGAGGCGGTCGACGCGATCAAGAAGGCGGCCCCCGGCGCGCCGGGTGGAGCGGTGCAGAATCCCGACAAGATCGTGAAGATGCAGATGGCACAGGGAGCCAAGTAGTTTGCGGGGCGTCGGCCGGCACCTCGGGGCACTCGCGGCGTTCCTCGCCGCCGGGGCTCCCGTGCGGGCGACGCCCTCGGCAGGTCCGCTGACCCTGCCGGAGACCCTGAGGGGCACCGTTCAGGTTCCCCTGAACGGGCCTCGGAACGGCATGGCCGACACTCCCAAGACGCCTGATGGCGAGAAGCCGGCCGACACCCTGCGGGCGCTCTATCCCGTGCTCGCCGCGTGCTGGCAGGTCCCCGAGGGCCTGTCCCGCTTCGAGCGCACCGAGATCACCGCGCGCTTCGCCCTGCGCCGTGACGGTTCCGTGATCGGCACGCCCCGCGTGACCTTCTCGACACAGAATTCGGATACCCGCGCCTATCGCATCCTCACCGAGGCGACCCTGGCGGCGATCCGGCGTTGCACGCCCGCCCGGATCACCCCCGCCCTCGGCGCGGCCATCGCGGGGCGCCCCATCGCGCTCCGCTTCATCTACCAAGGACCCAAGGGACAAGGAGTCTAGACCCATGGCAGAGACCGAGACCATCATCCTGGAGACCACCAAGGGCCGCGTCGTGATCGGCCTGCGCCCCGACCTCGCGCCGAACCACGTGGAGCGCCTGAAGACCCTCGCGGCCCAGGGCTTCTACGACGGCGTGCCGTTTCACCGCGTGATCGACGGCTTCATGGCCCAGACCGGCGACCCGACCGGCACCGGCTCGGGCGGCTCCGACCTGCCCGACCTCAACGCCGAGTTCAACGCCGAGCCGCACGTGCGCGGGACCTGCTCGATGGCGCGCACGAACTTCCCGCACTCGGCCAACTCGCAGTTCTTCATCTGCTTCGGCGATGCCCGCTTCCTCGACAAGCAGTACACCGTCTGGGGCAAGGTCGTGGAAGGCATGGACGTGGTCGACACCCTGAACAAGGGCGAGCCGCCGCGCACCCCCGACAAGATCGTCAAGGCGACGGTCGGCGCCGCCTGATCCGGGCCGCACAATTCGCGTTCGAGGGAAGTGTCCGTGCGAAAGTGCGGACACTTCTTTCGTTTCAGGCGCAAGCGAGGCTTGGCACGCCACCCCGAGGCTGGAAAACGGCGGGCCATGACCGGCACTCTCCCACTTCGCGACGTCCTCCTCGCCCTGGCGGTGGTGGCGGTCTGGGGCACGAACTTCGTCGTGATCCGGATCGGGCTCGACCACCTGCCGCCGTTGCTCTTCGCCGCCCTGCGCTTCGTACTCGCGGCCCTGCCGGGCGTGTTCCTGCTGCGCCGCCCGGCGGTTCCGTGGCGCAATCTCGCCGCCTACGGCCTGCTGATCGGGGCCGGACAGTTCGGCCTGCTGTTCATCGCCCTGCGCGGCCACATCGCCCCCGGCCTCGCCTCCCTGGTGATCCAGATCCAGGTCTTCTTCACCATCGGCCTCTCGGTCCGGCTCACCGGCGAGCGGGTGTCCGGCCATCAATGGGCGGCCCTCGGCCTCGCGGCGGCGGGCCTCGCCGTCATCGCCGCCCACACCGATGCCGCGACGACGCCCTTCGGACTCGGGCTGGTCGTCTGCGCCGCGATGAGCTGGGCTGGCGGCAACATGGCGGCCAAGCGCAGCGGCGCGCGGTCGATGCTGCCCTACGTGATCTGGGCGAGCCTGTTCTCGGCCCCGCCGCTCCTCGCCGCCTCGTTCCTCCTCGAAGGCTGGGACGCCATCCGCGACGGCCTCGTGCGGGCAGACCTGGCGACCTGGGGCGCGGTGGTCTGGCAGGCGGTGGGCAACACCCTGTTCGGCTACGCGATCTGGGGCTGGCTGCTCGCGCGCCACCCCGCCGCCCTGATCACCCCGATGGCGCTGCTGGTGCCGGTCTTCGGCATGGGGGCCTCGGCCCTCTGGCTCGGCGAGCCGCTGCCCGGCTGGAAGCTCGGCGCCGCGGGCCTCGTCCTCGGCGGCCTCGCCCTCGGGCTGCTCTACCCGCGCTGGCGGGCGCGCGCCGCGGTCAAGAGCGCTCCGACCTGACGCGTCAGGCGTCTTCCATCCCGGCGAGGCGGGCTTCGGCCGCCGCCAGGTCTTCCGGTGCGTTGATGTTGGCGAAGGGGTCGTGGGGCTCCGCCGGCCAGGACACCGCCACCGCGCCGTGGCGCCTGAGAAAGGCGCCGACCCGGCGCTCGCCGCGCTCCACCAGGGCCGCGCGCAGGTCCGCCCGCAGGGCCACGGGCCAGAGCGCCACCGTGAAGTGCTCGCGCCCGCCCGACGCCGCCATGGCGATGGCGTCATCCCGCCCGACCGCCCCGGCGAGGCGGGCGACGAGGTCCCGGGGCAGGAACGGCGCGTCGCCCGAGACGCTGGCGACGTGGCGCACGTCCGGATGAAGGGCGGCCGCATGGTCAAGCCCGGCGAGGATACCGGCCAGGGGCCCGGGATTGTCGGGCACCCCGTCGGGAACGATCGCGCCCGGGAAGTCGGGAAAGCGGCTTGGATCGCCGTTGGCGTTGAGGATCACGCCGGCCGCGCATTGGGGCGCGAAGCGGGTGTACACCCGGTCGAGCAGGGTGCGGCCCCCGAGGGTGCGCAGGGGCTTGTCGCCCCCGCCCATGCGGCGCGCGAGCCCGCCGGCGAGGATCACACCCAGCACCGGCGGCATCGCGGCTACTCGATGACGATGCGGGGGGCCGCCCGCGGGGCCGGGCCGCCGGTCAGGTTGCCCCAGAGCTTGGCGGCGATGGCGCGATAGACCTGGGCGTGCGGTCCGTCGGGGTCCACCGCCACCACGGGACGGCCGGCATCCGAGGTCTCGCGGATCGTCATGTTCAGCGGCACCTCGCCGAGGAACGGCACCTCCAGCCGCTCCGCCTCCGCGCGGGCGCCGCCATGACCGAAGATGTGCGAGGCCGTGCCGCAATGCGGGCAGACGAAGGTCGCCATGTTCTCGATCACGCCGAGGATCGGCACCGCAACCTTGCGGAACATCGTGACGCCGCGGCGCGCGTCGATGAGGGCGAGGTCCTGCGGCGTCGAGACGATGACCGCGCCGGAGAGGGGGGTCGCCTGGGCCATGGTGAGCTGCGCGTCGCCGGTGCCGGGGGGCATGTCGACGATCAGAACGTCGAGTTCGCCCCAGGCGACCTCCCGCAGCATCTGGGTGATGGCCGACTGCACCATGGGGCCGCGCCAGATCATCGCCGTCTCGGGCTCGATCAGGAAGCCGATCGACATCACCTTGATGCCGAAGCCCTCCATCGGGGCGAGCAGGCGCTCCTCGATGACCTTGGGTTTCCCGGAGAGCCCGAACAGCTTGGGCACCGAGGGACCGTAGATGTCGGCATCGAGCAGCCCGACCTTCAGACCCTGGGCCGAGAGCGCCAGGGCGAGGTTGCAGGCGGTGGTCGACTTGCCGACGCCGCCCTTGCCGGAGGCGACGGCCACGATGTGGCGTACGCCCGGAAGGGCTGGGCCGGTACGCGGCGGCGGCGGAGCGGCCGGGCGTCCCGGGGCGGGCGGCGGCGGCTGAGCCGGCTGGTTCGGCCCGCGCTCGGAGGTCAGGCTGGCGAAGACGCCGGAAACGCCCGGCGTCGCCAGGATCGCGCCCTCGGCCCGGCGCCGGATCGGCTCGAAGCGCTCGGCCTCGCTCGGGTCGATCAGGATCGAGAACATCACCCGGTTCGTCGGGTCCACCACGACCTGCGACAGCCGCCCGGAGGCCGGCAGCGTGGTCCCGGCGGCATCGACCGTCACGGTCGAGAGGACCGCCAGCACATCGTCTCGGGTGATCGCCAAGGGTCTGGCTCCTTGCCGCGGCGGGCCGGACGGAGGGCCACGGCGCGGACACAATCGGGAGAGGCTCGCGCACGCCGCGGCGCAGGCCGTCGCGTTCACGAAGAGCCCATGCGACAGCACAGCCAGCGCTTCGACGCAAGCGCGGAGCGCGCGACGCGGGGCGACAGCCGGTCGCGGCCCCGTGCTACGAGCGGACCTCAACCAAGCGCGGTCGCGAATTCGGTTCAGGGTTTGGTAGGGATGTCGCGAGGGCACGCAGCCGTGATTGCGCCCTCCCACCGCCCGGCCACGTTCGGTCCCGAGAGATTGGGGCGCCTCCGGCAAGGACGGCGCGAACGGACCGGGATCGTCACATCGTGCTCGATTGCATTCGCCGCTGGCTCGCCACGCCCGAGCGGGCTTTCACACGTCGGCCGCGCGGCGAGGTCGCCCTGACCGACCTCACGGTGAGCCCGCGCCTCCTGCGCTTCTCCCGCCCCGTCTCGGCCCGCTACGAGATCGACACGCGCCAGGAGCGTGCGCGCCACCTGCGCAGCACGATCCTGATCGGACTCGTCTTCCACAACGGCTTCTCCCTCACGACATGGCTGCTGGCGCCGGAGATGCTGCCCCTGGCCTTGGGGCTCCGCCTGGGTCTCGTGACGCCGCTGGCCCTGCTCCTGGCCTGGGCCGTGCCCCGGATGCAGGGCCCGCGGCGCGAGCGCATGGTCACAGCCACGATGCTGCTCGTGACGGGGGTGCCGATCCTGCTCTTCTGTCTGGGGCAAGGCACCCTGAGCGCCATCGGCTTCATCGAGTATCCGCTGATGGTGGTGTTCGCCGCGCTGATGCTCGTGCTGCGCTTTCCCCATGCCCTGGTGCTCACGGGCCTCGGCGCGGCAGGCGCCCTCGCGGCCATCGGCTTACGGGGCGACCTGAGCCCCGAACTCGCCCTCTGCCTCGCCTTCCAGGCGGTGACGGCCAGCGTGTTCGTCCTCTACGGCAACCACCAGATCGAGGGCGTGCGTCGGCGGGCCTACCTCGTCTCCCTGCGCGAGATCCTGCGCTCGGCCGGCCTCGAGCATGACCGGCGCGTCCTCACCGTGCTGTCCGAGACCGACGCCCTCACGGGTCTGGCCAACCGCCGCGCCCTCGACGCGGCCCTGGCGGCCTCCGCCGACGAGACGCGCGGCACCGCCCTCCTCATGATCGACGTGGATCACTTCAAGCGCTTCAACGACGCCTACGGTCATCCGGCCGGGGACGCCTGCCTGCGCCGCATCGCCGAGGCCCTCGCCGGGCAGACCCGCGGCGGGCGCGATGTGGTGGCGCGCTACGGCGGCGAGGAATTCTCGCTGCTGATGCGGGCCTGCGACCGGCGCGGGGTGGAACGCGTCGTCCGGCGCCTGAATCTCGCCATCGCTCGCTTGGCCATCCCGCACGCGGACCGGGACGACGGGCTGTCGCGCATCACCGTGAGCGTCGGAGTCGCGCTCACGGGGCCGGGCCGGAGCGCAGGGCCGGACGAACTCCTGGCCGAGGCCGACGGGGCCCTCTACGAGGCGAAGCGGCGGGGCCGGAACACCCACGTGATCCGGCAGATCGGCGCGGGCGACCTGTCCGCCCGCGAGCGGCCGTACGGTCGCCTGACGGTGCTGCGCCGGCCGGCCGCACGGACGGCACCACCGAAGGTCGTGCCGCTGCGCCATGCCGAAACCAATGCCGCCCTGGCTCGTTGAGCACACGAACCGGCAGCGCGCGACCGCGCTGCCGACGCCGATCGACGAGTTGGAGACAACGATCCCATGCACCAGGGCAACCACCGCGACCACGAGGGCGCCAAGAAGCTGTTCGCCCTCATCAAGGACGTCAAGGTCGCGATGATGACCACCGCCGACCAGGACGGGAAGCTCTACAGCCGCCCGATGTGGTGCCAGGAGGCGGACGAGAACGGCGACCTGTGGTTCTTCACCAAGCTGCATTCGCCGAAGACCGCCGAGATCAGCAAGGACAATCAGATCAACCTCGCCTACTCGGACCCATCGAGCCAGACCTACGTTTCGATCGCCGGCAAGGCCGAGATCGTCACCGATCAGCCGACCATCAACGACAAGTGGAGCGAGAGCCTCAAGACCTGGTTCCCCAACGGCAAGGAAGACCCCGAGGTCGCTCTGCTGCGCGTCCACCCCGAGAAGGGCGAGTACTGGGACAGCCCGAACGCCACGATGCTGCATATCTACGGATACGTGAAGGCGGCGCTCACAGGCGAGTCGCCCAAGACCGAGACCAAGAAGGTCGACCTCGCCTGATCGTCGGGCCTCGTCGATAGAATGCGAAGGCGGCGCTCCCTCGTGTGCGCCGCCTTCTTCGTTTGGCAGCCCCTTGAGGTCGTCGCGGCGCAGCCCTGCGTCGCGACCGATTGACTTACCATCGGATGCCATGCGCCTCTCTGCCTCGCGGGCGCTGAGGGCGCCGCTTGAGGGGCCGTGATCCGTACCATGCTCGATCTTGCCACGCGGGTGTACAACCACAGCTTCAAGATCGACCCGATCGTCCGGTCCCTGCTCGACACGGACTTCTACAAGCTCCTGATGGCGCAGACGATCTTCCGCCGTCATCGCGACGCCCGCGTCACCTTCGGCATTCAGAACCGTTCGCGGCAGGTGCGCCTGGCGGATTTCGTCGATGCCGGCGAGTTGCGCGAGCAGCTCGACCACGCCCGCTCCGTCTCCCTAAGCCGGGGTGAATCCACCTGGCTGCGCGGCAACACCTTCTACGGCCAGCGCCAGATGTTCTCGGCCGACTTCATGGACTGGCTCGAGGGTTTTCGCCTGCCCGAGTACGAACTGGAGGCGCGGGACGGGCAGTACGTCCTCACCTTCCACGGGCCCTGGCTCGAGACCACCATGTGGGAGGTGCCGGCGCTCGCCATCCTCAACGAGTTGCGCACCCGTGGCGTGGTGCGCCACCTCGGCAAGCTCGACCTTCAGGTGCTGTATGCCCGCGCGATGACCCGGGTCTGGGAAAAGATCGAGCGGCTGCAGCGCCTGCCCGACCTATCCATCGCGGATTTCGGGACCCGGCGGCGCCACGGCTTCCTGTGGCAGGACTGGTGCGTCGAGGCCATGCACGAGGCCCTGGGCGACCGCTTCCTCGGCACTTCGAACTGCCTCATCGCCCTGCGCCGCGAGGTCGAGGCGGTGGGCACCAACGCCCACGAGTTGCCGATGGTCTACGCCGCCCTGGCCGACGACGATGCGGGCCTTGCCCGAGCGCCCTACGACGTGCTGGCCGACTGGCAGCAGGATTACGCCGGCAACCTCCTGGTGATGCTACCGGACACCTACGGCACCACCGGCTTCCTGGCGAAGGCCCCCGACTGGATGAACGCCTGGACCGGGATCCGCATCGACTCGAAGGAGCCGATCGCCGGCGGCGAGGAGGCCATCGCCTGGTGGCGCTCGCGGGGCTCGGACCCCCGCGAAAAGCTCGCGATCTTCTCCGACGGTCTCGACATCGACACCATCGAGGCGATCCACGCCCATTTTCACGGCCGGATGCGGATCGGCTACGGCTGGGGCACGCTGCTCACCAACGATTTCCGGGGTCTTGTCCCGGACGGGCGCCTGGATCCGATCTCCATCGTCTGCAAGGTGATCGCGGCGGACGGCCGGCCCACCGTGAAGATCTCCGACAACCCGTCGAAGGCGATCGGCCCGGCCGAGGAGATCGCGCGCTACACCCGCGTCTTCGGCATCGAGAGCCAGCCCGCGATGCCGGTTCTGGTCTGACGGACGCTCAACGCGGGGACTGGACGATGACCCCGTACCAGCCGAGCCCCGCATAGGTCTCGTAGCCCGGCGTGCGGTGGAAGGCGACGATCCGCCCGGTCCGGGGATCGAGATCGGCTCCGCTCGCCCGGCCGTTGGCGGCCAGCGGCAGGGTTTCCTCCAGCACGCCGCGTCCGTCCGAGGCCGCGATGACGCGGTGGCGCGCATCGACGAGGAGGACACGGGTGCGAGCCTTGTCCTCGCCCGACACCCGCACGCCCTCGACGATGGCGCGGGCCTGGGCCTGCCAGTCGAAGTGGATGGCCAGGACACCGATCGGCCGGGCCCGGGTGTCCCCATCGGCGCGCACGCTGGCGCAGTAGGTCGCGACCTGCGCACCGCCGAGGCCGGGCTGGTCCGTCACATCGGCGGCGACGTAGGCGTCACCGTCGGGCAGCGCGGCCGCACGCCGAAACCAGTCCTGATCGGCGACGTTGCGCCCGACGAGGCCGGGATAGCGGTCCGGCCGGCCGTG
This sequence comes from Methylobacterium sp., assembly GCF_019750675.1. Taxonomy (GTDB): domain Bacteria; phylum Pseudomonadota; class Alphaproteobacteria; order Rhizobiales; family Beijerinckiaceae; genus Methylobacterium. Next base: position 21,350 of record NZ_JAIEOF010000277.1, read on the forward strand.
GGCGAGGACGTTGCCCTGCAGGTCGCAGAGCCAAAGGTCGAGATAGACCGTGTAGGCGTCGAGGATGATGCCCAGGCGCCGGGTGGCGTGGGCCATCGCCTCGGGCGTCGGCGTCGCGGCGCAGGCCACCAGGGCCGCGTCGGTGGCCCACCAGCGCACGTCGCAGGTACGCTCGTAGAGATTCCGATCGATGAGTTCGACCGCGTTGAGGGCGAGATCGATCAAACGGTCGGTCTGCGATCCCTCCGCGAAGCTCCGGACCCGGATCTGGAGGCTGGCGATGCGGTTCGACAGTTCGACCTCCAGGGCGCGGGCGACATTCTCCACCTCCGCGCCGATCGCCCGCACCTCCTGAGCAACCACCGAGAAGCCACGGCCCATCTCGCCGGCGCGGGCCGCCTCGATCAAGGCGTTGAGGGCAAGCATCTTCACCTGTCCGGTGATCGCCTGGATGCGCCGGCTCTTGTCGAACGAGATGCGCTGGAGTTCGGCGATCTCGGTTGCGATTCCGCTCAGGCTGGTCGCGTCGGGCAAGGAAGAACCGGCGCCCACGTCCATCGCCGTGTCGTGCAAAACCACCTCCCCGTTTCGTCGGATGTCGTCCGTCGCCGTACGTCACCGTGACTTACGAAAACAAGCTTATCGTTCGATTAAAGTCCGCGCTCGGCACAATCTCGTCGCGTAATCCGACGGCTTCGGCGGAGGCTGTGACTTGGAACAGCTTGGCGACCGACCGGCTTCGGCAAATACATCATTCCGATTTGCGGAAGTCGCTTGTGTGCATTCCCGCCTGACACGGCCGGCACGCCAGCAAAATATCCGGCGGCGAAAGACATGTTTTGGTAGTGCCGCGGCAAAGCCACCGATCTTGACGTCGGCCCTGGCGACGAGACCACGGCACCCGGAGCGAAGAACGCAGGGACGCGGCGTCGGATACGACTTTCCCGATCCCGTTGCCGGCGTGGCGGTGCCCTTCAGCTATGCCGTGGATGCAGGGCGAAGTGCATCCGATCACGGTTTCGCGACGAGACGACCCGGCCGAAGGGATCGTTTTTCGCGAGCGCTTCGTTCTCATCGCGGTGGTGCCCGCATGCGCGCGGTCCCGCGCGTCGCGTCTGGAACACGGAACCGGAATGGCCCTGCGATCAACCTCGAAGCCGTCCCTCGTGCAGCCGCGACCGACACGCATCTCGGCCGCGGCCACGCCGCCCCAGACCCTGACCTCGCCCTTCATCATGACCGCCCTGATCATGGTCGGCCTGTATGTCGGACGCGACGTCCTGATTCCGATCGCCATCGCGATCCTGCTCTCCTTCGTGCTTGGCCCGTTGGTCAACCTGCTCCGGCGCTGGCACTTCGGCCGGTTCCTGTCGGTGGCCACCTCCGTGCTCCTTGCGCTCGGCACGGCAGCGGCCCTGGCGACCCTGATCGGCGTGCAGATCGCCGATATCGCCAAGGACGTGCCGCGCTATCGCAGCACCATCGAGCGCAAGATCGAGGGCCTGAACGACACCCCGGCCGGACGGCTCGCCGGCTACGTCGCCAGCATTGGCCGGACGATGCACGACAGCCATGAGGAGAAGGCGCCCGAAACCGCCCCGAAACCGGAGCCGCAGGCCGGCCCGGCGCCCCCCGAGAAGGCGATCCTGGTCGAGGTCAAGGAGCGGGCGCCGGGCCCCGTGACGCTGGCGGGCACGCTGCTTTCGCCGATCCTGCATCCGCTGGCCACTATCGGCATCGTGTTCGTGGTGCTGCTCTTCCTGCTCATGCAGCGGGAGGACCTGCGCGACCGGATGATCCGGCTGGCAGGCTCCAGCGACCTCCATCGCACCACCGTGGCGATGGACGACGCTGCCAAGCGCCTCAGCCGCTACTTCCTGGTCCAGCTCGGCCTGAACGCCTCCTTCGGGATCGTGGTCGGCGTCGGGCTCTACTGTCTCGGCGTGCCGAACCCGGTCCTGTGGGGCATCTTCTCGGCGCTGATGCGCTTCGTGCCCTATATCGGTGCCTTCGCCTCGGCCCTGTTTCCCCTGGCGCTCGCCGCCGCGGTCGATCCCGGCTGGTCGATGGTGATCGGGACGCTGATCCTGTTCCTAATCCTGGAGCCCCTGGTCGGGCACTTCATCGAGCCGATGCTCTACGGCCAGTCCACCGGCATGTCGCCCTTCGCGGTGCTGGTCTCGGCCCTGTTCTGGACCTGGCTCTGGGGACCCGTCGGCCTGCTCCTGTCGACGCCGCTGACGGTCTGCCTCGTGGTGCTCGGGCGCCATGTCGACAAGCTCGAATTCCTCGACGTGCTGTTCGGCGACCGGCCGGCCCTGACGCCGGTCGAGAACTTCTACCAGCGCATCCTGGCCGACGACCCGGAGGAGGCACAGGAACACGCCGACCTGATCCTGAAGACCTGCTCGCTCACGGCCTACTACGACGAGGTCGTGGTGAAGGGCCTCGAACTCGCCGCCCGCGACGCGGCCCGCGGCGTGCTCACCACGGAGCAGAAGAGCGATATCCGGGCCAGCGTCGGCGGCCTCATCGATGAACTGGCCGACCGCGACGACCTGCGCAGCGACACCGAGGTGAAGGCCGATCCCGACGCGCCGCGTCCCGAGCCGGTGCCGGAGACGTGGCGGACCACCGGCACGGTGCTGTGCGTGGCCGGGCGCAGCTTCGTCGACGAATCCGCCTGCGCGATCCTGGCCCAGCTCCTGGCCAAGCGCGGGATCGGGGCCCGGGTGGTGCCCTTCGCCGATGTGGCCCGGGCGCGGATCGGGGATTTCGACCCGGGCCCGGCCAAGCTCGTCTGCATCGTGTCGATGGCGATCAACGGCGAGCCCACGCACCTGCGCCGGCTGGCCGAGCGCCTGCGCCGCAAGCTGCCGGGCACGTGCTTCGTCCTCGGCCTGTGGCAGGCGGACGATGCGAGCCTCGACGAGGCGACCCGGCACCGGGCGGTCGATGCCGACATCCACGTCTCGTCCCTGCGCGCGGCCGTGGAGGCCGTGGTGGCGACCGCGCAGGGCAAGCGTGCCCCGGATGCGATGCCGGCCGAGCCCGGGGGCGAGTTCGGCCGCGTGCAGCCCATGCCGGCCTGACGCCGCCCCCAGGACCGTTTGGGGCTTGACCGGCGGCCCATCCGTCCGCTTCGCTCGTCCGCGTCTCGGTTAGGGGAAGGCTCGATGAGCGTCGTCGATCTCGCGCGGTTCATGGACGATCTCGCCACCGCCTCGGGGCAGGCGATCCTACCCTTCTTCCGGGCCGCGTTCGGCATGGACGACAAGGCCCGCGGCGGGGCGGCCTTCGACCCTGTGACGGAGGCCGACCGGGCCGCCGAGGTGGCGATGCGCGGCATGATCCGGCGCCATCTGCCGACCCACGGCATCCTGGGCGAGGAGTTCGGCTCGGAAAATCTCGATGCCGAGTGCGTCTGGGTGCTCGATCCCATCGATGGGACCCGGGCCTTCGTCGCCGGCCTGCCGACCTGGGGCACGCTGATCGGCCTGACCCATCACGGCGCGGCGGTGCGCGGCCTGATGCACCAGCCGTATCTGGGCGAGCTGTTCTCCGGCGACGGCGCGCAGGCCCGCCTGCGCTCACCGCGCGGCGAGCGCAAGCTGCTGACCCGCCGCGGTACCGCCCTCGACCAGGCGGTCCTCGCCACCACCGACCCGCGCCTGTTCGCCGAGGGCGCGGAGCGGGAGCGCTTCCTCGGGCTGGAGGGCGCGGTGCGCCTCTCCCGCTACGGCACCGACTGCTACGCCTACTGCATGCTGGCGGCCGGGCAGATCGACCTGGTGGTGGAGGCCGGCCTCAAGCCCTACGACATCGTCGCGCTGATCCCGATCATCGAGGGGGCCGGCGGCATCGTGACGACCTGGGACGGCGGGACGGCGACCGGGGGCGGGCGCATCGTCGCCGCGGGGGACCGGCGCCTGCACGAGGCGGCTCTGCGTCACCTCAACCCGTGAGGCTCAGGCCTCCAGGCGCTCCCGCTGGGCCGGCTCCGCCCCGTCCGAGCCCGGCATGAAGGCGTCGAAGGCCGCCCAGAAATCCTGCCGGATCGCGTCGCGTTCGGACAGGATCTCGTGGCGCGCGTCCGGAAGCACGAGGATGTGCCCCGCCCGCAGGCCGCGGGCGAAGCGCTCGGTGGTGCGGGTGCCGCAGACGGGGTCGGCCCCCGCCGCCACGATCAGGGTCGGCACCCTGATCCGCCCCGGCACGCGCGGATCGGAAAGGCGCCGCATCGCCCGGAAGGCGCCCGCGAGCCAGGCGATGCTGGGATCGCCGACGGCGCCGGCGCCGACGTCCCGGGCGGCGGCCGCGTTGCGGGCATAGCGCTCCGGATCCCGGCAGAGGCGGTTGTTCGGATAGGGCTTGGTGGCGATCGAGACGGCCGAGCCGAAGGGGATGTAGCGTCGCCCCCAGCCGATCGCCTGCAGGATACCGGCGAGGAGCGCCGCGCCGGCGGGCCAGCGCACCATCCGGATCGACAGCATCGGCGCCACGGTGACGATGCGGCGGAAGGGCAGCCAGCCGTCGAGGGCGCCGGCGAGCGCCACGGCGCCGCCCATGGAATGGGCGAGGCAGAGATGCGGATGCGGCATCAGGGGGCGCAGGATCGCCTCCTCGATCGCCTTCAGGTCCCTTCGGTAATCGTCGAAATGAGCGACGTGGCCGCGGTGGGGATCGCCGACCTGGCGCTGCGACTCGCCCTGTCCGCGCCAGTCGAAGGCCACCACGGCGAAGCCGCGCCCACGCAGGTCGGCAATGGTCTCGTAGTACTTCTCGATGAACTCGGCCCGGCCCTGGAGCAGGCAGACGGTTCCCTTCACGAGCCGCGTGGTCGGGCGCCAATGGGCGGCCCGCAGCTCGACCCCATCGTCGGTGCGCACCGCCTTCAGGGCGCCGCCGGGGGGCACGGGATTGTCGGGCGTCGAGCGCAGGGTCAGCATCGGAGAAGTCTCGCGCAGAGTAGGAAACCGAAAATTTTGGCCTCGCGGCGCGTCCAGGCTCTTGCGAGGCCCAAACGGCACGCCGATATCATGGGAGCACCGGCCAATACGGCGGTGCGACTGGTCCGGCCCTCGGGCGGACCCGAAACCAGCATGTTGCTTCTTTTGGAGAATATGTGATGCGTCAGTTCGACCTTGCTCCCCTGTATCGCTCCACCGTTGGCTTCGACCGCCTGTTCTCGGCCCTCGACCAGTTCGTGAGCGCCGACGCGGCCCCGACCTACCCGCCCTACAACATCGAGCGCACCGGCGAGAATGCCTACCGGATCACGGTGGCGGTGGCCGGCTTCACGGACTCCGATCTCGCGATCGAGGTCAAGGAGAATGCGCTGACGCTGAAGGGCGAGCGCAAGTCCGACTCAGACAAGCCGGCGGAATTCCTGCACCAGGGCATCGCGGCCCGCGCCTTCGAGCGCCGGTTCCAGCTCGCCGACTATGTCCAGGTGACCGGTGCCGTCCTGGAGAACGGGCTCCTGCACATCGATCTCGTCCGCGAGATTCCGGAGGCCAAGAAGCCGCGCCAGATCCAGATCGCATCGGGCCGCGCCACCGCCGCCCCGGTGATCGAAGGCTCGGTGCAGCAGGCTGCGTGACGCCGTGCAACTTGTCACGCCGTAAGCCGATGGCGTGATGCCTGCGAGCGCCCCGGTCGCCAGACCGGGGCGTTTTCACGCGTTCAGAAATCGTCCAGCCAGTTGCGGCTCGGCTCCTTGCAACGATAGCCGATGAAGCAGCGTGGGGTGTTGCCGGCCGGGACGAAGGCCGGGACCGTGATCTCGGTGACCTCGCAGAAGCTGCGGTCGCGCACGAAGCGGTCGTAGGTCTGGCCGCCGGTGCCGAGCACGAGACCGCCGCTGCGGTCCACCAACGCCTTGGCCTGACGGCACGACATCTCCGGCGTGGCGGGACGTTGAGCCAGCGCGGGACCGGCCGGAACCGCGAGGGCGAGGACGAGGAGGGGCAGGCGCATGGCACGGTGACTCCGGCAGCCCGGGGGGCGGCGTGCGCCGACAACGCGGGTCGGGGTCCGGGCGATCCCCGGGGCCCCGCCGACTCCAGAGGACCTACAGGTCTCCGAAGATCAGTTGCCCCTGCGGACTGGGCGGCCGGGCCGCATTCGTCCGCTTGACGGCCGACTTTGGGGATTTCGACGCGCGGCGCGGAGCCGGCGGCCGCTTCGCCACTGGGTCCGAGCGCATCCGGGCCTTGGCCCGGTCGCGGGCCACCGCCTCGGGGGCGTGGGGATCGTCGTCGAGCCACTTGCCGTGCTTGATCACTTCGTTGACCCGGCCCTGGTTCACCCCAACCTTGAAGGCGATCTCCTGCTGGGTCATGCCGGTGGCGGCATGCAGGTCCAGGATGGCGCGGGCGAGCTCCGGCGTCATCTTCTGGCCGGTGAGGCGACGGGCGGGCTTGATCGTGCGGGTCGCCCGGTCGCGCGCGCGCAGGCGTTCCAGCAGGGCGAGCGCCATGTGCATGCCGTGCTCGCGCAGGGAGTCCTCGAATTCCTTCAGCGTCGCCATCGTCGGAATCCTCGTCGCCGCGGGGGTTCCGTGAAGTCCGGAACCGCGACTGTTTCATCAACGCCACCGAACCGCCCGGGTTGCGCATCGCTCATCAGGGTTGAGCCGGGGCGCGAGGCGTGACAACCGGGGAATGTCGTCATCCACCGGTATTCGCGCGCCTGTTCGCGACGAAGACTGGACGCGGTCCCCGCGCGAGCAGGCGGACGCATCCGCGACGGGCGGTTGGCCACCGGCGCGCGCTTCGGCTAAACCGCCGGTCCCGCCGCGGTTTTGCGAGGAGTCCCGCCCGATGATCAGCCCGATCGTTTCCGTCCCGCGCACAGGTCCGGCGCCCGGCACGCCCGCCCTGGTGGACGCCCTGGAGGACGGTGCGGTCCTGATGTTCCCGGACCTCGACTTTCCCCTGAGCGCCTTCGAACAGCGCTTCGTCGAGCGGCCCTTCGCGGACGGCAAGGCCAAGAACGTCAACATCCGGGGCGCCGCATCCACCCTGCGGGGGGCGGCGGGCACGCCGGAGGAGCAGGAGGCCCTGCGCCAGGTGCTGATCCGCTACCGGGGCTTCGCCGAGGCGCTGGTCGCCGCGCACCTACCGGCCTACGCCGGCAAGGTCACGTTCGCCGGCACCTCCTACCGGCCCTTCGACGTCGATCGGCGCAAGATGAGCTGGCGCCGCGACGACACCCGCCTGCACGTGGACGCGTTCCCGTCGAACCCGATCGGCGAGAAGCGCATCCTGCGCATCTTCCGCAACATCAACCCGGACGGACAGCCGCGCCACTGGCGGGTCGGCGAGGACTTTTCCACGATGGCGGAGAAGTTCCTGCCGCGCCTGCCCGGCTACTCGCCGCTCTCGGCCCGGATGCTGGCGGTCCTCAAGATCACCAAGGCCCGGCGCTCGGAATACGACCACCTGATGCTGCACCTGCACGACGCCTTGAAGCAGGACATGACCTATCAGGAGACGGCGCCCCAGACCGACGTGCACTTCGCCCCCGGCCAGACCTGGGTGACCTTCTCGGACCTCGTCATGCACGGCGCCATGGGCGGTCGCTACATGCTGGAACAGACCGCCTACCTGCCGGTGGCCGACCAGGCCCGCCCCGAGCGCAGCCCGCAGCGCCTCCTCGCCAAGGCGCTCGGCCGCGCCCTACGCTGATCCCCGACACGCCCACACGGAGTTCCCCCGATGATCCTCGAAATCGCCCAGATCGACGTCAAGCCCGACATGGAAGCCACGTTCGAGGCCGGCATCGCCGAGGCCGCGGCGATCTTCAAGGCGGCCAAGGGCTGCCGCAGCTTCGCGGTGCGCCGCTCCGTCGAGAAGCCGCAGCGCTATCGCCTGCTCATCGAGTGGGAGACCCTGGAGAACCACACCGTCGACTTCACGGGCTCGCAGGCCTGGAAGGATTACCGCGCGATGGTCTCGCCCTGCTTCGAGGCGCCCCCCAGCGTCGAGCACACGGAACTGACCTTGCAGGCCTTCTGAGACAACATCCCGGCCAGTTGCTTCGGACGCTGTCACGGTGCTCCCGCCGGCACTCAGTCGCGCGCACCCGTCGCGTGGCGCGCGAGAACCCGCCCGAGTGCCCACAGGAGGGGATCGATCGCACGGAGCAACACCAGTCTCTCGCGGTCCTCGATCTTCTCGATGGCTTCACGCGCCTCCAGCGCGAGGGTGGCGGCGCGTTCCAGTGGGGAACCGCCCGCATCGGGCGCGATGAACAGTGCTCGGTCGTCGACGTGCCCGTCGAGCTTGCTTTCCGTGATGTCGATGAGGATGCCTCGGCCCTGCATCTCGCCCGTCGCGGGGTTCCGTTCGTAGCGGCCCCGTCCCAGGACCCATCGCACTTCGTTGGGGCGTGGTGTCGTGCGGTACTCCATGACGAAGAGGCCGCCGTGCTCGATCGAACGGCCAATCCTGTCCCGGAAGAGTTTCCGGTCGCCGGGGTGAATGGCCTTGAGGAAGTTCATGAGGAGGAACCCCTCCGCTGCCTTCGCCGCATCGAGGCCGAATAAAGCCGCGGCTGCCTCATCGACGATGTAGTGATGGACGCTTTGTCCGGTCTGCCAGGTCCCGACGTTCGAAGCCGCGAGAGCTTCCGGTATATGAGCGGGCACGGTTCGCATCATAAGTTGTGACACGATTTTCTATCCCCGCGCCTGAAGCCACCATACAAATCCATAAGAATGACATAAGTTGCAGGACCCGCGGGATCGCGGCAACGCTGTAAGCACATTGTTGCAAACTTGTGATGCGATCCGAATTGGGAGGGAGGAATGCGATGACGCCCGATTCGAGGCTGATGCAATCTATCCCTCACTCATCGGCGGAGCTACTGTGCCGGATCGCCGGTGCTCTTGATGTTCCCATCGAGACTTTCAATGCGCATGGTACAGCGCGCTTACTCTACACGGACAATGTCGATCAATCCTGGCATCTGGCGCGAAACGGGTGTGGGAGCATCATCGTTCGCCACATCAGCGGCGTCGGCGGCGATCAGCGCGTTACCGACCGGACAATGCTCGATTTTCTTCTCGTCGAGAAAGGCACGCCTCAGGGTATCGTCGTGGCTACTCTCATCGACCAACTCCTGGTCGCGCATCTCGCGGACGGACTCACCTCCCTTGCCGATGCCGCGCCGAAGCTGCCGGACGGCGGATGAGCGGCCGCGCTTTCTTCGCGCGGCGTGCCGAGCGGCAGCTGTTGGCCATGCCATCGACGGCATCGGCCGTCCGCTGCGGTTTCGACGGAAGCCGGTGACAGCGCCGCGCGGACTGCGTACCTAGGAAGCCCGGTTCCACCCAGCGTCCGAGCGATCCGCGCCCATGATCCAACGCCCTCTCCGCATCGGCACGCGCGGCAGCCCGATGGCGCTCGCCCAGACCGGCATGGTCCGCGACCAGATCGTCGCGGCCAACCCGGGGCTCGAGACCGAAATCGTGGTGGTCAACACGGTGGCCGACCGCATCCTCGACCGCCCCCTGTCGGAGATCGGCGGCAAGGGCCTGTTCACCAAGGAATTGGAGCAGGCGCTCTACGCCGACGTGGTCGATGTCGCGGTCCACTCCATGAAGGATGTCGAGACCTGGCTTCCGGACGGGCTCGTCATCGCCTGCATCCTGGAGCGGGACGACCCGCGCGACGCCTTCCTGTCGCCGCGCGCGGCGGGCTTTGCCGACCTGCCGGCGGGGGCCCGGGTTGGCACCTCGTCCCTGCGCCGCGCCGCCCAGGTGCTGATGCGCCGCCCCGACCTGCGGATCGTGCCCCTGCGCGGCAACGCCAACACCCGGATGCGCAAGCTGGAGGAGGGGACCTGCGACGCGACCCTGCTGGCGCTTTGCGGCCTCGAGCGCCTCGGCATGGCCGACATGGCCCGCAGCGTGCTCGCCGTGGAGGAGATGCTGCCGGCGGTGGCGCAGGGGGCGCTCGGCATCGAGTGCCGCGAGGCGGACGCGGCGGTGCGCGCGCTCCTCGAACCCCTGGTCTCGGCGCGCGCCACGGCCGAACTCGCCGCCGAGCGGGGCCTGCTCGCCGAACTCGACGGCTCCTGCCGCACGCCCATCGCCGCCCTGGCGCGGATCAGCGGCGACACCCTCGACCTCGACGGCCTGCTGTTCCTGCCCGACGGCAGCGCCCATTGGGCGACGCGGCGCTCCGGTGCGGTCTCGGACGCGGCCCGGATCGGCCGGGAAGCCGGCGCCGAACTCAAGCGAGCGGCCGGCGACACCTACGCGCGGCACCTCCAGTAGGGCAGGTGCCATCGGCCAGGGGCAACCGGCCGAAGGGCGCGTCGGAGATCCGAGCTCAGCCCACGGCGAGCAGGGGTTGCGGCTCCAGCCGCCCCTGCATCATCGCGCCGGCGAGGTCGATCACGTCCTGGATCCGGAAGGGCTTGTTGAGGAAGACGCTTCCCGGCACGGCGCGCCGGTCGCTGCGGCCCCCCGTGGAGGTATAGATCACCGGCTGGCCGGGATTGAGGGTGCGGTAGGCCTCCGCCACGGCCCAGCCATCGATGAGGCCGGGCAGGTTGATGTCCGTGATCAGCAGCGCCAGTTCGGGCGCGCGCGGATGGGAGCCCGCCTGCCGGATCGTCGCCACCGCCGCCTCGCCGCTGGACACCGAGACGACGCCGATGCCGCGCCGCTCGCACAGGCCCGTGAGCATGTCGAGCAGCAGGTAATTGTCTTCCACGATGAGCACTTGACGCTGTCGCATCGGTCGCACCAACTCTTTGCAGCGCCGAATTAGTCCGATATTCGTTAAGCACGGATCAACGGGCGCCGTGTTTCCGCCCTCGCGCACGCATCGGACGGCGCACGGAAACACCCTTCTCCGACGCCATTGGACGACGCCATGCCGACCCCGTCGCCGGTTTCCTCGCCCGTACCTTCGCCGCAGCCGGACGCCGGCACGGCGCACGATGCCGCGCGGCTGCCGCCCGGCGACCGTCGGCCCGTCTACGATCCCGGGACCCTGGCGGAGCTCGAAGGCATCTTCGGGCAGACGCGCCTGCTGGACCTGCTCGCGCGCCTGAAGGGCGAGATCGCGCAGCGCCTGCAGGCCGGCGTGGCCGAGCGTGCCACCCTCGGCCACGACGCCCACACCCTGCTCTCGGTGAGCGGGTCCCTGGGCTTCTTCGACCTCTCGCAACGCTGCTCGGAGATGGAACAGGCCTGCCTGCGCGGGTCCGACCTCGACGCCCCCCTGGACGCCGCCCGCGCCGCCGCTACCCGCGCCGTCGCGGCGATCGACGTCATCGCCGCGACGGCGCGGGCCGCGACCCCGGCCTGAAACGGGAGCCCTCGGGGCGTTGCCGAAGCGCAACAGCTTGACTGTAATCGACAGTGCGGCGCGCCGGGACGCGGCGCCGCCGCAATCGCGGCCGATGAGCGCCGGGCCGGCCGCTGCGGCGCAGGGTCCGCGAGATGCCGATCTCGGGACGCTGATCTTGGCGACCGCGGATCCGGCAAAACCCAATAACGGCGGATTCCGGGGGCGTCATGGCTAACGGAACCTTCGCTTAACCGAGTCCGACTAAGTACCGGTCCCGACGAGCCCCCCGGGGGCATGCGGCGACGAAGCCGGCCTTTTCCCTCGCACCGGCCGGCGGGGTCTGCCCGAGGAGAACAGGATCATGTTCATGACTGCGCGCCTGCGCGTGTTTCCGCTGGCGGCCGCCCTCTGCGCGGCCCTCAGCGTCGCCGCCTGCACCAACGACAAGGATCTGGCCGACGCCTCCGGCTTCGGCGGGGGCGCCAACACTCCCGGCAGCGCCCAGGACTTCGTGGTGAACATCGGCGACCGCGTGTTCTTCGAGTCCGATTCCACCGACCTGACGCCCACCGCCACCGCCACCCTCGACAAGCAGGCGAACTGGCTGCAGCGCTACCCTCGCTACACCTTCCTGGTCGAGGGCCACGCCGACGAGCGCGGCACCCGCGAGTACAACTTCTCGCTCGGAGAGCGCCGGGCCCAGTCCGTGAAGGACTATCTCGCCTCGCGCGGCATCGCGAACGGCCGCATCCGCACCGTCTCGTACGGCAAGGAGCGCCCGGTGGCGGTCTGCAACGACATCTCGTGCTGGTCGCAGAACCGCCGCGCCGTCACCGTCCTCGATCGCGGCGGCGCCGGCTCGTAGGGCCGCCGGCCGCAACCGGTCAGGCCCGACTTTTGCCCCGGACGGGTGCCACTGCTATCCGGCACCCTTCCGCCAACCGATCATCGGTGACGATTGTCATGCTCCGCCGCCTCCTCCTCGCCACCGCCCTGTGCGCGGCCAGCCTCGTCCCGGGCGCCCTCTCCGGAGCGCGGGCGCAGGACGCCTCCGACTTCGTGGTGCGCCTGAACCGGCTGGAGAACCAGTCGCGCCAGACCGCCGGACAGATCGAGACGCTCCAGCACGAGAATCGGCAGTTGAAGGAACAGCTGCGCAAGTTCCAGGAGGATGTCGAGTTCCGCCTGCAGGAGGCCAAGGGCGGACGCCCGGGCGCGCCGGCAGCCAGTCCGTCGGGCACAAATCCGGGCGCGGCCAAGCCCCAGAAGCGTAGCGACGCCTTCGACCCCGACCAGAACCCCGGCCGCCCCGGCGCGCCGATGCCGCTCGGCACCACGACGCCGTCCTCCGCCGTGGCCGAGGCGCCGCGCGGCCGCAGCGTGCCCCCCACCGTGGTGGACCCAGACGACGAAGAGCCGGGCCTGACCCCGCCCGGGCTCGGCGGCCCCGTCGACCTCTCGCCTCCCGCCCGGGTTCCGACCACCGGCGCGCTGCCGAACCCGGCCCGCGCCCCAAGCGTGGCCTCCACCGGCTCGGGCGACGCGCGCGCCGATTACGAGGCGGCCTACGCCTACATCCTCCAGCGCCAGTACGAGCAGGCGGAGATGGGCCTGCGCCAGTTCATCCAGTCGCACCCGCGCGACGCCCTGGTGCCCTCCGCCACCTACTGGCTTGGCGAGAGCTACCTGCAGCGCAACCGCAACCGCGAGGCGGCCGAGCAGTTCCTCAAGGTCTCCACCGACTACGCCCGCTCGGCCCAGGCGCCCGACGCCATGCTGAAGCTCGGCGCCTCCCTGAACGCGCTCGGCGCGCGCGAGCAGGCCTGCGCGACGCTCGCCGAACTCGAGCGCAAGTTCCCCTCCGCCAGCACATCCGTCCGCCAGGGCGTCGCGCGCGAGCAGAAGCGCGCGCGCTGCGCCGCCTGAGCCCGCAAGATCTGCTCCCGAGCGACGCCGCGATCGCGGCGGCGCTCCGGCCCTACCTCGCGGGCCGCGCGGCGCCGGTGTTGCTCGCGGTCTCGGGCGGTCCCGACTCGACAGCCCTGCTGGCCGCCTGCGCGGCCTCCCGCGCCGAGACGCCCGTCCACGCGGCGACCGTCGACCATGGCCTGCGCCCCGAATCCGAAGCGGAGGCCCGCGCCGTGGCCGCACTGTGCGGCGAACTCGGCGTCCCCCACCGGGTCCTCGCCTGGACCGGGCCCAAGCCCGCCCACGGCCTCCAGGCGGCCGCCCGCACCGCGCGCTACGACCTCCTGGCGCGCCACGCCGCCACGATCGGCGCGGACCTCCTGCTCACCGGCCACACCCGCGACGACCAGGCCGAGACCGTACTGATGCGCCTCCTCGCCGGGAGCGGACCGGCGGGCCTCGCCGGCATGCGGCCCGCCCGCCCCCTCGGCGCCCTGTGCCTCGCGCGGCCCTTCCTCGACATCTCGAAGGCCGACCTCGTCACCTATTGCGCGGCGCGCGGCCTCGCCTTCGCCCGCGATCCCGCGAACCATGACGCGCGCTTCGCCCGCGCCCGCCTGCGCGCGCTGCTGCCGGTGCTGGCGGGGGAGGGGCTCTCGCCCGAGCGCCTGTGCCGGCTGGCAGCGCGGTGCGCCCGCGATGCCGAGGCCCTCGACCGGGCCGCCGCCGAAGCCCTGGCCACCGCGTGCGAAACGACGGACGAATCCCGCCTCGTCCTCGACGGGGGGCGCCTGCGCGCGTTACCCGAGGCCGTGCTGGTGCGGGTCGTCGGCCTTGGGCTCGCCCGCCTCAACCCGGACGGGGCCGAGCGCCTGGAGCGCCTGGAGCGCCTCGTGTTCGAGGCCGTCCTGCCGGCCCTTCGCAGCGGGCGGACCCTGCGCCGGACCCTGCGGGCGGTGCTGGTGGCGGTGACGCCCCGGGGCGACTTGGTTCTGTCCCCGGCACCGGCTCGACGGGGGCCACCGACGCGTGTCCTCTGAGCGCGTGCGTCGTCAGGGCCCGGTGGGTGCGCGCTTCGCCTCGTGCGCTCGACTTGGCAAGGGGTGGCGCGCTGCCTACATTGGCGACGAGCACCCGGATCGACCCGCCCCATTTGGCGCGGCGG
>NZ_JAIEOF010000360.1 GCF_019750675.1 Methylobacterium sp.
AGGTTTCTGATTGTTCAGTCGAAAGGCGCGCAGAGGAGGTTGCCAATCTAGGATGCATATTTCGCGATCTTGTTCGGCACTGTCCGAGACCATTTGGCTGGCTCGGCAAGACGCGAAATAAAACTCCTTCAAGACCGCAGTGCTTGCGCTTTTGCGCGAACGGGGTTCGATTTCGAGCGCGCCGACACAAGCAACGGCACTGCAGCAAAAAGCGTTCCGAGAAAAACGTTAAGATTTTCTACGATTTATTTTCCATTTCCCGTCCTGCCTGCGCAATCGCTGTCGTTCGCGCAGGGACGCGCCGCATCCAGGAGTTTCGCGTCGCCAAGATATAGCATTCGTATATGGGCCAGAGATATTTGTGTAAGTTATTTTTGTAGCTATTTTTCCTAGTCATGAAGGATCAATTGGGTCTATTCGCTGGGAAATCAGCCTAATGCACATTGTCATGTTGCAATTGGCCGTTCTCGGTGCATGAACATAGATATAGGCAGGATGCGCGGACTGTCATCGTTATTCAAAGAGCCAAGTTCAATGGGTTGTTATAAATGCAGATGGATGCATTTCCCAAAGAGGGAGGCCGTTGGCGCCCAATACTAAGCCGCCGCCATCTTGAGCCGATTTGACGTCTCGCAAGGGGAATGCCCATGCTGCGCTGCACCAAGTGCTGCCAGCCTCGGTAGGCGGACCGATCGTAAGGCGGCCGGCCAATGCGTCCGGGGTGCCGGGCGGATGGGCCGAGCGGTAAATCTTCGGCGAGTCGTGCAGGCGGTTGTCGCGCAGGCCGTGCCAGCCGCCGGATGCTCTGACGCCGGGTACAGGTGCCGGATCAGCGGCGACGCGCGCGATGCATAGCTCGGTCAAGAGTGCATCGACGTTGTGCGCGAACCAGCCGCCATGCCTTGGCTCGTACACGATGCGGCCGGTGTGAATGTCCCAGAAGGCGCGCAGGAACCCGGCGCTCGTATCCGGGTCGAAGCGAAGGCTCGGCGGCAACTGGATCAGGGGTGGGCCGGGGGTGGGGCCGAGTCCGGCGACCTTGCTGAGGAATTGGCGCAGCCGTCTCTGAGCTTGCGCGAACCGCCGCTCGCGCATGATCCTGCGCGGAAGCGTGACGGCGAAGCGTAAGCGGTCGGGCACCGAGACCGCTCGCGATCACGCCGCGTGTTTCTGTCGCTTTCGACAGTGCGGATCCCGTTCGCCTCCGGCACGGATGCGGCCGAAGGCGGCGAAGCACCTTCCTGCGAGGTGAGGAAGTCGCCTCGCCGCCATCGTGCCGCTTGATCTTCAGTCGAGCGCGAGCGGATCACGCTCATTGAGGAAGGCGGCCACCTCCCGGAAGAACTGCATGCGGTTCTTCTCCATCATCACCGTGTGGGTGCCCTCGCCGAGTTCGATGAAGCGCTTGTAGGGCGCGGCCGTAAGCTTCGTGAAGTATTCCTGCGCCTGGTAGCTCGGCAGGTCCGCGTCCCATTCCGCGTGGATCACCAGGGTTGGCACGCGGATCAGGCCCGGATCGTAGAGGGGCTTGCCGGCCTGCCAGTATTCCTGGGAGTCGGCGATGATGCCGTTCGGTGCCCGCAGCACCGGCGGCGTCTGGGCCGCCCCTTCCGCATCCGTCAGCCAGGTGGCCTCCGCCCATTGCTCGAACCAGCCCGGCGGGATCAAGTCGGCCTTCTTGGCGTCCGGCACGCCCTTGAGCCAGCGATCCCGGGCGCTGTCGCGGGATACGGTACGATAGGCGCCGAGGGGGCCGGTATTGCCGAGGTTCGGCGGCGCCTTGGCGAGCCATTGCGGCGCATAGAGCACCAGGCGGTTCACCTTGTCGTTGTTCTGCGTGGTGTAGAGGCCCATCGTCGAGGTGCCCCAGGACCAGCCCATCAGGTTGAGCTTGTCGACGTTGCGCCGCTTCAGGATCGCGTCGACCGCTTGACCGACGGCCCGGGCCGCATCCGGCGTCCGCATGAAGGGCGCGTTGTTGCCGGCTGGCTGACGCATCTGCGCGGGCCGGTCGGAGAAGCCGTAGCCCGGCAGGTCCACGAGGTAGACGTCGTAGCCCTGCCGCGCGAGGTAATCCATCATCGAGAGCCCGTTCAGGGGCAGGTCGAACGAGGTCGAGGCCGGGTAGGTCGCCCCGTGCACGTAGAGTAGGATCTTCTCCGTCGGAAACGCTTTCATGCCGGCCGGCCGCTTGTTGCGGACGTAGAGCGTGATGTCCGGATCATGGGTCGGAACCCGAAAACTCTCGGTCGCGATGGCTTCAAGCCCGTCCGGCCCGGCTGCTTGAGCAGACAGCCCCGTCATGGCCGCGTAAGCCGCAGCAAGTCCGAGCGCGCTGACACCACGGAGGATCTGGCGCTTCGTCGATGTTCTTTGCATCGTTGTCTCCCATCCGCATGATACGGCGGATCATGGGTTGGAACACCTCGTGTGGTCGCGGGCAACAGCAAGGACGCAGTACGAAGCAGGAACCGTAAGACAATCGCGGGGCGAAAACCCGGACGACCCTTTAGAGCCGCTTCGAGCAATCTGAAATTTCGACGGCGATGGGCACCCTCGCGTTATCTGCGGCGGACTTCGGCCGGGCCAGCAGGTCAGCATCTGCCGGAGCAACCATCTGGCCGAAAGTACGTTCGCCGATCATGATCGACGCTTCGCGTGGCGCCGGCTGCCGAGGCAGGCCGATCAACGTGCAGGGAACGGCATCGAGTCGGTCCCGATCCGCCTTTTTCGGGATATGGATTGCTGCGACGGTCACTGTCCGCTGGCCGAGCCCCTCAACAGTTCCTATCCGAGCAAACAGGCGCCGGACATCCATCACAGCCTGCCACCCGTCCAGCGTGAAGGTCTTGCGACGCGCAAGGGTGTCGCGTGGACCGAGCAGCCTTCCACAGAAAGCCAGCCCGGCGAATGGTCTTGCCAACGCCGGGACGACCTCCATCAAGAACAATAATGCTCTCGCCGAGGCGGTGATCGGCCTGTCCAAGGCGAAGCGATCCATCGACGCGGGCCGTGGCGGTCCTTCGAGGCGGTTGGGTGCGCCACGCTCGAACGCGTGGATCGGTTCGATCACCGTCCGCTGCTCGGACCGATCGGCCATATCCCTTTCGCTGAGGCGGAGGCATGCTAATACGCCTAGGCCGAGATCCAAGCCTTGGCCGCCTGCGCCAAACCAAACGGCCTCCGGGAAACCCGGGGCGCTTCGCGGAACATCGGCCGACCTCGTCGGTCCTCATGGGCCGGTCGAGCGACCGGTCGTTGCCCATTCCCGGAGATCCTCCTTGTCGACCAAACCTCGGATCTACACGTCGCCTTCGGCCTTCCCGAACCCCCAGCGCCTTCGCCTGTTCCTGCACGAGAAGGGCATCGCCGACGCCTTCGAAGAGGTGATCTACGACATGGCCCCGAAAGGGGAGCAGCGCGGCTGGCGCCACCTCAAGATGAACCCGTGGGGCGAGACGCCGACGCTGGAGCTGCCCGACGGCAGCTACCTGTCGGAATCGTCCGCGATCGTGCGCTACCTCGACGCGCACCACGCGGGCCGCAGGATCACCGGTGAAACGCCCCTCGCGCAGGGGCTCGACGCGATGTGGGACAATCGCGTCTGGGTGCAAATCCTCTACCGGCTCACGACGCAGTTCCACGTCCTGCATCAGGGCCTCGGGCCGAAGCTCGAACTGACGAGCAACCCGCAATGGGGCGAGCATTGCCGCAAGGAGGCCCTGTCGCACGCCGCCCTGGTCGACCGGCACCTGGCCGAGGGCCGCGACTGGCTGCTTGGCGGCGAGCAACCGACCTTCGCGGACATCACCCTCTGCACGGCCATCGCCTTCTCCAAGTTCGGTCCCGTCGCCACGCCGCTCGACGAGCGGTTCGAGCAGCTCGACCGCTTCTGGCAGCGGTGGAAGGCCCGCGACAGTTTCCGGAGCGCCTATGCCGATGGCGGCGGCCTCGCGGAACTGGCAGCCCTCTCGCAGTAGCCACGGATCGATGCGGGGCGCGTCCTTCCTCCTCGAGGGACGCGTCCGCACCGCTCCGTCGCCGAACCCCGCGAGGATCCGCTTCACCCATCCGCCCTCGAAGAGCGCGTGGCATCGGCGGCGTCGATCGAACGAAAGGTCTGGTTCGGGGACTTCCGGGCGGCGCCGGCACGATGGTCGAACCCTCGACCTTCGTTCGGCGGCCAAAGCCGGTTTCCGGCCCTGCGTCGAAACCCGGAACCGAAATTCCAACGCGTGCCAGGAGAAGTGGTGCCGGTTGCGGGACTTGAACTCGCGACCTACCGCTTACAAGGCGGCTGATTTTCCTATGAAATCAATCTTCTGTTGCAACGTTTTTGCCGCGAACGCTCGATGTAGCAACGGGCTGAGTTGAAACCGGCTTAGCGTGATTCTTTGATGTGCCACGTAAGGCGCTACGGCCTCGCCTGCGGGCCTCGTCGGCACGGGCCACGGTCGCTGCATCCACCGGCTGATAGGTGAGCTGCAGGTCGCGCGCTGATGCGATCGAGTTGGCCATCTTGGCGCCGAGGGCGCCGGCATCGACGTTGCCCGCGTTGGCTTCGACGGCGCCGGACCGGCGCATATCCATCAGGGTTCGGGTGTCGCCGGGAAACACCTTGGCGCGGTTCCGCCAGAACGACTTCGCCAGCGCCTGGTCCGTGAAGGCTGCGCCGCTTTGGCTTTGGAACATAGGGATGCCGGCGGCCGGGCGCTGGGGCAGGCCATCGAGGTAAGCCGCGATCAGCCGCGCTGTGCGCGGCGAGATTGTGCCCAGAGCTGCGCGCTTTGTCTTCCCGCGTGCCGTCCAGAAGCCGAGGTCGCCGAGCTGGTCGATGCTGAGCGTGCGGACGTCGCCCGGCGACAACTGGCTGTCCCAGGCCACGGCCATGATGCAAGCCAGGCCCTTCGACCCGTCCCGCCACGCCTGTTTCACCAGGCGCACGGCCTCGCCCGCACGCCAGAACAGGGCGCGCTTCGGCTGGGATCGCCGCCGAACCTTCGCGGACGGATCTTCGTGCCCGCCAGTGAAGGGCACGCCGTTGTGGCGCATGCCGCTGGCGATCTCCCAAAGGGCTCGCCAGATCTTCATCGCGCGCCAGGCGCGGTCCAGGGTCGTCTTTTCGAGCAGAGCGCTGTACCAGAGATCGATGTGGTCATAGGCCACCGAGGACGGGGCGACGTCGCCGAACACCGGCTCGATGTCGCGCCACGCGCGCTCCCATTCGATCCGTGTCTTCGCGGCCTTGCCCGACCATGTGCCGGTGGCTCGGTAGCGCGCGAACGCATCGCTCAACGAACCGGGCGCCACCAGGCGCTGAAGATCCTCACCCGCCCGCCACGCGTCCCAGCGTGCGTTCCATGTTTCCGCGACCTTCATGGCTTCGGGGCCGTGCGGGCCGCAGGGCACCGATTTCGGGAAGCCTGCCGCGCGCATCGTCGGTGTCGTGATCCAGTAGCCTCGGCCCTTCCGCTCGACGTAGTACCGGACCCTATGGAACCCCACGGCGCATCGTCCTCACCCGGTCACCAACGACGTCGCTGGCGTTCTTCGCCGCGGCGGCTGGCGCAAGGCCGAAGAGAGGGCCGTTGCGCAGCCGGCGCCACTGGTCGATCGCGTCGAGGTCGAAGCGATTGGTATCGGGGTCGGGGCGCGGGAACCCGCGCCGATACAGGCGGTCCGCGACTTGGTCGAACTCCTCAGCTGTGAGGCCGAGGCGGCGAGCGGCGGCATGCGCAGGAACGTCTCGGGGCTCGACGTGGAAGCGCATCATCTGCGCGCCTCCGGCAAGCCGTTGTGCTCGATGCCGTCGAGATGCCGGCCGGCGCGCGCCTTGCCGACGCGACGCATGACGTGGAAACCCTCGCCGTGGAAGCCGCGGCCACCCTGCACGTTGAGCCATTCGATCTCAGCACGGCGGTCGTTCAGCGTGTAGCTGTAGTCCCGCCGCCAATCCGGATCGTCTTTGTCCCGGTCGACGACGACCTCGTACGCGCCGTTCTGCTTATGGAAGAACGGCACGCTGGCGGCGGCGCACTGATCGCGGATTGATCTTGCCCATACGGGGTGCATCGGCCGAGCGCCGGGGCCGCTCTCACCGCCCACGATCAACCAATCCAGGCCGGGGTTCGATAAGCCCAGCGTGGTATCCAGCCCGGCCGCTTCAAGCCACGCGCTGAAGTCAATCGGCCCGAGCAGCGGCTCGGCTGACACGAACCGAACGGCGGCCGGGGTGGTGAGCAAGTCCGGCACTCGCTCGTCCGCACGGCGCTGGTCCTCGGCCGATACGCCGAGCCAGACGTTCGGGAGCACCGACCTATGCCAGAGTTTTGGGTGCCAGATGCTGTGATCCTTGGGCCCGGCCATCAAGCGGTGCATCCGGTCAGACCGTTTCGTTAGCACCTGAAAGGTGTGCTGCGGAGCCAACGCCATGATGGCGAACACTTGCGCGATCCACTCTTCGGGCACGCTGTCGTGGAACAGGTCCGACATCGAGTTGACGAACCACATCGTCGGCTTGCGCCGGCGCAGGGGCTCATTAAGCGCCTCGTCGACAAGGCGCATCTCGCCCGTCCAAACCGGCCCCGCCTTCGTCGGCTGGGTGAGGCCGCGATATCGCTCCATGCCCATGCGCTCGAGGCGAGCGGCCATCTTCATTGCGTAGCAGTTCGTGCAGCCGGAGCTCACAACGCTGCAGCCGACGATCGGATTCCACGTCTTCTCAGTCCACTCGATCTTGCTCACCGTCCGACACTCCGTGCCGTGTTCTTCAGGAAGGCTGGCTGCGCGAGCCGGGATGAGGTCTCGGTGACCACGTCTAGGTGCTCGGGACACCAGGAACCGAACGGGTTGCGCCGGCCGATCTCCGTGGGCGCGCCGCAGAAGCGGTGCGCGTGCCGTGGTGCATCGTCGGCTGTGCAGGCGAAGCGGCACTGGCCGAGACGCAGCTGCTCAATCCGGTATGCACCGCGCGCTGGCTGCGGCTCCGGTACCGGCGGGACGAAGGGCGGGAAGGTGTAGCGCGGCGCGGCCGGCGCGGCGCTCGCTTGGGTCTTGGCCTGCCGGATCGCGGCGCGCTGGCGATCATGCATCGAACGGGCGGCGCTGGGCTTGGATGTGGCTCTGGCCATCACGCGGCGCCTCCGAACAGAGATGCTTGGCGCGGGTCCTCGCGCGCACGAATGCGGTCGATCAGGTCGGCCTTGTCGGTGTTGCCGTCGCGCTTGGCCTGCCAGTAGACGGGGCCGTATCGGTCCGTCTCGATGGCACCGGCATGGATCGCGAGGGCGCGCTTGCCCTTCGAGATGTCGAAATGGACCCACGAGGCTTCGCGGTGCTTGCCGTGCGAGAGCGTAGGGTGGCCTTGAATCCAGCGTCGGTTCACACCGATGCGGTCGACCATGGCCAGCAGCTCGTCGAGGCTGTCGGCCCACAGGTGGCACATCATCATGCGGCCGAATGGGTGAATGGGCTGGTCGACGAAGACGCTCATCGGCCTGCCCTCGCGCGGTCGATGCGCTCGATCTCGGCGATGAGCAGCGAGGCGGACCGCACCAGGTCCTCGCGTCGGCTCTTCGGCTTGAACCAAGCTCGGCCCCAGTCGTCCGGCCAGATGTCGCGCAGGACGCAGCCCCAGGACGACGGGAACAGCGCCCCGCGCCGTTCGTCGCTCAGCGCGCCCACCAGGGCGTAGGCTGCCGCGGCCCGGGCCAGCTCGCCCTCGGTGTGGTCGTCGTCGTGCGCGAGGGTCCAGCCCTCGCCGTGCAGCTGCCGGCGACGCTCGGCGATGACGTCGCGGACGGCGGCCGGGATGGGCGTGATGTGATGCTCGCCCGCGCTGTAGCAGGGGTGGCAGTCGCGCAGCAGGGCTTCGTACCGGCCTGTCAGGTCGGAGAAAGCCTGCTGCAACCGCTCAGCCTCACGGACGGCGGCGGCGTGCGCTGGGGTAATCTCGACGCCGGCCATCATGCCCGGCCCTCGGCTTGGCGCGCCTCGACCAGGGCGCGGCGCTTTCGGACGGCGCGGGCGGCCCGCACCAGGGCATTGCCCTCGCGGCGACCGGCCGGTTCGACAAGGACGACAGCGGGCCGGCCGGAGAGAAGCTGATAGGCCTCGTCGCTGTAGGCCTCGATCTCTACGGTGCTGAGCCCCGCCGCTTTCAGGTGCTGCAGGGTGCATCCATCTTCCGCTCCGAAGCGATGCTTGCGCATCGTCTCGGCCATGAGGCGGATGCGGTCTTCGCGATCGGGGGCGCTCCGGGCGGCGCGCAGCAGGGAAGGTGCAGTCATTGCCGGGTCTCCGTCTCGATGACGCGGCCCTCGGCGCGCGCGAGCCATTCCTTCACGGCGGTGATCATCTCGCTGCGCTCGGCATTTGAGACATAATTCACGCGTCCGCCCTCGGTCTTGCCGAACTCGAAGACGAGCAGAGCAAATCCTATGGTCTTGGGCCGGAGCCGGCCGTTCAGGCCCTCGTCGATCCCTTCGGCGAGGGCATTCATCACCCCGGCGAACTGCGATTGGATGGGGGCATCTTTGCTCACGGGCGGGCCTCGCTAAGAAAGAGGTCGGGGTTGCTGGGGCGCGGGTTGCGCGGCCGGCCGCGCTTGGGCCGGGTCTCGCTGAGTTCAGCCTTGAGCAGCGCGGTGGTGGCTTCCCGCAGGCGGTGGCCAAGCGCGGCCTGCGAGCGGTGCAGGCGGCGGGCCTTGGTGTAGGCGGTCGAGAGTTCGGCGCGGCGGGCGCGGAGGCTGTCCGTCTTCACTAAACGACCTCCGCTTCACGCATCCCAAGCGCGCCGCGCGCGGCACGGATCTGCTGCAGGGCCCATTGCGGGTCACCTATGGGTTCGCCGGCCTGGATCTGCTCTTCGGCGAAGTCGAGCAGCTCGGCGACGGTGGCCATGACGGACACCACCGTGCAGCCGGCATGTCCCAAGGTGATGAGCGCGCCGGTTTCATGCGTGCCATCGTTGACGGCGGCCACCACCAGCGCGGCGTCCGGATCGGCCGCGGCCCAATCCATGAGAGCCAGCACCAACTCGTCGGTTTCGTGCTTCGTCCGCGCCATGGTCACACCCGCATCGGCATGAGGACGACGAGCAGGGCGTCATCGCCCTTGCGCGCCAGGATGGTGGGGCTGCCCGGGTCGGCGAGTTCCATCCGCACGGCGTCGCCGCCGAGGACGGACAGGATCTCGGCGAGGTATTTGCCGTTGAAGCCGATCTGCAGCGGCGCGCCGTCCAGGGTGGCGTCGACCGCGTCGGTGCCTTCGCCGCTGTCGGGGTTGTTCTGCGTCAGCCGAACCTCGCCCACGTCGATGTCGAGCTTCACGGCCCGGCCGCGCTCGCTGGACACGCTGCTGACCCGGTCCAGGGCGTTGGCGAACTCCTCTCGCGGGACCACCAGATGCTTCTCGTTCCCGGAGGGGATCGCGCGCTGATAGTCGGGGAAGGTGCCGTCGATCAGCTTGCTGGTGATGACGGTCTCGTCGCGGGTGAACCGTATCTTTTGCGGGGAGACCGAGACCTCGAAGGCCGCCGCGCCGTCCGTGCTCACGATGTGACCGAGCTCGGTGATGAGCTTGCGGGGCAGGATCACACCCGGCATGCCTTCGGCGCCGTCCGGCCGGGGCAGGCAGAGGCGCGCGAGCTGGTGGCCGTTGGTGGCGACGGCGCGCAGGCCGTCGTGGCGCTCAGCCTCGTCCGGGGCGTGCAGGTAAACGCCATTCAGATAGTAGCGCGTCTCCTCCGTCGAGATCGCGAAGCTCACCTGCTCGAACATGCGCAGCACGTCGGCCACGGGCCAGCTGAACCGCGTGAACATCTCGCCGGCCTGGAGGTCGGGGAAGTCTTCGCTGGGCAGGGTGCCGAGGGTGAACCGGGTGCGGCCCGAACGGACCACGGCCTGGCCGGGCTTGCCCACCTCGAAGCTGATCGACGCCGCGTCGGGGAGCTTGCGCACCATCTCTTTCAGGGTGTGCGCCGGCATGGTAATGGCGCCGGGCTCGGCGACCTCGGCTGCACAAGCGATCTGCGCCTCGATGTCGAGATCCGTGGCGCGCACGGTGAGGCGGCTGCCCTCGGCGTCCAGGCGCACGTTGGACAGGATCGGGATGGTGTTGCGCCGCTCGACGATGCGCGCCGCGAGGTTGAGCGCCTTGAGCAGGCCGGAGCGTTCGCAGGTGAAGCGCATGGGTCTCGCGTCTGTCTGAGAAAAGAGGAAAGCGGCGGGGCGGCGCTGTGCGCTGCGCCCCGCCAAGTCACCCGCGGTCGGAGGGGCCAGTCCGCGGGATGGGGTGTCAGATGCCGCGCTCGCCGCCGTTCTCGGGCGCGCCTTCGAAGGTTGGGAGGCTGGTGTCTCGACCCGACTTCAACAGATCCTGCTGCACGCGGTCGCGGAGCTGATCGCGCCAGCGATAGAGGTCGTAGAACCACACCACGGCGCCGCCGGCCGCGCGGTAGCGCAGGCGGGCCGGGATGCGGACCTGCTCGCCGTCGACGAAGGCGCGCAGGGCGATCATGAAGATGCCCGGCACGGTGATGGCCTCGCCGGCCGCGTTGGTGTGCTCCTCTTGAAACACCATCTCGGCCTCGCCGCTCTGATTGCGGACGGCCTGCTTGAACTTCTGGCCGACGCGAATCTCCAGCGAGCGCGCCAGGTCGATGAGTTCGTTCGGCGCGGCGAACTTTGCCTTGAACAGCCGCTCGAACTCGCCGCGCTCCGCATCGAGGGGTGCAGCGAGTTCGGCGGCGTGATCCTCGAGGAAGCTGGCGAACTCGGCCTGATCCAGCTTCTTGCCGACGTTGTCGATCCAGGCCTGGAACTCGGGCGTGATCGGGAAGGCGTAGTGTACGAAGTGCTCGGCATTGCGGGCCGCGCCTTCCAGGCTGTGATAGTCGAGGACCGCCGTCAGCGAAGGCCGGGGCCAGTCCGTCTTCGCAAAGATGGCCGAGCCGTCATCTTTGTGCCGGTTCGTCAATGCGATGAAGGCTTCCAGGGTCGTGACGATGGCCTTGCCCTTGCGGCGGGCGGGACCGGTCCGGAACTGCTCGATCTCGCTCTTCAGGACGCGAAGGTTGCCGCCGGTGGCGCTGGGTGAGATCAGCGCCGGGATCTGAGTCGGCAATCCGTCTCCGAGGCCGCTCACCGGGATCATCACCACCTCGGGCTTCACGCCCTGGATGCTGAGATCGGCGATCTTCTGGATGGCCTCGGCCTCGCCGCCGTAGCAGCTGGGCGTGGCCGGCGGGCGCACGCCGCTGCCGCCGGAGGGAGGTGTGGTGGTGCTTGCCATGACGCGGTGTCCTAATGCGGGAGGTTGAGGGTGGTGCGGGGTGCCTGAGGCTCAGGCGGTTTCGCGGTCGCGCGCCTCAGATGAGCGCGGGCCGGCGAACATGTCGTCCTGGCTGGGGTGCTGGACGGAGAAGCCACCGCCCATCGACCAGAACGGCGTCGCGCTGAACCCCTTTTCCTCGGGCAGCTTCGACTTGACCGAGGGCTTCACATCGATGCGGCCTTCCTGGAAGGCGATCGTCAGCGTGACGGTGATGGCAGCCGTGCCGCGCTGGTCGGGCAGACCCTCCAGCGCTTCCATGGCGTGGGTCAGGTGCTCGTCGCACTTCTCGGCGAACCGACCCCGGTTGAGGACACCGACAAGATCGGTGAGGCGGCGAATTGGCTTGGTGGACATCAGCAGTCTCCGCTGTGCCGAGCAGGTGCGGTCGGCGTGGAAGGCGATAGGAAAGGCGGCGCAGCCCCGGCGGCTTCGCGACGGGCCTCGTGCCGAGCAAGGGTCATCAACCGGTAGCGAATGGAATGACGATGCCGCCCGAGCGCTTTGCCGATCGCGGCACGGCTCAAGTTTTCGCCCGCCATGGCGAGCAGGCGCGCGTCTTCGTCCGGTGTGAACCGCCGAACGACGACGCCATTGCGCTCGATACGAAGGGGGACAGGCGCTACCGAAGCCTGGAACTTCCCATCCGAGCGATCGACACCAAGCTTCAAGCACGTCGCGCTGATGTTCGAGCGAGAACAGCCGAAAGCACGGGCGAGATCGCCCGCGCTTTCCCCCGCCTCACGCCGCGCGGCGATCTGCTGTTGCTGCCCCTTGGTGAGCAACAAGCGTCGCATGACCCGAGTGGTGGCATCCGCCAGCAGCTCGAACTCCGAAGCGTGCTGCTCGGCCATGTCAGGCGGCCTCGCTCTGGTGCACGGCCTGGCCGAGGGCCTGGCAGGAGCGGGCGTAAAGCGCGGCGCGCGTCTGCTCGACGTCGACCGTCAGGCAGCGCGCGATGTCGTCGTTCGACAGCGGTCCCAGGACCTGCTCGGCCGTCTTGCCCGGCCATCCGAGCTTGCGGGCGAGGTGCTTACGAAGGGCCTCGCGGACCATGGCCGGCGACGGCGGGTCGAGCAGTGGGTTGGACACGGATGCGGCTCCATCGCGATGGGCGATGAAGGAAGCATACCGGTTATTTGACCGCCGTAAAGAGCGGGCGGTTAGATTACCGCTTTTTCTCGTCCAATCCGGCCGCACGCTTGGCGAAAGCGAAGGCTCCGGAGAGAGCCTGACCGGTCGCATCGGCAGCAGTTGTCACGGCCGATCCCGCCGTTGCCGCTGCTGCGCTCAGGCCGTCTCCGATCCCTGCGAGTGTCCCTTGCTCTTCGACCTGAGCATCAACGGGATGAGGCGCCGGAAGTGCGCGAGCCTGTGGCACAGTCTCTGGGGGGGTAGCCTTCGAGAACCATCTTCGCTTCGGCGGTTCTGTGAGGCGGAGCTGGCGTTCGGCCTCTGCGCGGATTAGGGCAGCGTCGTTGCGCATCGTTTCCGCCGTGGCAATCTCGCAAATGCCGACAAATCCGGTGCCCTGCTCGAAGGTCACCTGCACAAGTGCCTTGGTTTCAGCGCCGCCACCCAGCAGCCCCAATGCGCCGCCGATAGCGGCGGCGCCGATGCCGATCGCACCGACTGCTGCGAGCGGCGCGGCAAAGATCCCGACGACCATTGCGAGCGGTGCCAACCCTGCTGCGTTCTTCGCTCCGGCGATAAGAGCGCGGCCCCAATGCTTCTCGATGACGGTGGCGTTCGCCTCAATAGCGCTCACGTTCGCGATGCTCTGGAGGCGCCGTTTGGGTAGCTTGAACTCGCCTGCCTCATACCAAGCGGTGCCGGTGCCGAAGTCGCCCGCGACGAGTTCAATGCGCAACATTTCAGGCTCCGTCGCCAAAATGAGCGTTTTGGAAGGCATCGAAGGTTCTGCCAGGATGGCTCGTGCGCTCAATCTTCGCCATTCGCCTTAGCTGGCGCGCTCTGATGGTTACATAAATCTCGCCAATCCAGACAATTTCCATTTCTTCCATAGGGCGAGCATTGAAACTACTCAGCGTGACGGTTTCGCTGTCGCCTTTAAGAATAGTTTTTAAATATCGAGTGCCATCTGTAGTTAAGACTACGGCTTCTTCGCCGTAAAACGAGTCTACTCGCCGAGTCTGATCGCGGTATACGATCACTGCATCTCCATCATGGTATACCGGAAGCATTGAATCGCCTCTAATCATGAAGGCGACCATTGATTGTGGTATCGCGAAGGGTAGTTCAATAGTGTCGAGGCCTTCGGGAGGCACCTGCTCGAATTCGGGTTCCACCTTCGCGCCCGCTCCAACATACCCCATGACTGGGATTACGTAGCGCGGAGTCGTTGCGTCTTCGTCACCGATGCCAGTCATCAACCAGCCTGGTGTGGTCTGTAGCACGGGCGCCAGAAGCTCAATCGTGCGGGTGGAAGCTCCGTGCCGGTTCACGTCCCCTTTGGCTGCGCGCCGGAGGTTGCGAATTGCATCTTCGCTCAAGCCCGCCTGCTTGGACACGGCCGCAGCCTTTAGGCCGAGGGCCGTGAGCCGTTTTTCGATCCTTGCAAGCACGTCCTCAATCATCCCGGTATTCTGACCGGTCACCGGTTTTGACGCGAACGGTTCTTTGACCGTTGACATGGGCGGTTATTTGACCGGTATATAGGCCCATGAGCGGGATCGATCATCTTCTGGCGGTGGCGCGGGCGTATGGCGAGGCGGAAAGAATTCCGCTTACCACCGTCAGTTGGCGCGTCTTCGAGGACACGAAAAAGATGGGCCGTCTGGTAACAGGCTCGGACATCCAAAGCCGGCGCCTTGAAAAGGCGATGGTGTGGTTCTCGGAAAACTGGCCGCAAAATGCGGTCTGGCCGGTCGAGACGCCCCGTCCCGTTTCACAAACAGCGCAGGCAGCCTGATGCCGCACCCGCGCTCACTGCTTCGGCCCGGCCTGGTGGTCGCGGCGCTGCTGCTCATAGGTTTCGCGGCGCGTCGTCAGCAGGCGCGCCAGCAGGTCGCCGTCCTCGGCGTTGAGGTAGAGGGTCGCGACCGGCGTGTCATGGGCATCGGTGTTGGCAAACAGCACGATGCGGGTCGCGCCCTCGGGACCGAACAGGACCTGGAAGCGGGTCGTGATGGGCGGTTCATCGCTGCTGTTCATTTCGTTTCTCCCTGCCGTGCTCTGCCGGTGGCAGACGCACCCGTAGAATGGGTTGTGGTCCACACCAATCCCCGCCGCACCGGAGCGGGTCATGCTTAATCTCCTCCGCTCCGTCTCCCTGCCCTCGCTGAGCGGCGCCGTCGTTGCGGCACGCTCGGCGGTGGGCCAGGGCGCACAGGCCGTGACAAGCCTGGGCGCCTCGGTCTCCACCTTCGCAACCGACACGTTGGCGCGTGTCGAGCGGCCGTCTCTCACCTGGCTTCCTGACCTTCCGTCTCTCTCCGTTCCAACATGGCTCGTCCGTTCGGGTGTGGCGCCCGATCGGCTTGCCCTCGCGCTGTCGCCTGCCGGCATTTCTGCTGCACCGACCATCGAAGGATGGGAGAGTTCAGTGGGAAATACTGGTATAGCCTTGGGCCATTTCTTCCCAAAAGAGGGCCTGGACTGGTCTCAGCAGATCGATCTTGACGGTTTGTCCCGGTTCTTGCGTGAGCAATACCCGGATAAAACGGCACAGAACGTGGCCGCGCGCACGAAGCTGCCGGCCGATACCGTGAAGAAATGGCTCTTGGGCGTGGCGCTGCCGAACGGCCGGGCCATGCTGGTGCTGGCCTGCGCCTTCGGGCCGGAAGTGCTGGTGGCCATGCTGCGGCACCCGCCGGGCTGGCTCGACGAGGCCGCGCGCGGCGCCGAGCAGGCGCGCCTGCAGGCGCAGCTCGCCGATCTCCAAGCGCAGATCGGGCGGGTGGCGTGATGGGGCTGGTTCGCATCGCCGCCGCCGCCGGGGCCAGCGCGCTGCTCTGGCTGTCCCGTCTGCCGCTCGGGTGTGGCGCTTGGCTGCTCGCCCGGGCCCGGGCCCTCGATGCCCTGGCGCGTCCGCCCTCCGCTGACGGCTGAGCCCTATGCGCCTCGTCCTCGACGTCACCGCCCGCGCGGACCCTTCCGCGTGCCTGCAACCTTCGGAGCTTCGACCATGAGTGGATCGTCTGCCTTCCAAGACTGGATCGACGAGGCGCGCGGCGTCTCGATTGAGCAGGCGCTGGCTGGTCGCTCGACAGCGCTGAAGCCGAGCGGCGTGGAGCGCATCGGGCCGTGCCCGGTCTGTGGCGGCCGGGACGGCTTTTCGATCCATCCCGGCAAGCGGGTGTTCAACTGCCGGCGTGGCGGCGTGGGTGGGGATGCCATCGCGCTGGTGCAGCACCTCGATGGCTGCGAGTTCCTGGTGGCCTGCGAGATCCTGAACGGCCGGCCACCGCCGGACCGGACCCGGGGCGAGACGCCTGAGGCGCGGGCTGAGCGGGAACGCGCGCAGGCCGTGCGACAGGCCCAGGCCGCGCAGGATGAGGCGCGCAAGACTGAGGAGGCCAACCGGTTTCGCGAACGTGAGCGCCGGGCCTGCTGGCAGCACTGGGATAGCGCCGGGCGCTCGCTCGCGGGCACGCCGGCCGAGGCCTACCTGAGATGTCGCGGTCTGGTGGTGCCGGAAGGGGCGGCGCTGCGCTGCGCACCGGAGCACGACTTCTTCGAGCGCCTGACGGTCGAGGGATCGTCCACGAAGGCGAACCGGGTGATCCACACCGGGCCGGCCCTGCTCGCGGCCATCCGGGGGCCGAACGGCAAGTTCGCCGGGCTGCACGCCACATGGCTCGACGCAACGCGGCCTTCGGGCAAGCTCGAAATATTCCACCCGGAGACCGGCGAGCTGCTGCCGGCCAAAAAGGTGCGGGGCTCGGCCACGGGCGGGCACATCCCGCTGGTGCGCCACGCGGCGCCCACCGACCTGGTGCTGGGCGAGGGGATCGAGACGGTGCTGTCCGTGTGGCGGGCGCTGAGCGCGGCCGGCTGGGAGCACCTGGCGGGCGCCGCGTTCTGGGCGGCCTACAGCCTCGGCAACATCGGCGGCGCGGCCACCAAGAGCGTGCCGCACCCGAGCGAGACGCAGACGGACAGCCTGGGCCGCGTTCGGGCGCGCCTGGTGCCGGGCCCGGTGCCCGACCTGTCCCGGCCTTCCCTGCCGATCCCGGCCAGCGTCGAGCGCGTGTGGCTGCTCGGCGACGGGGACAGCGAGCGCGTGCGCACCGAGAACGCCCTGCACCGCGGGGCCGTGCGCTTCCGCGCGCAGCGCCCGGGCCGGCAGGTGGTCGTGTGCTGGGCGCCGGCCGGCGAGGATTTCAATGATGTGCTTCGGAGGGCTGCGGCGTGAGCGATCTGTCTGTTTTCAAATCTGCAGGAGGAACTGTCATCCCGGAGCGTTCCCCTATCCACGAGTTGCTGGATCATAAAGATGTAAAAATGATCAGGTCGGCTAAGATTTTCTGGTGTGCCGTTGATCATTATTACAGCCTGAAAGAAATTTCTGCTTTTTTGCGTCTATCGATTGGTACTATTGGCTCTGATTTTGACAATTTCATACGGAAAATTCGTCACTCGCTTAAAGAGGAGGGCAACGACAACTATCTCGTTTTTGAGAAGAGAGATTTAGATAATATTCGAGGTCATTTACGGTATTTCGATGCTCCAACTTTATCCATCGTCCGTGGTCAATTCGGTGTGGATGTAATAATAAAAGATTTCGTAGATCTAAAAGCTGAGAAGGCAGAGAGACAAAATAAAGAGAAAGCTCAAGCGGAAAGGTTAGCTCAACGAGATGCTGCTCGGCGTGTTCGTCAGGGGACAGATTGATGATCCCCTCCGGCGGCAATGCGGTGATGGCGAGCCGGCGCGAGCCGCCGGACAGCCTGGACTTCTTCCCGACGCCGCCGTGGGCGACGCGGGCCTTTCTGCGGCACGTCCTGCCGGCCCTCGGCGGTGCCTGCCCGCCGATCCGCTCGGCCTGGGACCCGTGCTGCGGCGAAGGACACATGGCCGAGGTGCTGCGCGAATCCATCGTGCAGGTGCGAGCCTCGGACATCTTCGATTATGGGCGCGGCTACGAGGTGGGCGACTTCCTCGATGCCGTGGCGCCCGCGGTGCGGTGCTGCGACCTGATCTGCGCCAACCCGCCGTTCAAGCCGGCGGCGCAGTTCGCCCGCCGCGCCTTCCAGTTGGCGCCCGTGGTCGCCTTCCTGCTGCGGGCGCAGTGGTTGGAGGGCGAGGACCGGTATGAAACCATCCTGCGCGACCGGCCGCCGACGCTGTACGCGCCGTTCGTGGAGCGGGTGTGCATGCTGCGCGGCCGATGGGAGCCGAAGGGCTCCACGGCCACCGCCTACGCCTGGTTCGTGTGGGTGGAGGGCGCCGCGCCGCTGCCGCCGTTCTTCATCCCGCCGGGCCGCAAGCACGCCCTGACCCGCCCCGACGATGCCCGGCGCTTCGGCGCCCGCACGGACGCGCCCCTGCTCGACCCCATGGACCCCGCATGACCGACGATCCGCACCGCGAGATTAAGCGCCTGGTCGACGAGGCGACACCGATCGGGGACGATGCCGATTATGACCCGGCGGATGGCTGGGATGGTGGCCGCCCTCCGGAACCACCCTCCGGAGACGGCGATGGCGATAGCCCTGGGGGGCCGCGCCGGGTCAACCGTGAGGATCTGGCGTTCTGTGCGACGCTCGACCACTCCGACACGGACAACGGCAAGCGGCTGATCCGGCATTTCGGTGCTGACCTGTCGGTGGTGGCCCAGGACGAAGTTTCGGGCGGGTCCTGGCTGTCCTGGACCGGCACGCATTGGGATCTGGCCGGTGGCATGGCGCTCGCGAGCATGGTGGTGCAGCTGCTGGGGGACCGGATCATCCTCGAATCCGAGTTCATACATCCGACCCCGCGCGAGAAAGCTGCGATCGAGGCAGCCGACGAGCTGAAGGGCAAGGCGCGGGCCGACCTGACGGATGACGAAAAGGTGCTGCTGGCGCAGGGCGCGGCCGCGGCCGATGCCCTCGACAAGCGCCGGGGCAAGCGCCGCGCCTTCGGGGTGTCCTCGAAGAACAAAGCTCGCATGGAAGCGACGCTGCACTGCGCCGCGCCACGTTTGCGCCGGAACCCGGACGCCTACAACGCGGACCGGTATCGGGTGGCGTGCCTGACGCATACCCTGGTGTTCCGCTCCGAGCGCGACGATGAATGTCCGGACCCGGCCGTGACGCGGCTCGTCGGGATCTGCGATGCCGTCGAGGGGCATCGGCGCGAAGACTGGATCACGTCTGTGGTCCCGCAACCCTATCGGAAGGGCGCCGAGGCACCAGGCTGGCGCGCCTTCCTGAAGGACATGCTCCCCGACGACGCGAAGCGGCGAACCGTACAGCAGTTCACGGCGCTGGGCCTGTTGAGCGTGCCTGTGCAGCATCTCATGTTCCACTACGGCCTCGGCGCAAACGGCAAGTCCGTGTTCCTGGAGACCATCGCGCGCGTGCTCGGACCGAGCCTCGCGGTCGGCTTGCCCCGCGAATCCATCGTAGGCGGATCGGAGCGTGCCTCTGGTGGGGCCTCTCCCGACATTGCGCGGCTCTACGGCCGGCGTTTCGTCCGCATTCTGGAGGTCGCCGGCAACGTTCCCCTCCAGGAAGACATGATCAAAAAACTGACCGGTGGTGAGCCGATCCCCGTCCGGTCGCTCTACAAGGGCTATTTCGAGTTCCAGAATTATGCCACCGCCCATATGAGCGGGAACGACTATCCGACCATCACCGGCACGGATAACGGCATTTGGCGGCGCATGTTGCTGGTGCATTGGGACCAGACCATACCGGTTGAGAAACGCGGGGACTTCGAGGCGGTGGTGTCGCGCTTCGTTGACGACGAGGGCCCGGGCATCCTGGCTTGGCTCAACGAGGGCGTCTGCGACTTCATGGCGAACGGGCTCGTCATCGCGCCCTCTGTGACCGCCGACACGCAGGAATATCGCGAGGATATGGACCCGGTGGGCGAGTTCCTGTCCGCTTGCGTTCGACCCTCGCCTACGGGCCGAGAAACGGCCCACGCGCTCTATGAGGCGTATCACTCCTGGTCCCTGGCCAATGCGAAGCGAACGCTCTCACAGACACGCTTTGGCAAACGGCTCAAGCAGCTCTATGACCATGGGCCCATTGCCGGCCGCGTCTACTATCAGGGCTGCGAGCTGCATGACGTGCCCGACCGGCCGGATGCCCCGCAACCCCAGGAAGAGCTCGACCTACGCCGTTGAGCCTCACCATGCCGAATAGTGGTGAGGGTGGTGAGGGTTTGGTGACCCTCTAAAACGAAGTATCACCACGATATTATTGAGCCATAGCAGGCACTTAGGCGCCCATGGTGACAGTGGTGAGGGTTTCGCGCGTAGGTATAGACAATCGGGGTTCCGGGGTCAGCCAAAACAAAAATCATAGACACTACGTGGAAAAACTATCACCAGTGTCACCAATGAGATCTAAGATGTTGAATGGCTTGGATTTTTGTTTGGTGACGGTTGGTTTTGAACTATCTTCCAAGTGTCACCACTCTCACCGGACAGATCTCGTGATGCAGCATGACGGTTTCCTGCCCGCTTCTGGTCCCCGCGCTCTGCGCCCTTCCGACTTCTCTCCCGAGCAACAGGCCGGCTGGATCGCGGCCAGCGAGCGCAAGGCGGCGCTCGATGCCGCGTTGGACCCCGACGCGGCCCATGCCAACGAGGCCGACGTCACCGAGTGGTACGTGGCCTATACAAACCCCAAGCGTGAGGAGGCGGTGGCCGTGGGCCTGCGTCGGCGCCAGGTCGCCAGCTTCTGGCCGGCCATGCGGGTGAGCCGCACGCGCAGCCGGCGCCGCGTGACGGAGCTGGCGCCGCTGCTGCCGCGCTACCTGTTCGTGGGCCTGGCGCCGGGTCAGAGCCTCTACAGCCTGCGCGAGACGCCCGGGCTTGAGGGCATGGTGCGCGCGGATGGCCGGCCGGCGAAGGTGAAGCCGGAACTCATCACCGGGCTGCGGGATGCGCAGGCGTCGGGCACCTACGATTTCAGCGACGAGGCGATGGCTGCCAAGGACCCAGAGGGTGCGCCGGCCCGCGAAAAGGGCTTCGAGCCGGGAGCGAAGGTCCGCGTGATGCTGGGCGCGTATCGTAGCTTCTCGGGCGCCGTGCACGAGGTGCTGCCCCCCGATCGCATCAGCGTGTGGATTACCATCTTCGGCAGGGCTTTCCCGGTTCCGATGATGCTTGCTGATGTCGAGCTGGAGTGATAGCGATTGGTGGTGCACGGGACTGTTGTTGCAAATCTGCAACCACCGCCCCGTGCGTTAGCTTTTGTAGAAGCCCCGGTGCGCGAGCATGCGGGGCTTTGTCGTGCCTGGGGTATGCCCACGCGTCCCCGCACCTTTCGGCCGGCCTCGGGGCCTGGGTCTGATGCTGATCGTCAGGCCCGGGCCTCGGCCTATGAGGCGCGGCGCTACGCCGAGAGCGAGACCAAGCGTCTGTATGGCACGGCCCGGTGGCGGGCCATCCGTGCTGAGCAGCTGAGCGTCGAGCCCCTGTGCATCGTGTGCTTCAGAGAGGATCGGGTCACCGCTGCTGTCGTCTGCGACCACGTCGAGCCGCATCGTGGTGACGCTGCACGCTTCTGGGCTGGCCCGTTCCAATCCCTTTGCGCCTCCTGCCATAGCTCAACCAAGCAACGCGAAGACCAGTCGTCGCGTAGGGGGTAGGGGGGGGTGCAAAAGTTCAGGCGCTGACAGCGGAAGAACGGTTGTTCAACCCCCTCTTTTTCTCCGCGTTATTGGCGGAAACTTTTTTTCGAGAGGAGCCAAGGGCCGCTTGGCTGATCGCCCATGACGCGAGGACGCAAGCCGGACAGCCCGGCGCTACAGGCGGCGAAGGGTAGTCCCGGCAAGCGTGCGCTCGCGGCTCGGACTGCAGTGCGAACTGAGCGCCTGGCTGCGAACGATCCACTCCGGCCACCGCCGTTCCTCACCGCTGGCAAGGGTGACGCGGGCTTCACCCTGGCGCTGAAGATCTGGCGCGAGCAGGCTCCGCACCTGCACCGTCGCAATTTGCTTGATCGGATGGACCGTTACGCGTTCGCTCGGTGGTGCGTCTATCAGGCCGAGTGGATCGAGGCGACGCAGACTATCAAGGCCGAGGGCGTGACGCGCCTGGTCAAGAACATGAACGGGGACGAGATGCCCCGCCGGCACCCGGCTGCGAATCACCGTGATCGTGTCGAGATCGCGCTGGGCAAGCTCGAAGCGGCGTACGGCCTCACACCGGCCGACCGATACAAGGTCATGCGCGACCAGGCCGCGAACCCGCTCGGCGGCTTGTTCGATGACGACGCCGATCAGCCGGCACGCCCGGCTGGTCCTGTCCCGCCCGCCGAAGTTGATCCTGTCGGCTTCATGACGGATCATGCGGGGCCAATTCCGGGCTCGCGGCCGAACTGATGGCCGCTTCGCCCGCCCCCGTGGCGGCGGCGGTGCATCCGGTTGTCCCGGCCCAGCCCGAATGGGTCGTGATCGCCGAAGGACAATTGGCCCTCGCCTTCGTCGCTGTACACTGGGCGCGCGCGGCTGCGACGCCCGGCGCATGGTATGACAGCGCGCTGGCCGACAAGGTCGTGACGCTCTGGCCCAACCTCTTCCGGCACACGGAAGGGCGATGGGCCGGCAAGCCGTTTCGCCTGGCGTTCTGGCAGGAATGCATCGTCCGTCTGCTGGTAGGCTGGAAGACGGCGGACGGCTTCCGCCTCTTCCGGCGGTTGTTCCTCTGGATCGGCCGAAAGAACGGCAAGACGGAGTTCCTGGCGGCCCTCGCGCTGCTGTTCTGGATCTGCGACCGGGAGATGGGCGGCCAAGCCTACGCCATGGCGCGCAACGAGAATCAGGCCAAGCTCGTCTTCGAGAAAGCGAAGACGATGGTGCGCCTCTCGCCCGCGTTCTCGAAGCGCGTGCAGGCGTTCAAAAAGTCGCTGTACCTGCCCGATCTCTGGGCCAAGTTCGAGGTCCTGTCCGGTAAGGCTGAAGGCAAGCACGGCCTCTCGGCGTCCGTCATCGTCGGCGATGAGATGCACGAATGGCTCGATGGCATCCTGCAAGGGACGCTGCACCAGTCAATCGCGGCCCGCGACCAGCCCATCGAGCTCTATGGCTCGACCACCGGATTCAAGGGCCGGGGGCACGGCTGGATCTTGTGGGAGGAGTGCCTTTCGATCCTGAACGGCGGCCTTGATGATGCGACCACGCTGGTGGCCATCTTCGCCGCGGCGCCGGAGGATGACTGGACCGACGAGGCGGTCTGGTCGAAGGCCAATCCGAACCTCGGCATCTCGCCCAAAATCGAATACCTGCGCGCCGAGTGCGCGAAGGCCCGTGATAATCCTCGACTGGAGAACGACTTCCGACGCTACCACCTCAATCAGTGGACCGAGCAGGTGGTGCGTTGGTTGTCGCTCACCAGGTGGGATGCGTGTGCGACGGACGTGGATGCCTGGAAGCGCTTCGCCACCGAGCTGCGCGGCCGGAAGTGCTTCGGAGGCCTCGACCTCTCGTCGGTCAGCGACATCACCGCATGGGTGTTGGTGTTCCCGCCGGCCGAGGAGGGGGAGCGCTGGAAGCTGGTGGTGCGCCTTTGGTGCCCAGCCGAATCCATCGCCCTGCGCGCCCGCCGCGATCGTGTGCCCTACGATCTGTGGGCGCAATCCGGCGCCGTGATCCGGACCGAAGGCAACGTCGTCGACTATGACGCGATCGAGCGCCAGGTGAAGGACGACGCCGAGGCCTTCGACCTGCAGGGCGTCGCGATCGACCGGTGGAACGCCACTGGCACGGCGGTGCGCCTGGCTGAAGACGGCTGCAACGTCGTCATGTTCGGACAGGGCTTCGCCTCGATGTCGGCCCCCTCGAAAGAATGGGAACGCCTCGTCCTCGCTGAGCAGCTGGACCACGGCGGCCACCCGGCCCTGCGATGGATGATCGGCAACATCGCGATCGCGACCGATCCGGCCGGCAACATTAAGCCGACGAAGCAGAAGTCGTCCGAGAAGATCGACGGCCCGGTGGCCGGGATCATGGGCCTGGGCCTCGCCATCGCCGAGGCGCCGCCCTTCGACCCCAACGCCTGGATTGAGAGCTATGCATGAGATGGCTTAAGCGGGCTCTCGGGCTCGACGGGGCGAAGGACATCGAGCCGTGGCGTGGCGGTCAGGCCTCGACCGAGCACGGCTCGAACTTCGTTACGAACCAGGTGACGCTTGCCGACTATCACGACGCCCGGGCCGGATCGCTCGGCGCGGCTGTGGGCCTGACTGCGACCTGGGCTTGCGTGCAACTCATCGCCGGCACCATCGGCTCGCTACCCCTGATGGTCTACCGAACCGATGCGAAGGGCATCCGTCGCGTGGCGCGCGACCATCCGCTCTACTTCGTGCTGCACGACAGTCCGAACTACGATCAGACCGCCGTGGATTTCTGGGAGATCATGGCAGCTGGCCTGGAGTTGTCCGGCAACGCCTACGCCGTGATCGAGCGGCGTTCGGACGGTGTCCTCAACGCGCTTCTCCCGGTGCGGCCCGACATCGTTAAGGCACGGCGTCGCGATGATGGCGGCCTCGAGTATGCCTGGTCGGAAGGTGGCCGGCGCGTGGTGAAGCGTGGCGAGGACGTGCTGCACATTCGTGGCCCCCTCGGCGATGCCTTGTCGGGCGCCTCAACCCTGTCGGT
This sequence comes from Methylobacterium sp., assembly GCF_019750675.1. GTDB lineage: Bacteria > Pseudomonadota > Alphaproteobacteria > Rhizobiales > Beijerinckiaceae > Methylobacterium. The sequence goes on from NZ_JAIEOF010000360.1 coordinate 24,111, forward strand.
GTGCCGCGGCGCATTCGAGGGGGCGGTGGCGGCCGAGCAGGCGGCGGACGCGGTTTTCCGGAACGGTGCCAATCCGAGCGGCACGCTGACGACGCCGGCCGGCGCCCGCTTGACGAAACCGCAGCGCGACGAGCTCGAAACGCTGCTGGCGACCAAGTTTCGAGGGGCGATGCGCTCTGGGACACCCATGCTGCTCGACGGTGGCCTGACCTGGCAGCCGCTGACGATGAACCCCGAAGACGCGCAGATGCTGGAGAGCCGCAAGTTCAGTGGCGAAGAGATCTGCCGCGTCTTCGGGGTTCCGCCCGCGATGGTCGGTTTCGGCGACAAGGCCTCGAACTGGGGCACCGGCAAAGAGGTCGATGTCCTCGGCTTCCAGAAATTCACCCTGCGCAAGCGTCTCAAGCGAATCGAGCAGGCCCTGCTGAAGCAACTCGTACCCCTGGCCGAGCGCCGGGCGCAGGGCCTGACGATCGAGTTCAACTTTGAAGGCCTGCTGCGGGGCGACACGGCCAGTCGCTATGAGGCCTACGAGAAGGCCATCCGCATGGGCATCGCCACCCGCAACGAGTGCCGGGCCCTGGAGAACCTGCCGCCGATCGAGGGCGGCGACGTCGTCACTGTCCAGATGCAGGACATTCCGCTCGCTGCCGCGATTCTCGGTGGTCGCAATGACGGCGGCGGATCTGGCCCGCCCGCGTCACCACCCGTTTAGGAGTTCGCGATGAGCAGGATCACCGCGCCGGTTCTCGACCTCAAGGCGCTGAAGGATACCGGCGAGTTCGAGGGCTACGGCTCGACTTTCGGTGGCGAGCCGGACGCCTACGGCGATGTCATCGCGGAGGGCGCCTATGCCGAAAGCCTGGCCGCGCATCGTTCCAAGGGCACGATGCCGAAGCTGTTCTGGCAGCACAACCCGGGCGAGCCGATCGGCAAATGGGTTGGCGCCAAAGAGGACAGCCACGGCCTCCTCCTCCAGGGTAAACTGAACATGGACGTGCAGCGAGGCCGCGAGGCGCATGCGCTGCTCAAAGCCGGCGACATCGATGGTCTTTCCATCGGCTACCGGATCAAGGAATACAGCGTCGACACGGATTCGGGGGTCTGGACCCTGGAGAGGCTGGACCTCGTGGAGGTCAGCATCGTGTCCGTTGGCGCCAACGAGAACGCGGTCGTGCAGAGCGTGAAGGCCGCGAAGGCTGCGCACGACCTCACCGAAAAGCTGAAGGCCGGGGACCGGCTGACAGAGCGAGAGTTCGAGGTCTGGCTCAAGGGGTTGGGCTTCTCGAACTCGCAGGCGGAGCGCGCCGCGCGTCTTCACCTGAAGGGGCAGGGGGAGCCTGCCGGTGCGGCTGACGACGGGCTCGCGTTCCTGCGCGCCCTGGCGGGCTGACGGCCCAACAACAGTTCCGGAGATCATCGTGAAGACCTTCCTATCGCTCCTGGCGGTGGGCCTGATGGCCCTCGCCTTCGTCGCTTCCGCGCCCGACGCGCACGCTTCGTTCGGCCCGGCTCTCGCCTCCACATCCCTGATGCCGCTGGCGCTGGCCGGTGCCGGTGGCCTCGCCCGTCTCGCGTCCTGCGCCATCGGCCCCCGAATCCTCTTCGACAAGCCCGGCGAAGGCGGTGGCAAGAGCGCGGCCGAACTCGCCGCCGACTTCCGGCGCGACTTCGACACCAAGCACGACAGGGTGAAGGAGATCGCCGACAAGGCGCTGGAGGAGGCCAAAAAGGGCACCCCGCTCGCCACCACCGCCAAGGAACTTGCCGACCAGGCCATCACCGGTATGAACGAGGCCAAGGCGCGCCTCGACGAGATGGACCAGAAGATGGCCCGTCGCGGCGAGCCGGGCGACCGGCACCTGACAGCGGGCGAGCGCTTCGTCGAGGACGACGCGTTCAAGAGCTTCGCCGACCAGACCCGGCCGCGCGGTCGCGTCCTCGTCGAGGTGAAGGACATCACCTCGCTCACCACCGACGCGGCCGGCTCGGCCGGGGCGCTGATCCCCTCCGACCGGCGCGGCCTCCAGGTGGAACTGCCGCAGCGGCGCCTCACCGTGCGGTCGCTCATCCTGCCGGGCCAGACGGCCAGCAACTCCATCGAGTACGAGCAGGAGAAGCTGTTCACGAACAGCGCCGCCGTGGTCCCGGAGGGCGAACTGAAGCCGCAGTCCGAGCTGCAGTTCGTCGACAAGACTGCGACCGTTCGCACGATCGCGCACTGGATGCGGACCTCGGTGCAGATCCTCGCGGACGCGCCGGGCCTGCGGTCGATCATCGACCAGCGCCTGCGCTACGGCCTTGCCCTCGCCGAGGAGAACCAACTGCTCAATGGGTCCGGTGTCGGCCAGAACCTCCTCGGCCTCGTGACGGCGGCGGTCGCCTACGCGGCGGCCGGGGGGCTCGTCGCGGCCACGCAGGTGGACACGCTGCGCCTGATGATCCTCCAGGCGGCGCTCGCCGAGTATCCGCCCAACGGCATCGTGCTCAACCCGATCGACTGGGCGGCGATCGAGATGGGGAAGGACACGCAGGGCCGCTACATCATCGGCAACCCGCAGGGCGTCGCCTCGCCGACCCTGTGGGGCCTGCCGGTGGTCCCGACGCAGGCCATGGGTGTCGACAAGGGCCTGGTCGGTGCCTTCAACCTCGCGGCGCAGATCTTCGACCGCCAGGACGCCACTATCGACGTGTCGACCGAGGACCAGGACAACTTCGTCCGGAACAAGGTCACGATCCGCGCCGAGGAGCGTCTGGCGATGGCGATCTACCGCCCGCAGGCCATCGTCTACGGCGACCTCGGCCGCGTCGCGTAACCCGGTCGGCTAATGCAGGCGGGCGGCTCCGGCCGCCCGCTCCATGAGCCGAAAAGGAGACGGTCATGATCACGGCGATTCTGCTCAAGCCGCTCGATGGTTTCCCGGAAGGGTCCGAGCGCGAATTCGACAAGGTGGATTTCGACTACCTGGTGGGGATGCGCGCGGTTCGCGCCGTCACGGATGGTGACGGTCTCCGGACCGATGGGCCGACCGTGGCTGAGTATGTCGCGGCGGGCTATCGGGCGGAAAACTACCCGCCTCAGGGATACGCTTCTCGCAGCACGCCCGACGAAATCACGGCTGCCGTCTCGTCGCAGAATGCGCCCCCGCAGACGGCAGCGAAAGCGGCTCCCGCCGTCAGCAACAAGGCGGCACCACCGGTCGCGAACAAAGCCGATCCCGCCAGCAGCAGCTCCAAGGGCTGAGCGGATGCGCCGGCTGGCTGCTACCGTGGTCTTCGGGGTGGCGCTGGTCTCCGCTCTTGCTGCGCAGACTGGCTTCACCCCCTGGAAACAGGCGGACGGGTCTAATCTGTCCGGCATGGTGCTGCTCTGCGATACGGGCGTGAACCGTATCGCCATGCCGTGCGGTGGCGCGCTTACGCCGATGACCGTGCTCTCGACGCCGTTCGTGCGCTCGGGCACGGGCGATCCGATCATCTTCGACGGCGTCAGCACGGTGGCAAAGCAATTCGCCATCACCAAGCCGGCGGATGCGACGTCCTACCGGTTCGTGAACCCTTGCTCCGTCGATGTCCGGATTCGGAAGGTCGCGAACATGCAAGAGAGCGTCACGCTCACGACCGGCACCCGGTTCATGGCCCGGTCGGTCGAAACTCTCGGCACCAGCCAGCCGACGTACGTGTCGATCATCGCAACGGCCGCTCCGACCGGTGAGTGCGCGCCGGAGCTCCAGTACGGGCGAGGCGGCTAATGCGCACTCCCTGGCTCGCCCTCGTCTTCATCATTGGCCTGTCGGCCCCAGCGGAGAGCAACCTGCGCGCCGCCAGCCCCATGATGGGCGACGGCGTGCCGCGCACCGGCACACCGGGGCCCGTCGGTGCCCCCGGAGAAAAAGGCGAAAAGGGTGATGTCGGACCAGCAGGCCAGCCCGGCGCAAAGGGCGAGCGCGGAGTTCCGGGAGAGGCTGGGACGCCTGGACCGACAGGCCAGCGCGGCGCCGATGGGCAGCCTGGATCACAGGGGAACCCGGGATCTCAGGGGCTGCCTGGGTCTGCCGGACGCGATGGCGCGCGCGGCGATCGAGGTGAGCAGGGAGTTCCAGGCGTTCCGGGTAGCGTCGGCCCCGCTGGTCCTCAAGGCCTGCCGGGAATTCCAGGCAGCGTCGGCGCCAAGGGTGAGGCCGGAGCTCAAGGCGTAGCAGGCCCGGCCGGGCCTCCGAAGCGCGTCGAGCGCTACACGGCCACGTCCAACGTCAGCCTGACGGCGCCGGTCGCGACTTTCACATGGGCAGCCTGCACGACGACGCCCGACGTCGATGTCATCCCCACCTGGTCGGGTGACCAGATGGTGGTCGGCGGGGTCATCTCGCAGACCCTCACCGGGGCCACGGTCGCGGTCAAGCGCTCGCGCGGCACGCTCCTCTTGACTGCCGGTCCGTTCGAGCCGGCGCCATCCACCCCCATCACCATCAGGGTAATCTGCAACTGATGCCCGTCGCCGTCATCATCCCACCGAATCCGGTCGTCTCCTGGGATGAGGCGGACCGGCATCTTCGCCTCGACGGCGACACCGAGCAGCAGGCCTATGTCGAGGGCCTGATTGCGGTCGCGACGGCGTGGCTCGATGGGCCGGATGGTTGGCTCGGCCGGGCGCTCGGGGAGCAAACGCTGGAGGCTGTCTTTCCGGTCACGCTCGCTGCAGGTGCACGGCGCTATCCTCTGCCGCCCTTCCTCGCCTTGGTCAGTGAGGCGGCGCAGCCGGACGGGTGCACGACGAAGGTGCGTTGGCGCGCAGGCTATGTTTCGGCTGATGGCGGAAAGAGCACCGTGCCGGCCCCGATCCGCCACGCCATCCTGCTGATGGTCAGTCACCTCTTCAACAACCGGGACGCGGTGACCGCTACGCAGGCGCAGCCGGCGACGCTGCCGCTCGGTGTCGACGCGCTGCTGTCGCCGTATCGCGCCTGGTCGGTCTGATGGACAGCGGGCGATTCGAGCACCGGGCCGAGTTCCTGCGGCAGCCGGCAATCCTTGATGAGGACGAACAGGATACCGGCGATCGAGGCCCATACGCGCCCGCCTTCACGATCTGGGCGAACTTCCGGCCGCAATCCGTGCGTGAGGCGGCGCAGGGTGGCGCGGCTCAGAACGTCGAGGCTGGTGTCTTGACGGTGCGCACCTCCGCGCAGAGCCGCACCATCACGAACGCCGATCGCGTGAAGATCCTGGGGCGTGACTTCGCGGTCGACGGCGTCGGACTGCCGGACCGTCGCACCGGCCTTATCGCCCTCACCATTTCCAGCAACCTCGGCGGCCAGTAGCTTATGGATATCGCCGCGACCTTCGGCGGGCTCTCACAGGGCTACGCCGCCTTGAGCCTGACCGGCGCCGCCCGCGACTTCTCAACGGGCCGTGGCGTGCTGTCCGGCTTGCGCCTGATCGACACCGTGGCCGACATCATCGGAATCGAGCGCATCACCGGCCAGGTGGTGAAGCACGCGGTGAAGCTGGCACTTCGCTCGGATGACGCGGGCGAAAAGGCTGCGCGTGAGATGGTCGAGCTGATGCGCTCGCGAGTTCCGCAGGACAGCGGCGCGCTTCTCAACGGCATCACCTATTACCGCGAGGGCGGCATGTGGGTGGTCGAGGCGAGGGCCGACCGTAACGGGTACGACTACGCGCTGGCTGTCGAGGCCGGCCACCGGGCCGGCGGCATCGTCGCGGACGGCAATTTGTTCGCGGATACGACGGGAGCCGGCGGGCGCCAGGTGCGCGCCCCGGGGCCGGCCAAGGTGGAAGGGCAGCCGTTCTTCTACAACTCGGCGCGCGAGGCCCTCTCCGATTGGGCTGGCGATCTGCGCGCCGCGAGCCGCGAGGGCCTATGACCGCGCTGTCTCCGATCCTACCGCTGCGCGATGCGATCCGTGCGCAGCTGCGTGCCGACATCGGTTTCAAGTCGCTTGCCGATAACCGGATCTATGACGACGTGCCAACCGCGTCGGTCATTCCGGGGAAGCCTGCCGCACCCACGCCCTACGCCTACATCGGCCCGATGCGGCGTCAGCGTTTCGATGCGGGGTGCGGCTTCACCTGGACGGTTCAGGCCCGCATCTTTGCGGTGTCGACGGCCTCGGGACGCACCGAAGCCTGGTCGCTGGTGGATGCCATCAGCGCCGCGCTGGACGGCCTCGAAGAGTTCGCGAAACCGCTCGCCGCCCCCTTCCGCCTGCAGAAGATGATCGAAGTCACGCAGGCTGGCGACGTGATCGACCCGCTTCAAGCGAAGTCGGTGTTCCTCGACCTCACCACCATCATCGCCGGGCCGGACCCCGGTTTGGAGGACTGACCATGGCAACTCCCGATCTTCTGCCCGGCAACCGGTTCCGGGCCTATCGTGGCGCGGGCGCAGGAGCCAAATTCGTCTGCCTCGCGACGTCGATTACGCTGACGATCACGAACGCATACGAAGACGCCACCGTGCCGGATTGCGACAATCCCACGGCGATCCCCACCCGCAAGAGCATCAAGAGCTCCACGTCCTGGGGTGGTCGGTTTGCCGGTTCGATCGCGGCCGATCACCTCGATGACTTCCGCGCCGACGTCGAAAGCGAGGTGGCCGTGCCCTATGAATTCCGCATCGATCGCAGCGCAGCGGGCGGCGGCGGCAAGTGGGCGGGCGACGTCCACATCGAGAATTTCGAGATCGCGAAGAACAACAACGGCATCGTGGCCTTCACGGCGCAGTTCCGCGGTGACGGCCCTCTCGATTGGGCTGATGCCACGTGAGCGTGTCCGACACCTCGCGGACCATGGTGCGCGCGGCCTTCGGTGGCCGTGAGCGCAACTTCCAGCTTCGGCTCGGCGAGATGTCCGAGCTGGAGCGGCTGTGCAACGCCGGCATCGGCGAGATCATGGCCCGGCTCGCCACGCATCGCTTCGGCGTCAACGACATCTGGGAGCCGATTCGCCTCGGCCTGGAGGGGGCAGGGTCGTCGCCCGTCGAGGCGCAGGCGCTGGTGATGCGCTACCACCCCCCGAACTATCCCATCGCGGATTTCCTGCACCTCGCATCGCAGATCGTGACGGGTGCGGTGAGCGGTGTGCCGGAGGGAAACGCGGACGCGGAGGGGGGAAGCGACCACGCCCCGGCGACCTCTCCGTCTTCATCGGCGCCGGAGCTGTAGCGGGCTACACGCCCCAGGACGTGAAGGGCATGACCCTGGCCGAATTCCATGCGGCGCTCGACGGGTTCATCGCGGCCAACAGCCCGGCCGAGCAAGCGCCGTCCGAGGACGAGTTCCTGCAAGTGCTCATGGAAGAGATGGCAGCGGGGAGAGCGTAGGGTATGGCTGAACCGCTTGTCATTCAGTTCGCAGCGGACACTTCGCGCGCCACCAGTGCGATGTCGAGCCTCGCGGCTTCCATCGCCGGGAACATGGCTTCGGCAGGCGTGGCACTCTCCGGCATGGCTGCGAACTCGAACAACGCCGGCTCGGCGTTGGGAGCGCTTCAGCAGAACGTACAGCGTGCGGCCGGCGCCATCGGCTCCGACGTCAAGAACATCGCGACGGCCACGGCCAACGCAGCCACGGCCGAAAAGGCCACCCTGGAGGGTGTGGTCCGTAGCTTCACGGCGGCGGCTGCGGGGTCTCAGACCGCGCAGGCTGGCGTCAAGGCTGGCCTCACCGGTACGACCACGGCAGTCACGACTCTTGCGGCTCAGATCCCGACGCTTGGAACGCTGCTCACCGCGTTCATCGCCTTCGAGGCCGCGAAGCTCGTTTTTCATGCCGTGTCGGCCTCGATCGACGAGGCGCGCGAGCACGTCGAGGCTTTCACGCAGATTGCTCGCGACGCCGACAAGGTCGGCCTCGGCACGAACATCTATCAGCGTCTCACCTTGGATGCGAAGGCGCTCGGACTGGAGACGCGGCAGGTCGTGGCCGCACTGGAGCGGGCCAAGGAAGCCTCCGCTCTGCGCATCGGCGAGGGGGAGCATGGCCGAACCACTTCGACCATCGCCGATCGGGTCGAGCAGAACGTGCGCGCCGGCAACCTCAGCGGCGGGGATCGCACCGCACTGGCTGGCGCAACGACCCAGGAAGCCCGCATCCGCGTCGTCCTAGACCTCATCGACAAGCTGCGGGACGCCGGTCGCGACGTGGCGGCCTTCGATCTGGCGGGCAAGTTCTTCGGGGCCGACTTCGAGGCCAAGATGCGCCAGGGCGTCGAGCTGACCCGGCGCCTCCGCGATCAGATGGACAGCACGGCCCTGACGGCCGGTGGCCAGCGTATCGTCGGGCAGGAAGAGATCGACAGGGCGGGCCAGCTCGAAGCCAAGCTTCGCGACATCACCAACATCTTCGCGACCGCGCTGGCGCCTATCCAGAAAGAATTCTCTGATTCTGCCCTCGACATCTATACGCGGTTCGTCGATTTCGAGCTTGTGCTTGCCCGGGCGGTGCTGACCGCGAGCAATCTCTATGTCGAGATCTCGCGTATCGCGGACAAGATCGCCAACATGATCCCGAGTGCGGGGCAGCTCGCCACCAATCTCGGGGCGGTCGCCCTCGGTGAGCAGACGGGGCTCAACCGGGTCGGGCCTGCTGTGCGGGGCGCGCTCAGCGCTGGTGCGAATGCGCTCGGCTTGACCGATACCTTCGGTCTGCCACGGACCGGCGAGACGCAGGCGCAAGCCGATGACCGCAACGCGCTGACCGCGGCGCGGCAGGTGCTCGCCAACCGGATGAAACAGCCCGGCGCGGTGGCCCAGGCGATCGAGGATAGCAACAAGCTCGATTTCCGCGCTCCGCCGAAGGGCGCTGACAAGTCCGTGACACTGCCCAGCCTTTCGGCCAAGGCGCCGAAGGGCAGCACCGGCAGCAGCGAGGGCCTGGACGCCGTCGAGACGCTGATCGGCCAGATCGAAAAGGCGCGCGACACCGCCAGGGCCGAGCTGGAGAACGTGGCGAAGACCAACGTCGAGCGCGAGAGAGCGGTGGCGCTCGCCAAGGCTGAGGCCGTCGCACGCGAGGAGGTTAAGAAAGGCAACCGTGAGAGTGCCGACCTGACCGAGGATGAGCGCAAGCGGGTCCTGGCTGGCGCCGAGGCTTGGCAGACCTACAAGGATCGGACGATGGATGCCCAGCAGGCGATCCGTCAGGCGGCCGATGCCGCGCGCTATTTCGGTGATGCCGCCTCGACCGCGTTCGCGGACGCCATCCTCGAGGGTAGGTCGTTCAGCGACATCCTGAACAGCCTGGTCAAGCAATTCGCCCGGTCGGCGCTGCAGGGCGTCTTCACGGGCCAGGGGCCGCTGTCGGGCCTTTTGGGGACCGCGCCCAAGGCCAGCTCCGGCGATTCGGTCGGGGGCATCGCCGGTCTGTTTCAGAGCTTCTTCCGCGCCAATGGTGGTCCGGTCGAGGCGGGGCAGGCTTACACGGTCGGCGAGCGTGGCCGAGAACTCTTCATTCCGAACGCGAGTGGTCAGATTGTGCCGATCGCGTCGCAGGGGAACGGTGGCGGCGGGGTCACTGCGCTCAACTTCATCGACCAGCGTCCGGCCGGCTCGCCCGACCTTGCTCCGACCACCCGTCGCAACGCCAGCGGCGGCACGGACATCTTCCTGCGCGAGGCCGAGAGCAGCCTGTTTGGTCGAGGCCGCAGGGGGCAGGGGGCTCTCGGGCCCGTCCTGAACACCGCAGCGACGCGAACGGGCTGAAAGCATGGCCAATCCTTTCTGGCCGTCGGACTTGCCGGTTCCCATCGGACAGGTGGGTTCGCTCGGCACCGACCAGCTTTACGACCCGCCACAGGAAACGCAGTTCGATGATGGCCCATCCCGAACCCGTCGCCGTCGGTTGTACGACGAGACCCCCCGCAAGATCGTCCTTCGGCTCACCCGCCCGCAGTTCGTGACGTTCCGTGGTTTCGTGCGGGACACGCTGAATATGGGCGCACGCCGGTTCTCGTCGCAGGTTCGCCTACCGGACGGTCGCCTCGGCATGCGAACCTGCCGGATCGTCGGCGCGGTCGCCGAGCAGGATCTGGGGCCCGTCTCCGTCGTGTCCTTCACCCTCATGGTGCAGGGCTGGTGAGCGCATGACCCTCAAGCAAGCTCTGCAAGAGGCCTACGCCTCAGGCGACGAGGAAGGCGTCATCCTCACCACCCTGGAGGTGGACCACGCCTCGCTCGATACCGCGATCCTGCTGGTGCAGAACGTGGACAGCGAACTGGGCGAGCCCGGCGACACCATGGCGTTGCCGCTCGTCGAGGGCGGCCCGAAGCTTCCGCACCTGCTCTGTGCGTTCTCCGTAGTGGGGCCAGGCGCGGATACGGATGGGCCCACCGAGGGCAAGCTGCAGATCGACAACGCGTCAGACCTCCTGCACGACCTGATGAAGGGGGTGGTGGGGTACAACGAGGCGATCCGCATCACCTTCCGGCAGTACCGGGTCCTGCCCGGGCAGCTCGCCGCGGTGACCGGCCCCGACGACGACACGTTGACCGGGCTGGAGATGACGGCCTTCGACATCTCTGCCGAGCGCGCCGAGGGCACGATTGCCTGGCCGGATGGGCGTCAGCAGAACGTGCCCACCGGCCCCAACGCGTTCTTCGACCGGGACAGCTACCCTGCGCTGTTCACCTGAGGCGCGGCGGGCGTTCCTCGCGGGCCTGCGGCGCCGCCCCTACGACCGGATAGCGTTCAACTGCTGGCACCTCGCCAGCCTGGTGCAGGCGACCCTCGCATGCCGGATCCTGCCGGCGGCGGACCCGCTCCTGGTCTCGGACTTGCGCGAGCGGGCCCGGGTCCTGGCAAAGCACCCGGTGCGCTCCGAGTGGGTCGCCATCCCCCAGCCCGTCGATCTCGCCCTGGTGCTGATGGGCAAGACGGCCGGGGCCGAGACCCATGCCGGCACCTGGCTCGCCGAGGATGGCGGGCTGATCCTGCACACCGACGAGCCGCACGGCGTCGCCCTCGATCCCCCCTTGGAGATCGCTCAGGCGCGCCGCTGGCGCATCACATACCTGATCCCTTTGTGAGGAGAGATACAATGGAACGATTTCGCATCACTCCTCACGCCAACGGATCATCTCACGTTGTTATCCTAGCTGATACCTTTAACATCCGGGATGTTTGCAGCAACGATCGCATGGATAGTTTCAACGACCGCAGACTCCTGAGCCATATGCATGCCTGCAATGTCACTGTTCTTGATGCCTGCGAGAAGCTGTCGACCGAACTCCTCAAGTTCACCGATACGGTCCGGGCCAATGGCGTGACCGTAGGCCATAAAGGTTAAATTTAGAGCGCTTCCCAATGCGCCGACGATGGTTAGTAATTGCGGTGGAGTGAGCGGTGGCAAAGTTAATTCTGTCCGCTTTTTGGGTGCGTCTCTGAATTCCATTCTATTCTCCATCGGTTCGGTTGGCGCCTCCGATGGTGAACGGGCCGGGTGAGCCGCACAAGGCTCCCCGGCCTGCCTTCATCGACATCTCAGGATCTGCATGACCCTGGTCCTCACCACCAACCTCGTCGGGCAGCGCCGCAGCGAGCCCGTGCGGCTGCCGAACCGGCGCCGACGGCTCTCGACGATCGTCGCGCGCCACCGGCCGGCGGCCGGCCGGCCCTTCATCGTGGCGGTGCATCGCCGCGGCGACGCGGCCGAGATCTACCAGCCGAACGACCGCACGGTGCGCCTGCGCGCGACCTGGTCGAAGACGCTGGTGGGCCCGCACGACGTCGTGGTTATCACCGCCGCGCCGCTGGGCAAGGGCATCGCCTCGATCGGGCTCGCCATCGCGTCGATCGCGCTCATCGCCCTGGCGCCCTATGCGGCGCCGCTCTTGGCAGGCTCTGCGCTGTTCGGCGCAGGTGCGGCAGCTGGCGGCCTGACGACGGCGATCCAGGCCGGCTTGGTGGTCGGCGGTATCGCCCTCGGCTACGCCGCGCAGGCCTCCAAGGCGTCCGGCACGAAGAAGGCCGCCGAGAGCTACAGCATCACGGGCGGCGGCAACGTGCCGAAGCCCGGCGCCCGCAAGCCGCTGCTCTACGGCCGGCGCTGGTCGGCCCCGCCGCTGAGCCAGCAGGACTTCGTCAACATCGACGGCGACTCCACCGTGCTGGTCAAGCGCATGACGCTCGGCCTGGGCAAATTCCAGATCCACCGCGTGCGCGTGGGCGATGCCCTGTTCTGGGCCGAGAACGCCGGGATCCAGGCGCCCTTCAACGCGTCGACGGGCCCGCTCGGGGCCGACATCGA
>NZ_JAIEOF010000117.1 GCF_019750675.1 Methylobacterium sp.
GCCGCGAAGGTGAGGAACAGCAGGTTGCGTCCCGGCACGAAGGTGTTGGGCAGGCCGCCATCCGCGAAGGCGATGGCGGTGTCGCGGGTCAGCGCCGTCTCGGAGACTTGGCCGAGGGCGTCGAGGGCGAGCGTATGGTCGTCCCCGAGCCGCGCCGCCCATTCGGGCTTCAGGGTCGCGATCCCCCGGCGCAGGGTGTCCCGGCAATCGAGTTCGATGCGGTGGCGCTGGCCGTAATCGAAGCCGAGGGTCTCGACCCGGTCGAAGCGCGCGAGCGCCCAGGCGAGGCAGGTGGTGGAATCCTGCCCGCCCGAGAACAGGACCAGGGCGCCCCCGCCCATCGCCGGGTCCCTCATCGCCGGGTTCCTCATCACAAGGCATCGCCCTCGTACTCGGCCCAGGACATCGGCGTCTCGTAGACCTTTACGGAGGAGAGGGCCGGCAGCGCCGCCTTGGTGCGCTCCCAGATCCAGGCCGCGATGTGCTCGGCGGTGGGGTTCTCCAGCCCCTCGATCTCGTTGAGGCAGTAATGGTCGAGGCGGGCCAGCACCGGCGCGAAGGCGTGCTCCACGTCGAAGAAATCCACCACCCAGCCGGTGGCCGGGTCGACGGCGCCCGAGAGGGTGAGTTCGACCCGGTAGGAATGCCCGTGCATGCGGTGGCAGCGATGGGTCTCGGGCACGTTCGGCAGGCGGTGGGCCGCCTCGAAGGTGAAGGCTTGCGTGATCTTCATTGCGAAAACTTCATGCTGCGAGCGGAGTTAGGAGCCTCACGGGATCCCGATGATCTTGTGCGTCTGGAGCGAGAGGCGCCAGCGCGCGTCGCGCCGGCAATAGGCGACCGCCTCGGCGGTGTTGGCGAGCCGCTCCGGCCCGTCCATCGGCTGGAGCCAGTGGTGGCGGAAGTCGAGCTCCGCAAAGGCCTCCGGGAGGGCCTCGGCTTGCGGGAACACGAGCTTCAGCTCGTGTCCGCTGCGCTGCACGATCGGGTTGCCGGCCTTCGGGCTGACGCAGATCCAATCGATGCCCGCGGGCGCGGGAAGCGTGCCGTTGGTCTCCACCGCGACCTCGAACCCGCGCGCATGAACGGCGGCGATGAGGGCGGGATCAAGCTGCAGCAGGGGTTCGCCGCCGGTGAAGACCACGTAGCGGTGTCGCGGGCCACCCTCCCAGGTGCGCGCGATCGCGTCCGCGAGGTCGTCCGATGTCGGGAAGCGCCCGCCGCCCGTGCCATCCATGCCGATGAAATCGGTGTCGCAGAAGGTGCAGGCGGCGGTGGCGCGGTCCTCCTCGCGGCCGGACCAGAGATTGCAGCCGGAGAACCGGCAGAACACCGCCGCCCGCCCCGCCTGCGCGCCCTCGCCCTGGAGGGTGTGGAAAAGTTCCTTGACTGCGTACGCCATCACGATCCCGCGCCGACCGGGCCCTGCCGGGCTGCGACGCTCCGAATTTCGAAATACCCTGACCGACGCATCGCACATAGGCGTGACGGCCATCCGGGGCCACGGACAGGCCGCGGACCGTACCCATGCGCCGAACGCGATCATACCATGAAACCGCCCGGATCTCGCATCCGCGAAGCGTTTTGCCATGCTCTCGCCACGGAACGCCGGTTGTTAGGCGTTCAGTCACGGCCAAGTCGTACCACGCTTGACGACGAATTTCCGTCGGCCTGCCTCAAGCTTGGCCGTTGACCGGCCGACCCGCGCGGGCCGATATTCGTCGGGCCGGGGGCATACCTTCTTGAGACGGGTCAGATGTCGAACGGATTGTTGAGGCGCCTGGCCGCTTGCCTGGCGATGGCGGCGAGTGTGCTGGCCGCCGCGCCGGCGGGTGCCGTGACATCGCCGATCCTCGTGGTGGAGGTCGATTCCGGCAAGGTGATCTACGGGCAGGCGGCCACCGATCCGTGGTTCCCGGCCTCGATCACCAAGCTGATGACCACCTACGTCGCCCTCGACCTCGTGCGGCAGGGCCGGCTCTCCCTCGATTCGCTGATCACGATCTCGGCCGCCGCCGCCGCCGAGCCGCCCTCGAAGATGGGCTTCCGGCCGGGCACCAAGCTCACCCTCGACAATGCCCTCAAGATCATCATGGTCAAGTCGGCCAACGATGTCGCGTGGGCGATCGGTGAGAATCTCGGTGGCTCCATCGAGGGCTTCGCCCAGATGATGAACGAGACCGCCCAGCGCATCGGCATGCGCGAGAGTCGCTGGACCAACCCCAACGGCCTGCCCGATGCCCGGCAATGGACGACGGCCCGCGACATGGCGATCCTCGGCCGCGCCCTCATCCGCGACTTTCCCGAAAGCCGCGCCCTGTTCTCCATCAGCGCCATCCAGTTCGGCCGCTCGGTGATGGCCAACCACAACGGCCTTCTGGGCCGCTATGCCGGCGCGGACGGCATGAAGACCGGGTTCATCTGCTCGGGGGGCTTCAACGTGGTGGCGAGCGCCACCCGCAACGGGCGTCGCATCATCACCGTGGTGATGGGCCAGCCGAGCGCCCGCGAACGCGACCTCAAGGCCTTCGACCTGTTCGATTACGGATTCTCGCAGAGCGCCGGCTGGACCGCCCAGACCCTCGACGCGCTGCCGACCTCCAACCTCGGCGAGCCGCCGGACCTGCGGCCCTACATCTGCGACAAGCGCAAGGCCCTGCCCGTCGACGAGGGCCAGGGGGCCATCACGGCGAGCGCCGGAGCGGCCGGCGCCAGCGCCGACAACGCCAACGCCCAGCTGATGGCCGCCGCCGCGCCGCCCTCCGCCGCGCTCGCCTTCGCCACCATGAACAGCGCGGCCCTGCGCAACCGCGCCCTGCCGCCGCGCGCGCCGCTGCAGCCGATCCTGGTCTGGATCGGCCGCGATCCCGCCGAGGGTGCCATCGCGCTCAACGAGCAGGAGGAAGCCGAGAAGGCGGAGAAGGCCGCCAAGCTCGCCGAGGCGCGCAAGGCGAAGCTGGAGGCGATCGCGGCCAAGCGCGAGGCCGCCCAGGCGGCCCGGCAGGCCAAGGGACCGGCGGCCGCCCCCGCCAAGGCGGCCAAGCCGGAGGCGAAGAAGGCCCTGGCCCGCGGCAAGGGCGGCGTCCCCGCTACGGCGAGCGCCTTCGCCCCCGCGGAATCCACCCCCGTCATGGAGGGCGCGCCCAAGCTGAAGGTCGATACGGTCCGCAAGCCGGCCGCGAAAGCCGCGGTGAAGCCCCAGGCCAAGCCGGAGGCGAAGGCGAAGCCCGCCGCCAAAGCCTCGAGCGCGAAGCCCGCGACGGCGGGCAAATCCACCCGGTCGGCGAGCAAGACTCAGGCGGACGACTGACCCACCCGTGCCCGGACGCACCCGGCGATTGGCGGTGTTATAATATTACATCGCCGCAGGATTGAGCGGCGCGTCCCGGAAGGCTAGGTCAGGGACATGACCGACCTGTCAAAGCCCGATCCCCGCGCGCCCGAGCCGATTCCGCTCACCGTCCTCACCGGGTTTCTCGGCGCGGGCAAAACGACCCTGCTGAACCGGATGCTGCGCGATCCGGCGCTCACCGACACGGTGGTGATCGTCAACGAGTTCGGCGAGATCGGTCTCGACCACCTGCTCATCGAGACGATCGACGAGGGCATGGTCCTGCTCGGCGCCGGCTGCCTCTGCTGCACCGTGCGCGGCGATCTCATCGCCACCCTCGAAGATCTGCTGCGCAAGCGCGACAACGGCCGCATCCAGCCCTTCCGCCGGGTAGTGATCGAGACGACGGGCCTCGCCGACCCCGCCCCGATCCTGCACGCGCTGATCTACCATCCCTATCTCGTCATCCGGTATCGCCTGCAGGGCGTCGTCACCGTGGTGGACGCGGTGAACGGGGCCTCGACCCTCGACGCCCACGCGGAGGCGGTGCGGCAGGTGGCCGTGGCCGACCAGATCGTCGTCACGAAGCGCGATCTGGCGGGCGAGGACGGCGCCGCGCTGGAAGCACGGTTGCGGGCCCTGAACCCCTCGGCTCCGTTCCGGGACGCGTCCGTGCCGCCGCACGCCCTTCTCGGCGGCCTGTTCGGCCTCGACGGAAAGAGCGACGACGTGCGCGCCTGGCTCGGCGCCGAGGCCGAGCGGGCCGAGCATGATCATCACGCCCATGGGCACCATCACGGCCACCACCATCACGACGTGAACCGGCACGATGCCGCGATCCGGGCCTTCAGCCTGACCAGCGACGCACCGGTGCCGCGCGCGGCCTTCGAGATGTTCCTGGACCTGCTGCGCTCCAGCCACGGCCCGAACCTCCTGCGCCTCAAGGGGTTGGTCGCCCTCGCGGACGCGCCGGAACGACCCCTCGTGGTGCACGGGGTCCAGCACGTCATCCATGCGCCCGTGCATCTCGCGGCCTGGCCGGACGCCGATCACCGCTCGCGCCTCGTGCTCATCGTGCGCGACCTCGACCCGGCCTTCGTCACCCGCCTGTGGGACGCCTTCCTCGGCCGCCCGCGCGTCGACGGCCCCGACGCCGCGGCGCTCACGCAAAATCCCCTCGCGATTCCCGGCGGCTGAGACCGCGCTCGCTGTCCGGAATCGGGCGGTCCCGTTCTTGAAGCCTGAACCCCACAGGGCGCCTCACGGCGCGAGAGTGTCCCGCATCGGGACGCATTCGGGATCGGATCGAGACATGAGACACCGCTTCACGGTCATCGATGGCGGCGCATCGCCGATCGACGCGGTGGTCGAGGCCGTCGCGGACGAGGCGCCCGTGGCCTGGCGCGTCGACCTGCACCGGGCGGCTTCCATCGGCGCGGACGAGATCGCGGCGTGGCGGGCGCTGCTCGCGCGTGCCGCCGTCGCGGATCCCGTCCGGGCCGACCCGGACTACCTCCTCTCGGCGGCCCAGCATCAGGCGGGTGGGCGGGACCTCGTCTTCGCCCTGGCCTGGGCGGTGGGGAACGGTCCGGACCGGCTCGGTGCCGTGATTCCCCTGGCCATGCCGCATACGCTCTTCGGGCATGGCCGGATCGTGGTCTGGCAGCCCTATGGCAGCGCGCTCGCTCCGACCTTCGCGCCCGGCAACGTCGAGCCGGTCCGCACGGCGCTGGCGACCGCGCTGCAGGCGATCCGTCCCCGCGCGACCCTGGAGCTCGACACGCCGGCCGCTGCGGCGATCCCGGAGGCCGGGCCGGCGTCCCGTCTCCGGGCCGTGACCGCGCGCGGCACGATCCCGGCGCACAGCCTCGTCGGCGTGCGTCCCGTTCATGCGCCCGAGTTTGCTAACGTCGAGCCTGACCGCGTCGAGCGTGTGCGTGATCCGATTCAGGTGCGAGACGCGGTGGAGGCCTTTCTTCTGCTCGATGCCGAGGCGTCGTCCGCGCCCATCATCGGCGACCCCTCCGAGGCCGCGATGGTGCGGGTGGTGACGCGCCTGTTCGCCCGCCGCAATCAGGTCACGGTGACGCTGACCCGGCGCGCGGACAGGGTCGTCGCGGCCACGATCACCCTCGGCGCGGGTGCGTCCGCCTTGGTCTGGCGTCGGGCGGACGCCGTGCCGGAGCGTCTCGAGCGCTCGGCCTGAACGGGGCTACTCGTCCTCGCCGAACTTGTTGGCGAGGAGGTCGCTGATGGCCTGCATGCAGGCCTCGGCGTCGCTGCCCGAGGCCACCACCGCGATGGAGGTGCCCTGCGCCGCGCCCAGCGTCAGCAATCCCATGATGGAGCGTCCCCCCACCGTCTCGCCGGAGCGTGTCACGGTGACGGCGGCATCGAAGCGCTCCACCGTCTGCACGAACTTGGCGGAGGCCCGCGCGTGCAGGCCACGCCGGTTGATGATCGGGAGCACCTGGATCAGACCACCCTCGGGCACGGTCGGCAGGTCGTCGATGTCGTCGTCGCTCATGGGCGTTGGCCGTCCCCTCCGTGGCGTCCCGCGCCGCTTGGCGCGGCTCCGGCGGGCCCGCTGGCGGAGCGGAGCCTTGGAATGGCTGTAAGCTGTGGCGCGAGGGGAAGGAAGGCTATTTGCCCGCGAGCACGCGGGACGCGACGTTGATGTACTTCCGGCCCGCTTCCTGTGCGTGCAGGACAGCCTCGCCGAGGGGCTCGGCGTCGCGCACGCTGGCGAGCTTGATCAGCATTGGCAGGTTGATGCCGGCCACCACCTCGACTTCGCCGCCGTTCATGCACGAGAGGGCGAGGTTCGAGGGCGTGCCGCCGAACATGTCCGTGAGCACCACGACACCCTTGCCGCTGTTGACGCGGCTGACCGCATTCATGATGTCCAGCCGGCGCAGCTCCATATCGTCCTCGGGACCGATGGTGATGGTCTCGATCTGTTTCTGCGGCCCGACGACGTGCTCAAGGGCAGCCTTGAACTCCGTTGCCAGCAGCCCGTGTGTGACGAGCACCATTCCAATCATCGACGCGGGTTCCAACGCCTTGTGAGCGGAGCCGCCATCTTGTGCAGCGCAAGGTCGAGCGCAAGGCGAATGCGGCATTTTGTGTGCTCGAACGTCATGATCATGCCACGGTGGTGGCCCCGGCGCTACGGTTCGGTGCCGGGCGACAGGATCAGAACGGGGGCCTGCGGCATGCGGGCCACGCCGGGGCACCCCGCGAGCGCGTCGAGCACGAGGCGTGGGCCCAGTCCGGCGCGCAGCATCGCATGGTCGAGTACGAGGCCCGGCCGGGTGAGGCCGAGCAGGGTTACCTCGCGCATCGGTGCCTCGGGGAGGCGCGGGCAGGCCTCCACGAGGTCGACCACGAGGTGGACCGGGACATCGGCCAAGGTTTTTGCGACCGGCACGAGGCCGAGGCCGCGCACCTCGATGCGGGAACCGAGCGCGGGGTGCGGTCGGGCCAGGATCCGTTCGTCCTCGCGCATGAGGCCGACCCGATCGTCGCCGACGAGACCGGCGCTTCCATGCGCTGCGTCGACACGGTCGAGGAGCAGCAGGGCGAGGCTCGACTTGCCGGCCCCCGACGCCCCCCGGATCAGGACGCCGGCGCCGTCGACGGCCACGCAACTCGCGTGAACCCACGCGACGGCATCCGGCATCGGGGGGCCGTCCGCGCTCAGCGGGCCGCCGCCGGAAGGCGCACGATGAAGCGGGCGCCCCGCACGGTGGGCTCGCCCTCCTCGTCGGCGGGGCCCGGCCGGTTCTCGGCCCGGATCGTGCCCCGGTGGGCCTGGACGATCTGGCGGGAGATGGAGAGGCCGAGGCCGGAATTCTGGCCGAAGCCCTGCTCGGGGCGATCCGTATAGAAGCGCTCGAAGATGCGTTCCAGGGCGTGCTCGGGGATGCCCGGCCCTTCGTCCTCGACGATCAGCTCCACGTCGTTGCGGACGCGGCGAAGGGCCACCCGCACCTTGGCGTCGGGGGGCGAGAACGAGCGGGCGTTGTCGAGGAGGTTGTTGACCACCTGGCCCAGCCGGCTGTCATGCCCGAAGATCGTCAGGGGCGATTCCCCTTCGCCGGCCGGCGCGTCGACGTCGAACTGAATCGGGGCGTCCTTCGGGCGCCGGCGCTCGTTGGCCACCGAGACCACGGTGGTCATCAGCTTGCGCATGTCGACGCGGCGCGCCTCCGCGCGGGCAAGCTCGGCATCCAGGCGCGAGGCGTCCGAAATGTCGGAGATCAGCCGGTCGAGGCGCTTCACGTCGTGCTGGATGATCGCCAGCAGCCGGGTGCGCGAATCGTCGGATTTCGCCAGCGGCAGGGTCTCGACGGCGCTGCGCAGCGAGGTCAGCGGGTTCTTCAACTCGTGGCTGACGTCCGCCGCGAAGCTCTCGATGGCGTCGATGCGCCGGTAGAGCGCCTGGGTCATGTCGCGCAGGGCGCCCGAGAGGTGGCCGATCTCGTCGGTGCGGCTCGTGAAGTCGGGGATCTCCTCCCGCGACTTGATGCCGAGCCGCACCTTCTCGGCCGCATCCGCGAGGCGCCGCACCGGCCCCGCGATGGCGCCGGCGAGCAGGATGGACAGGACCAGCATCACGGCCGCCGCGATCAGGAACACCTGGAGCAGGCCGAAGCGCTCCGAGGCGATGACCCGGTCGATGTCGCCCCCTTGCGTCGAGAGCATCAGGGCGCCGCGGACGGAATTCGCCCGTTGGATCGGCACCGCGACGGACACGATGGTCTCCCCGGCCGGATTGCGCCGCACGATGTTGCCGCGCGCGCCGCCGAGCGCCACCTGCACCTCCTTGAGGCTGCGCCCGCTGGCGGGGCCGACATCCTCGGTGACACCGGGGGACGGCGTGCTCCCGGCGAACTTCGACTGCACGGCCTCCCAGGCCTTCTCCAGCCACGTGCTCTTGCGCGGGCGGACATCCGGATCGCTGCGGCTCATCTCGCCCCGGGCCGAGAGGGTACGGGTATCGAACAGGAGGCCGCCTTCCTGGTCGTAGACCCGGGCGCGGTTGCCCGTCGGCGTGATCAGCCGGCGCAGCAGCGGGGCCACCCGCTCGGGGTTCAGGGAGAAGGTGAGGGGGGAGGAGGGCTCCTCGGCCTCACCGGCCTGGAGCTGGAGCAGCTTGTCGGGGTCGATCCGGATCGCGTCGGTCTCGACCGAGGCCGACGAGGCGATGGCGCCCGCGATGATCTCGCCCTGGATCAGCAGGCTCTGCACCCGGGCCTGAATCAGCCCCTGGCGGAACTGGTTCAGGTAGAGGAAGCCGAACAGCAGGGCGATCAGCCCGACGAGGTTGAGCACGACGATGCGTCGCGTCAGGCTCGACGAGGCCCGCTGACCGATCCCGTTCCAGATCTGGCGCGGCCATCCCAGCATGCCGCGCGACGGGGGTTCGGCTTGGTCGGTGGTGGCCACGGGCGTCCGGTGGTGAGGGAACAGCGTTGCGGGGAGGGGGCGCCTGAGGCCCGGGCGGGCGCTCAGCTCTCCTTGAAGCGGTAGCCGACGCCGTAGAGCGTCTCGATCATGTCGAAGCTCGTGTCGGTCACCTTGAACTTCTTGCGCAGGCGCTTGATGTGGCTGTCGATGGTCCGGTCGTCCACGTAGACCTGATCGTCGTAGGCCGCGTCCATCAGGGCGTTGCGGCTCTTCACGACGCCGGGCCGGTGCGCCAGGGCCTGGAGAATCAGGAACTCCGTCACCGTCAGGGTGACGGGCTCGCCCTTCCAGGTGCAGGTGTGGCGCTCGGGGTCCATCATCAGGAGGCCGCGCTCCAGGGAGCGGGCGGCGGCATCGGCCTCGCGGGCGGCGGCGCCCGGGCCGTCCTTCGGGGCGAAGCGGCGCAGCACGGCCTTCACGCGCTCGACCAGCAGGCGCTGCGAGAACGGCTTATGGATGAAATCGTCGGCGCCCATCTTGAGGCCGAACAGCTCGTCGATCTCTTCGTCCTTCGAGGTCAAGAAGATCACAGGAAGGTCGGATTTCTGCCGCAGACGCCTGAGAAGCTCCATCCCGTCCATGCGCGGCATCTTGATGTCGAAGATCGCGAGGTCCGGCGGGGAATGCTTCAGGCCGTCCAGCGCCGAGGCGCCGTCGGTGTAGGTCTGGATGCGGTAGCCTTCGGTCTCGAGGGCGATCGAGACGGAGGTGAGGATGTTTCGGTCGTCGTCCACGAGGGCGATGGTCGGCATGCGCGTGTCCTGTTGCTCGGATGCGGATCGGCGGACGTCTGATGGCGCCCACCCCTCCGCATCCCACCCCGTCCCCCGTCGCGGACGGTGGGCAGGGATCGGCAAAAACGCGGTGGCGACCGTGCCGGGGAGGCGGGCCGCGTTCGCGCGGAGAGTCAGGCTGTGTAATGACTCTGTGCGATAAAAGCGAGCGACCTCGGTCGTTTGTTCGTTTGCGGCTTGACTGATGCCAACGGGCCGCAGTCCGGCGCCCTCGTACGGAGCCCGAAACCCTGGCTATGATCGCCCGGCTGAACGCGGCCTGAGCGCCGGTTCGCGGGCATCGAATCGGGGGAGTATCCATGGCCGAGGGCGAGACGAACACGGGGGGCGAGCGGCGCGGGCCGGCGGTGCCGCTGCCGGCGGCCGAGGCGCCCTTCGACGCGATCGGGCTGGCCCGCCATCTTCTGCGCTCGATCCGCTCGGGCGCGCTCGCCACCCTCGATCCGGAGGACGGGACGCCCTTCGTCTCCCTGGTGACCATCGCGACGGATGTCGACGGCACCCCCCTGATGCTGCTCTCGCGTCTCTCGGCGCACACCCGCAACCTGCTGGCCGACCCGCGCGCCTCGCTGCTGTTCAGTGCCGGCGGCAAGGGCGACCCGCTCGCGCATCCGCGCCTGACGGTGACGGGGCGCGTGACGCAGACGGCCGATCCGCGCGCCCGCGCCCGCTTCGTCGCGCGGCATCCGAAATCCAAGCTGTACGCGGACTTTCCGGATTTCGGGTTCTTCGCCCTGGAGCCGGGCGCCGGGCATCTCAACGGGGGCTTTGCCAAGGCCGCCGTGCTGAGGGCGGATGAACTGCGCCTCGATCTCGCGGGCGCCGAAGGGCTCGTGGCCGGCGAGGCCGGCGCCGTCGAGCACATGAACGCGGACCACGCCGACGCCCTCGCGCTCTACGCCGTCGCCTCCGGTGCCGAGCCGGGCCCCTGGCGCCTCACCGGCCTCGATCCGGAGGGCATGGACCTCCTGGCCGCCGACCGGACCGCGCGGGTGCTCTACCCGGAGCCCGTCCGCGAGATGGGAGCCTTGCGCAAGGTGCTGGTGACGATGGCGGCACAAGCGCGGGAAACCGGTGCCGCCGGGGCGACTCGGCTCGAAGCGCAGGACCCGCAGGAGCCGTCCCCGAAGCCTTGATATCAGCGCGGATCGCTCGCCGAACCAAAGGAGCCCGATCCGTCGTCTCGCCGGGGTATTTCGTCCGGCAGCGGCGGATTTTTGCTGCGCACATCGCCCGCCCTTACGTCATGCGGTCCCTTCGAAACCGAACATATCCTGCGTGACCCGTCGCGCCAACGTTCGCCTTCGCGGGTGATATCGTCGGAATACTGATGTTCGACGTCATCGAAGATGTTTGGCGTGTCGTCGAATATCTTAACCGGACAGAAGGAGATTGCTTACAAATATAGCAGGAAGAATAATGACAGGACGGGGATGAATGGCCGGGTTGAGTTCGATTCGCGCGCGCCTGATCGCGCTGCTCACGGCCCTGGCCCTACTCGTCGCGGGCGGACTCGGCGGCGGCTGGTGGGGCATCATGTCGATGCACGATACGGTGGCGACGATCCACGACGATCGCGTGGTACCGCTGCGTGATCTGAAGGCTGTCTCCGACTTCTACGCCGTCCGCATCGTCGATACGTCGCACAAGGTCCGCGACGGTGGCGTGGCATGGTCCACGGGCCTGCGGGACGTGGAGACCGCTCTCGCGATGATCGAGAAGCGGTGGTCCGCCTTCAAGGCCACGGCGATGAGCGCGCATGAGACGGCTCTGTCACTCGAAGCCGAGCGTTTGATGCGACGGGCCACACCCACGGTCGAGGCGCTGGTCGACTTGCTCAGGAGTCAGGACGCGTCGGGCCTGAAGGCGTTCACGGCCAGGGATCTCTATCCCGCGATCGACCCGATCTCGGAGGCGATCAGCAAGCTCGTGGACCTGCAACTCGACATCGCGGATTCCGAGGCGAAGCGGTCGGACTGGATCTACGGGCTGCTGTCGGTCGGGTTCCTTACGGTGGCGGCCATCGGCTTCGTGGCAATCAGCATCGCGGCGCGCACCGTCTGGAGCGGCGTGTCCGTGCCGCTCGGCCGCATCGCCGATCAGATGCAGAGGCTGGCGGGCGGCGACCTGACGCTCGTCGTCGGCGACATACACAAGCGCGACGAGATCGGGACGCTGGCCCGCGCGCTCCAAGTCTTCCAGGGATCGCTGATCGCCAAGCGCGACGCCGATGCCGCAATCGCCCGCGAAGCCGACGACAAGATGCGGCGCGTCCAGCGTCTCGACGCCCTGACCCGGAGCTTCGAGGCCGACGTATCCAGCCTGAGCGAGGGTGTCTCTTCGGCCGCCACCGAGATGGAGGCGACAGCCGCCGCGATGTCCGGCACCGCGAACGAGACCAACCTGCAATCGGTCAGCGTCGCGAGTACCGCGCAGCAGACGTCGGCCAACGTGCAGACTGTGGCGGCGGCCACCGAGGAACTCGCAGCGTCCGTGCAGGAGATCGCCGGGCAGGTGGCGCATTCCTCCAGCGCGGCGGCAGCGGCGGGGCGGGAAGCGGAGCGCACGGATGCGATCATGCGGACCCTGGCGGCGGGGACACGCCGGATCGGCGATGTCGTCGGCCTGATCTCCGGCATCGCCTCGCAGACGAACCTCCTGGCCCTCAATGCGACCATCGAGGCGGCACGCGCGGGCGAGGCGGGACGCGGCTTCGCGGTGGTGGCGACCGAGGTGAAGGCGCTCGCGGAGCAGACGACGCGCGCCACCGGGGAAATCGCTTCGCAGATCACGACCCTCCAGACCGAGACGGAGGCAGCGGTGAGCGCGATCGCCGCGATCGGTCGGACGATCGGCGAAATGAACGCGATCGCGAGTGGGGTCGCCGCCGCGATGGAGGAGCAGGGCGCGGCCACGCGGGAGATCGCGCGCAACGTGCAGGAGGCCGCTCGGGGCACCCAGTCCGTCACGGAGACGATCATGTCGGTGCGGGACGGGGCGAGCGGAACGGGCGCGGCGGCGGCTCAGGTCCTGGGAGCGGCGCAGGAACTGTCGCGAACCTCCGAGCAGATGCGCCGGCAAGTGAACGCCTTCCTGTCGGAGGTTCGTGCGGCGTAAGGCCCCCGATCGGGCCCGCCCGGCCGAGGCATCGCCGGTGGGCCCGCGCTTGGCGCAGGGGGCCGGCGCTGCTATCTGCGGCGTTCCAGTTTCCCATTCCCAAGAAACCGTGCGCCGGGTTCGTCTCAGACGGCGGGCCGCGCGCGCCGGAGATCGAATCCTCGATGACCACGTCCCCCATCGACAACATCCGCAACTTCTCCATCGTCGCGCATATCGACCACGGCAAGTCGACGCTGGCCGACCGGCTGATCCAGACCACCGGCACGGTGGCGCTGCGCGACATGAGCGAACAGATGCTCGACTCGATGGACATCGAGAAGGAGCGCGGCATCACCATCAAGGCGCAGACCGTGCGCCTGGAATACCGGGCCGAAGACGGCAAGGACTACATCCTCAACCTGATGGACACGCCCGGCCACGTGGACTTCGCCTACGAGGTGTCGCGGAGCCTGGCCGCCTGCGAAGGCTCGTTGCTGGTGGTGGATGCGAGCCAGGGCGTCGAGGCGCAGACGCTCGCCAACGTCTACCAGGCCCTCGATGCCAACCACGAGATCGTGCCCGTCCTCAACAAGATCGACCTGCCGGCGGCCGAGCCCGAGCGCATCCGCGCCCAGATCGAGGAGGTGATCGGCATCGACGCCTCCGAGGCCGTGGCGATTTCGGCCAAGAGCGGCCTCAACATCGAGGCGGTGCTGGAGGCCATCGTCACCCGCCTGCCGCCCCCGAAGGGCGACCGCGACGCGCCCCTGAAGGCGCTGCTGGTCGACAGCTGGTACGACGTCTATCTCGGCGTCGTCGTGCTGGTGCGAATCGTCGACGGCGTTCTGAAGAAGGGCATGAACATCCGCATGATGCGGGCCGACGCCGTGCACGGCGTCGACAAGATCGGCGTGTTCCGACCCAAGATGGCCGATATCGGCGAACTCGGCCCCGGTGAGGTCGGCTTCTTCACCGGTTCGATCAAGGAGGTGGCCGACACCCGCGTCGGCGACACGCTCACGGAAGACAAGCGCCCCTGCAAGGAGATGCTGCCGGGCTTCAAGGACGTGCAGTCGGTGGTGTTCTGCGGGCTCTTCCCCGTGGACGCGGCCGAGTTCGAGACCCTGCGCAGCGCGATGAGCAAGCTCCGGCTCAACGACGCCTCGTTCTCCTACGAGATGGAGACCAGCGCGGCGCTCGGCTTCGGCTTCCGCTGCGGCTTCCTCGGGCTGCTGCACCTCGAGATCATCCAGGAACGCCTGGAGCGCGAGTTCAACCTCGACCTGATCTCGACGGCGCCTTCCGTGGTCTACCGCCTGCAGATGACGGACGGCACGATCAAGGAGCTGCACAACCCGGCCGACATGCCGGACGTGATGAAGATCACGGCGATCGAGGAGCCCTGGATCCGCGCCACCATCCTCACGCCCGACGAGTATCTCGGCGGCGTGCTCAAGCTGTGCCAGGACCGGCGCGGCACGCAGGTCGACCTGAACTACGTCGGAAAACGCGCCATGGTCGTCTACGACCTGCCGCTGAACGAGGTGGTGTTCGACTTCTACGACCGCCTGAAGTCGATCTCGAAGGGCTACGCCAGCTTCGACTACCACATCTCCGATTACCGCGAAGGCGACCTCGTGAAGATGTCGATCCTCGTGAACGCCGAGCCCGTGGACGCGCTCTCCATGCTCGTCCATCGCACCCGCGCCGAGCATCGCGGCCGGGCCATGTGCGAGAAGCTGAAGGACCTCATCCCCCGCCACCTGTTCCAGATCCCGGTCCAGGCGGCCTTGGGCGGCAAGATCATCGCCCGCGAGACCATCAAGGCCCTTTCCAAGGACGTGACCGCCAAGTGCTACGGCGGCGACATCTCCCGCAAGCGCAAGCTCCTCGACAAGCAGAAGGAGGGCAAGAAGAAGATGCGCCAGTTCGGCAAGGTCGAGATCCCGCAGGAGGCGTTCATCGCCGCCCTGAAGATGGACGATTGACCCGTTTCAGATCAGGCGCGGCTCGCCCGTCAGCAGCTTGAGCGGTCGGGCCAGCTTCTTCGAGAGGCGCCCGACCGGCTCGACCGTGACGTCCTCGCCGCTCGCCGCCTCGACGATGGCCAGGGCCACCGCTTCCGAGGGCGTGAGCACCGCGTAGACGCGCAAGGCTTCGCGCCGACGCTTGACGCCGACGAGGAAGGCATGCGCCTTGGGGGAGGGCGCCTTGGCCGGCTTCAGCTTCAGGGATGGCGCCTTGGGTGGAGGGGCTTCTAATCCCGGCGCCTTCGCCTGTTGGAGTTTCGCGTCCTGGGTTTTCGCCTTCAGGGCTTTGGGTTCGGCCTTCGTCCGTGCGACCGTCCGCGGCGTGATCTTCTTCGGCGCCGCCTTGGCGCCTTTCGAGGATGAGGACGGCACGGCGAACCCGATCGTTTAGCGGAACAGGGTGGTGACGGCGTAGCAGGCCGCCGAGACCAGTCCCGCCGCCGGCAGGGTCAACACCCAGGCGACGACGATGTTGCTGGCAATTCCCCAACGCACGGCGGAGGTCCGGCGTGCCGCGCCGACACCGACGATCGCTCCCGTGATCGTGTGGGTGGTCGAGACCGGCACCCCCGCGAAGGTCGCGGCGAAGAGCGTGATCGCACCGCCGGTCTCGGCGCAGAAGCCCTGCATCGGATTGAGCCGCGTCAGCTTCGAGCCCATCGTGTGAACGATGCGCCAGCCCCCGCTGAGGGTGCCGAGCGCGATGGCGCCGTGGCAGGAGAGCACGACCCAGAGGGGGACATGGAACTCGCCCCCGAGATACCCTTGCGAGTAGAGCAGGAGGGCGATGATCCCCATGGTCTTCTGTGCGTCGTTGCCGCCATGCCCCAGGGAGTAGAGGGAAGCGGAGGCGAATTGCAGGATGCGGAACGTGCGGTCGACCCCGAAGGGCGTCGCGCGCCGGCAGATCCAGGAGACGATCAGCACCAGCAGCAGCGCCAGCAGGAAACCCACGAGCGGCGAGAGCACGATGGCCGCCGCCGTCTTCAGGACCCCGCTCCAGACCACGGCGCTGAGCCCGACCTTCGCCAGGCCCGCCCCCAGGAGACCGCCCACGAGCGCGTGCGACGAACTCGACGGAATGCCGAAGATCCAGGTGACGACGTTCCAGACGATCGCGCCGACGAGAGCGCTGAAGATCACCTGCGGGGTCACGATTCCCGCGTCGATGATGCCTGTGCCGAGCGTCTGGGCGACGTGCAGGCCGAAGAACAGGAACGCGATGAAATTGAAGAACGCGGCCCAGAGCACCGCGTATTGCGGCCGCAGCACCCGCGTCGACACGATGGTGGCGATGGAATTGGCCGCGTCGTGCAGGCCGTTCAGAAAATCGAACAGCAGCGCGACCGCGATCAGGCCGACGAGGAGCGGGAAGGCGAGGGTGACTTCGGTCATCGCCTCAAACGTTCTCGATCACGATGCCGCTGATCTCGTTGGCGACGTCCTCGAAACGGTCGACGACATCCTCCAGGTGGCCGTAGATCTCGGCGCCGATCAGGTACGCCATGGTGTCGCCGTCGCCGCCATCCTTGCGGTGGGCCTGGTAGAGGGCCTTGAGACCGCGCTCCTGCATCTCGTCCGAGCGCCCCTCCACTCGGGTGATCTGCTCGGTCAAGGTGTTCAGGCGCACCGCGTGCTTGTCGATCGCGGTGAGCAAGGGGATCGCTTCGGCGGTGAGGCGCGCCGCCTCGATCACGGTGCCACCCATCTCGCGCATCAGGGGCTCGAAGCTGCGTACCTCGTAGAGCGCGATCGTCTTCACCGTCTTGTTCATCTGGTCGATGGCATCGTCCATCGACTGGATCAGGTCTTTGATGTCGCCCCTGTCGAAGGGGGTGATGAAGCTGCGGCGCACCGCCAGGAGCACCTCGGCGGTGATCCCGTCGGCCTCGTGCTCGCGATCCACGATGACCTGGCAGTAGCGCGGCACGGACTCACCGCCCTCCAGCACGCCCTGGAGCGCTTCGGCCCCGGCGACCAGCGTCTGGGAATGCCGCGCGAACAGGTCGAAGAAGCGATCCTCCCTGGGCATCAGGGCCTTGAACCAGCCGAGCATTCACGAACTCCCATGACGGTCCGGATGCCGGACGCCGCCGTCGCATCTCAAATTCGGGTGAAGGCGGACCGGCGGTCGCCGTACGCGGGACTAAACCCTTAACGGTGTTCGTGCGGTCTCGATATCGCCTCATGTGGTAATGCCCGTGCCTTTCGCGGGCCGTGTCTCCTGTGCGACAATTTTCGTGCGTCTTCGCGGCGACCCTTGGATTCGGTCGCGAACCACCGGCCGCCTGATTCTGCGAGACTGCCGAGCCGCCGTCGCATCGCGAATACGGGTGGATGCGGGCCGGCGGTCGCCGCACGCGGGACCGAATCCTTGATGGTGGTCTCGCCGTCCCGGTATCAACTTATGGGGTGATATCCCGGGACTTCGCTGGCAGCACCCCGCTCGCGAAGACCCGCGCCCGCCAGTTGGCCCGGTCGAGGTCCCGGCGCGGGTCGCGCAGGCGCGCCGAACTCTCGTTCAGGACGTGCGAGAGGACCGAGCGCTTCGGCCGGGGTGTTGCACAGCGCGTCGAGGTGATCCGTGGCCCGCGCGAGAGCCGCGTGGGTACGCCGGTGCCCGCTACGATCCCGCAGAGCGCGGCCTCACGCGCGCGGCTCGCCGCTCCGATCTCGGCGGTGCTGTGTCGCCTGAGCGTCGGTCATCGGCCGCCGCAATTCGCGCCGATGCCGGCCCGTGAGATATCCGGGTCCGCGAATGCGATCCGGCCGCGCCCGGCGGCCTTGGCGGCGTAGAGTGCTTTGTCCGCTCGGGGGAACAGGTCCGCGGACAGGGAATGACCGGCGCGGGCGATCCCCACGGAGGCACCGAAGCCGAGATGCGCGGTTCCGTGTGGAAAGGGGTGGCGCATCGCATGGACGATCCGCGCGCCGAGCGTTTCCGCGACGCTGCCGGCGGGGTCGTTCGTCACCAGCACGGCGAACTCGTCTCCGCCGATCCGAGCCACGAGATCGGCGCCGCGACAGGCCTCGTCGAGGCGCGCTGCGGCTTCCTTGAGGCAGGCGTCACCCGCGGCATGGCCGTACACGTCGTTGATCGCCTTGAAGCCGTCGAGGTCGATGAGCAGAAGGGTCCCGGTCTCGGGCAAGGCCGCGAGGTGCCGTTCGAAGGACGCCCGGTTGGCGAGGCCGGTGAGAAAGTCGAATTCCGCAAGGTGGCGGATTCGCTCGGAGCTGAGCCGCTCGTTCGTGATATCCTGCTTCAGGCCGAAGATGCGCACCGGCACGTCGCCCCGGCATTCCACAGTGGCGGTGATGCGGATCCAGCGCCGTGCGCCGCGTCGGCCAACGATCTCCGTATCGAGACTGAAGCTGGAGCGGCGGGCGATGGCCTCGCTGCGGGCGGCGACGAGCCGACGACGTGCCTCGTCGGTATAGCACCCGAGGGCGGTCGTGCGATCCGGTGTCGAACCACGCGGGAACTCGAACAGGTCGTAGACGGCGCCGCTCCAGCGAAGCGTCTCGCTCGGTAGATCGCATTCCCAGATGCCGATCCGCGCGGCGGTTGCGGCACGATCGAAGGTGGTTTGAACCTGTGAGAGGTGATCGGCCTGGGCCCTGATCAATGCGGCTTGCGCATCGATTTCGGCACGCAACGCGGCGATGGTGGCCGCATCGCGGGCATGCCGGGTCTCCGCCGCATCCATCACCCGATGCGCAAGATGGAGAGCGGCCGCGGAAAGCCCGAGCCCGGTACGGCCGAGAAATTCCGATCCGGGCTGCAAGGTCTCCCGCTCCGTTGCGTGCAGCCCCTGCGTGGCCGAGGGTGTGGAGACCATGCAGGATTGTTCCAGAGCCGCCAGGAACGCCTGCTTCGCTCAGGATCCCTGCGCGAAGACCATAGCAGAACCGAGGTTAAGACAATCGTCTTATCGGCACGCGATCCTACTCTGCCGGCTTGTCCGCCTCGGAGGCATCGCCCTTGTCGGCCGGAGGCTCGGCGCTGGCCATGGCCTTGCGCTCCAGCATGGGCTGCAGGCGCTCCGCGAGCTCCCGCCCGAGATGGCGGGTATAGGCATTCTGGAAGTAGCGCGTGCCGGTCCCGCGTCCGTAGAGCTGGTCATGCGCCCGGATCATCGCGTCGACTTCCGGACGGCAGAGGAAGCCCGTCACGCTCGCCGCCTCGTACCACCGGCCGGCGCGGGCATGGCGCGTGGCTGCGGGATTGGACAGCACCGTCTCGGCGAAGCAATCCGTCGCGGCCTTCTCCAGGGGCGACATCACCGCGTGGGGCTGCACGGGGTTGCGCCCGGCCGCGACCGCAACGCTGCCCAAACCGAACGTCATCGCCAACGCGCCGAACAGCAAAGCCTTCATCATGGGAAGCCCCGTGCCAAATCGATCTCGATTCGCCGCCAGTATTCCCTGCGGATTTGGTCCGGAGAAGGGCAGATCAGCGCGACGCATCCACTCGGAACGCGATGGCGCGGCGTTGTGGCCCGCTCACCACAAGCCCGGGTCAGCCCCGGCGCTCGGCGTTCCAGCGTCCGCTGCAGGCGATCAGGCCGGTGGTGGTCCAAGTACCGTTGCCGACGCCCTGCCGCCCCAGGCGACCCACCACGTCGGCGGCGTCGTTGCCGCGGGAGATCACGGCCCGCACCGCACCGTTCTGGGAGACCCGCCCGCTGATGTTGAACTCGCCGCCGGCATAGCTCGCCTCGCCGCGACGGATCTGGACGCCGTAGCGGTAGGCGCGATCGCAGGGGCCGTCGAGGGTGACCACCTCGATGCTCCAGGTGCCGTCGTAGCGATTCGGCACCTGGACCTTCTTCTTGGCGGCGTCCGCGACCCCGGCGGAGGCGGTCAGAAGGGCGAGGGTGGTCACCGCGAGGGCTGCGCGTCGCATGGGATTCCGTTCGTGTTTCGACTCGACTGGGCCAGGAACGACCGCGACGGCGCGTCGGTTGCGCGCCTACGCGTTCGTTGCGTGCGCCAGCGCTCCTTTCAGCAGCGCCAGAACGTCGCTGCCCGCGTTGAGATAGCCGTCGACGCCCGCCGCCGTTAAGGGTTCGGCGAGGTCGCCCGCCTTGCCGGCGAGGTAGAGCGTCGTCGCGCCCGCCGCTTTGAGGGCTTGGGCCGCCTCGACCGCGTGGGTGGCGTAGAGGGCGTCGGACGAGCACAGGCAGGCGATTCGGGCCCCCGAGGCGCGGAAGGCCTCGCCCAGGGCCGACGGATCGGTGAAGCCCTCCTGGTTGACCGCCTCGATGCCGCCGGCCGCGAAGGCATTGGCGGCGAACGTCGAGCGGGCGTTGAAGACGGCCACGGGTCCGAGATTGGCCAGGAACACCGATGGGCGGCGCCCATGTGCGGCCAGGGCTGCGTCGGAGGCGTCGCGCAGGGCCTCGTAGGGCTCGGCGAGGCGAAGCGAGGGCAGGGGGGGCGCGGTGATGGCCGCCCCGCCGCCGAAGCCGCCGGCCGGGGGGGCGGCTGCGGGGGCGACATCCAGCACCGTGACGGGCTTCTCGGCGAGGTAGGGGAACTCGCTGGCGCCGGTCAGCGCCTCGCGCCGGGTGGCGACGTTCCGGGCCCGGATCGCCTGCGTGGCGGCGATCCGCCCCTGGATCGCGCCGGCCTGCAGGCTCGCGACGATGCCGCCCTCGCGCTCGATTTCCTGGAACGCGGCCCAGGCCGCCGTGGTCAACTCGCCCGTCAGCGTCTCGAAGCTGCCGGCGCCGGCGGCCGGATCGGCGACGCGGGCGAGGTTGGATTCCTCGATGAGCACGATCTGGCTGTTGCGCACCACCCGGCGGGCGAAGGCGTCGCTCAGGCCCAGGGCGGCCGTGTAGGGCAGGGCGGTGATCGCGTCGGCGCCTCCGAGGCCCGCCGAGCAGGCGGCCATGGAGGTGCGCAGGATGTTCACGAAGGGGTCGCGACGGGTCATCATCCGCCAGGCGGTCTCGGCATGCAGGCGAAGCGGCTTGGGGGACAGGCCGCAAGCCGCTTCCACCCGGGCCCAGAGCCGGCGCATGGCCCGGAACTTGGCGATGGTGAGGAACTCGTCGGCATCGGCGGTGAGCAGGACCGCGACGGCATCCCGGGCGCGCTCCAGCGCGTGCCCGTTGGCCTCCAGGGCGCGCAGGTAGGCGACGGCGGTGGCGAGCACGGCGGCGAGCTCGGCGGCCTCGCTGGCCCCGGCCTCGTGGTAGGGCCGGCCGTCCGCGAGGCAGGCGCGGCCCGTGAAGCCCTCCGCATCGAAGGCCGCCAGGGTGCGGCCGAGTTCGGCCTCGTGATCCTCCGCCAGGGCGCCGCCGGCCGCCAGGGTGCCGATGGGGTCGAGGCCGAGGTCGAGGTCGAGGCCCTTCAGGGTCTCGCCGCGGGCCTTGACCATGTCCTTGATCAGGAGGGCGGCTTCGATCCCGCGCGCGCCTGCATCCAGGCGCGTGGCGATCAGGGGCAGCATCACGTTGCCGAGGGCCACGTCGAGGTCGGCGGCGTTCGTCGCGGTGAGGCCGTAGCCCCGCGCGGCGGGGGCGCCGGCGAAGACCAGTGTCAGGGCATCGGCGCCGCCCTCGAGATCGGCGAGGGCGAGGGCGCTCGCCTGGGCGCCGTCCGGGTGGTCGACCCGCTGGGAGACCCGCCAGGGGCCGGGGGCCCGCACGGGCTGCGCCACGGGCGCGGCGGCGTCGTAGAGGGGTTCGATGCGGATGCCGTCGGCCGTCTTCGAGACGAGGCGCTTCTCGAAATCCGCTCCCTTCAGCACACCGTCGACGAGGCCGAGCCAGCGCTCGCGGGTCGCGGGCGGAAACAGGTCGGCGAGGGGACGGTCTTCCATCGGGGCTGGCCTCCGCAGGTGCTTGGCTCCGGCCAAGCAGATTGGCTCCGGCCAAGCGCGGCCGGGCTGTCTTTCCGGACAGCCCTTGCACGCCGTCGCGCGTGGACGCAATCGCCCTCGCGCCTTGTATTTTAAATCTCAATTCGCCGGGGCGCCGGCCCCGGCGGTCCCGGGCCGGTCAGCCGAAGATGATCAGGCCCGCGAAGCCGAGCGAACCGACGATGATGCGCCACCAGGCGAACAGCCGGAATCCGTGCGAGGCGACGTAGTCGAGCACCGTCCGCACCACGATGAAGGCCGAGATGAAGGCCACGATGAAGCCGATCACGATCAGGCCGGTGTCGTCGCGCGAGAGGTTCTTGTAGTTGTCGAGCAGGTCCTTGGCGAAGGCACCCGCCATGGTGGGGATCGCGAGGTAGAACGAGAACTCGGTGGCCGAGCGCTTGTCGGCGCCCATCAGCATGGCGCCCACGATGGTGGCGCCCGAGCGCGAGACGCCGGGAATCATCGCGAGGCACTGGAACAGGCCGATCTTCAGGTCCATGGGCAGGGTGAAGTCGAACACGTCGCGCTTCTTCACCTCGAGGTCGGTGTCGTCGAGGACGAGGAGCACCAGACCGCCGGCCACCAGGGTCGCGCAGACGATCCAGGGGTTGAAGAGGTAGAACTTGATGTATTTCGAGAAGATACCGCCGATGATGGCCGCCGGCAGGAACGCCAGCAGGATGCCGGCCACGAAGCGGCGCGCCCTGGGGTCGTTGGGCAGCGCCAGGGTGATGCCGAGCAGCCGCCGGAAATAGACCGCCAGGATCGCCAGGATGGCGCCGAGCTGGATCAGCACCTCGAAGGTATTGTTGGGAGACTGGAAGCCGATGAAGTGCCCCACCAGGAGCTGGTGCCCCGTGGACGAAACCGGAATGAACTCGGTCGCCCCCTCCACCACGGCGAGCACGACCGCCTTCGCGATGCCCATCGCATCCATCATCTCATCGCCTCGAGGGTTGGGGTGTCTGGGAAGGCCCGGCCGGTGACACGCTCTGAGCCCGGTGGTTCATCCGGCGGCGCTTCCATCGCGGATCGAACGTGATCCATCAAGGTTGACGGACAGTTATCGCGTTCGCCACGGTCGTGTTAATGAGGCGGCAATGATCGGGCAATAAGTCTTACCCGGCCGACCATCCCCGCCGGGCACCGACGCGGTTCGTTCCTCCGGCAAACTTCCCCCGTGCGAAACGGCCTCGATGGCGACGCTTTACCACTCCCCCTTCTGTCCGCATTCCCGGTTCATCCGCCTCGTCCTGTCCGAGATGGGGATGGAGCCGACCCTGATGGAGGAGCGTGCCTGGGACCGGCGCGAGGCCTTCCTGCTGATCAACCCGGCCGGGACCACGCCGGTGCTGGTGGAGCAGACCGGTCTGGCCGTGCCCGGCGCCGGCATCATCGCCGAGTATCTCGACGAGACCCGGGGCCTCGGCCTCAGCGGCCGGCGCCTCCTGCCCGAGACGACGGCGGCGCGGGTCGAGGTGCGCCGCCTGCTCGACTGGTTCCTGGTGAAGTTCAACGCCGAGGTCACCGAGTACCTTGTCACGGAAAAGATCTCGAAGCGCTTCATGAACAGCGCCAACGGCGGTGGCCCGCCGGACATGAATGCCATTCGGGCGGCGCGCACGAATGTGCGCTACCACATGAAATACATCGGCTACCTCATGTCCCGCCGGAAGTGGATCGCGGGCGACCATCTGACCTATGCGGATCTCGCGGCGGCGGCCCACCTCTCCTGCGTGGATTATCTCGGCGACGTGCCATGGGACGAGGACGAGACGGCGAGGGACTGGTACGCGCGGGTGAAGTCGCGTCCGTCCTTCCGCACCCTCCTGGCGGACCGGGTACCCGGCATGGCGCCGGCCGACCACTACGCGAACCTGGATTTTTGAACGCATCGCCACCGGCGCCGGCAGCGCGGTCGACGAAGGCGCCGCGCAAGGTCCTGGCGGGTGCCGACCTGCGCCGGGCGGTCGAGGCACGGGCGCGCCTGCTCGGGTTCGAGGCGGTCCGCGTCACGCGGCCCGACGCCGTCCCCGAACTCCGGGACAGGCTGCCCGCCTGGCTCGCGGAGGGCCACCACGGCGGGATGGAGTGGATGGCGGAGCGTGCCGACCAGCGCGCCGACCCCGCCACCCTGTGGCCCGGCGTCCGCAGCGTCGTCGTGCTGGGCATGAATTACGGGCCCGAGGGCGACCCCCTCGCGCTCCTGGCGCGGCGGGAGCGAGGCGCCATCGCGGCCTATGCCCAGCGGCGCGACTACCACGAGGTGGTCAAGGGCAAGCTCAAGGAACTCGGCGGCTACCTCTCCGCCAAGGGCGATGTCCGCGTGAAGGTCTTCGTCGACACCGCGCCCGTGATGGAGAAGCCGCTCGCCGCCGCCGCCGGGCTCGGCTGGCAGGGCAAGCACACGGTGCTGGTCTCGCGCGACCTCGGCAACTGGCTGCTGCTCGGCGCGATCTACACTTCCGCCGAGCTGGAGCCGGACGCGCCGGAGCGCGACCATTGCGGCTCGTGCCGCCGCTGCCTCGACATCTGCCCGACGAACGCCTTTCCGTCCCCCTACCGGCTCGATGCGCGCCGCTGCATCAGCTACCTCACCATCGAACATGCGGGGCCGATCCCGACCGAGTTCCGCGCCGCCATCGGCAACCGGATCTTCGGCTGCGACGATTGCCTGGCGGTCTGTCCCTGGAACAAGTTCGCCGCCGTGGCGGCGGAGGGGCGCATGGCCGCCCGCGCGGACCTCGCCGCGCCGCCGCTCGCCGACCTCGCCCGCCTCGACGACGCGGCCTTCCGCGCGCGCTTTGCCGGCACGCCGGTCAAGCGCACGGGGCGCGACCGCTTCCTGCGCAACGTCCTGGTCGCGATCGGTAATTCCGGCATGCCCAGCCTCGCGGACGCGGCGGAGGCGAACCTGTCCGATCCCTCGCCCCTCGTACGCGGCATGGCGGTGTGGGCCCTCGGCCGCCTCGTCGCCCCGGCGCGGCTGCGGGACCTTTTCAACGCCCGGGGTTTGGGCGAAACCGACGGCGCCGTCCGGGACGAGTGGCGCCTCGCCCTCGATTCCGGCGGCTCCGGGATGCCAGGACACGCCGCCTCATGAACCTTTTCGTCTTCGGTCTCGGCTTCACCGCCCGCCGCTTCGTCGAGCGTGCCCGTAGCCGCTTCGACACGGTGCGCGCCACGGTCACCGATCCGGCGCGGACCGGACCGGGCGACCTCGCCGAGATGCGGGCCTTCGGACCGGATTCCGACGATCCCCGCATCGCGGCCGATCTGGCCGACACGGACGTGCTCCTCGTCTCGGCGCCGCCGGGGCGCGACGGCGACACGGTTCTGAATCGCTACCGCGCGGCCATTGCCGGCAGCCGTATCGGCTGGATCGGCTACCTCTCGACCATCGGGGTCTATGGCGACCACGGGGGCGCCTGGATCGACGAGGAGACGGCCCCGAGCCCGGTGAGCGGACGCTCGCGCGGACGTCTCTCCGTGGAGCACGACTGGCTGGCGCTGGGCGCCGAGACGGGCAAGGCCGTGCAGGTGTTCCGCCTGTCTGGCATCTACGGACCAGGTCGCAATCCGATCGTGAAGCTGCGCGAGGGCAAGTCGCAGCGCATCATCAAGCCCGGTCAGGTCTTCAACCGCATCCACGTGGACGACATCGCCACGACGTTGCTGGCCTCGATCGACCGGCCGCGCAACGGCGCCGTCTACAACGTCACCGACGACGAGCCGACGCCGCCGCAGGTCGTCACCGAATACGCCGCCAAGCTCGCCGGGCTGCCGCTGCCCCCGGAGGTCGATTTCGAGACCGCCGACCTCAGCCCGATGGCGCGTAGCTTCTACGGCGAGAACAAGCGGGTGCGGAACCGTCGCATCCGGGAGGAGCTCGGGGTCGACCTCGCCTATCCGACCTACCGCGAGGGCTTGGCCGCCCTCGTGGCGGATGCCCGGGCCTGAGGTCGGTCAGGCTGCCTGCCGGTTCGCCGCCGGCCCGAAATGGTCGCGATAGCGCGCCGCGATCGCCGAGACGGGCAGCACGACGAAGACGTCGGTGGTGCCGAACTGGTGGTCGATGACGGCGCCGTCGCCGAAGGTGGCGCCGACCCGCAGGTAGCCCTTGATCAGGGGGGGCAGGGCCTGCAGCGCGGCCTTCGGGTCCACGGCCTCGCGGGCGAGGCGGTTCATGGCAACGTAGCGCTCGGGCAGGGCGCGGGCGCACCAGCCCTCGGCGGCCCGCGCGTGGTGATGGAGGAAGCTTAACGGCAGGGCGAGCCGCTCCGGGTCCGTCCCCTCCAGGCTGGCGCAGCCCAGCATGGCGTCGATGCGGTGGTGCTGGACATAGGCCCAGATACCGGCCCAGAGCAGTTCCACCGTCCGTTTCGTCCGGTAGGGCTTCAGCACGCAGGAGCGGCCGAGTTCGAGGAAGCGGGCACCTGGATTGGCCGCCATCACCGGAGCGATGTCGTATTCCCCCGCCGTGTAGAAACCGAAATGGCGGTCCGCCGCGTCCTGGCGCAGGAGCCGGTAGGTGCCGACCACCTTCGGCCGGGGCCGCCGGAACGGCTTGGCGGCGAAGGACGTCGTGTCCACGGCCGCGTGGTCGATGACGAGGAGATGGTCGCAGACCGCATCGTAATCGTCGATGTCCCGGCGCGACAGCATGGCGAGGCCACTCGGGACCGCCGACATCTCCTCGTAGAACACCCGGTAGCGCAGGCGCTGCGCCCGCCGGATCTCCGACACGGTGGTGGCGAGCCGCACCTCCAGGCTGCCGATGCGCCCCAGGGTCGGCGCGAGGCCGGGCGCGGCCAGGGGCTTCTTCAGGCGTGGCTTGAACCGGATCGGGGCGGCTCCCGGCGGGAGCAGCAGGCCGCGGGGATGGAAGCCCGGCAGGCCGGCTTCCGCGGTGCGCTGCTTGAGCCGGGCGAAGGGGGCGTGCACGTGCGCCTCCCAGCCATTGAGCCACGCCGTGGAGGCATCGCGCGCGAAGTTCGGGACCATCGTCCAATCCGCCCTGTCGGGACACCGAGGCGGCTCCGCGGGAGCCCATGGCCTCGTGCCTTCGGGAGGCCACAACATCACGAAGCGCACACGCTTTTATGACACGGATTGCCGTTTTGCCAGAGGGGGTTGCGAAGTGAGGAGCCCGGTCCTCCGTCGATGCCGCGATGGGTAGTCGCCGAAGGACCGGGCCTGGAATCTCAGACGAATTGGTTCAGGCCCGGGATCGAACCGACGATCGGTCCCATGACGTCCTCGCCGGCCTTCTCGCGCCCATAGGCGAACAGCTCCTGGCCGAGGGGCTGCATCTGGCCCATCGGCACGCCGGCCGACATCAGCTTCTGGCCCAGAGCCATCACGCCGCCCCCACCCATCATGCCGCCGAGCATGCCCATCAGGCCCCCGCCGCCCTCGCCGGCGTTGGAATCGGCGATCGCGGTCTCGGATCCCGGCAGGGCGCCGAGGAGCTGGCTGACCTCGGTGGCCGGCCCCTCCTTCTGGAGGAAGGCCAGGATATGGCCGATGGCGGTCTGGGCCGTCGCGGCATCGAGGCCGGTCCGGTTCGTGACGCGGGCGATCAACTCTTCCATCTTCAAACAGCTCCAGCACGGTCGGGACCTAGTCCTTCCGGCCTCGCCGCCGCGAAATCAAGGCCGGTCCGCGAAGCGCTGGAAAATGACGCGGGCGCGGCCCATAACCGTCGCGGTCGATGCCGCGCCCCGGCCGGCGATGAGGAGCGGACGGTCATGCAGGACGACGGCACGATCCTGGTCGGCAAGGCGCCGCTCAGGGATGGCAGCCTGAAGGCCGAGGGTCTGACCCTGCGGCTCGCGAACCGCCACGGTCTGGTGGCGGGCGCCACCGGCACCGGCAAGACGGTGACCTTGCAGGTGCTGGCCGAGGGCTTCTCCAACGCCGGCGTTCCGGTCTTCGCCGCCGACATCAAGGGCGACCTGTCGGGGTTGGCGGCGGCGGGTGAAGCGAAGCCGGTCTTCGTCAAGCGGGCCGAGGAACTCGGAATCCCCTACGAGCCCGATCGCTTCCCGACGGTGTTCTGGGACCTGTTCGGCGATCAGGGCCACCCGATCCGCTGCACCGTGATCGAGATGGGGCCGCTGCTGCTGGCGCGCCTCCTGGAACTCAACGACACCCAGGAGGGCGTGCTGAACATCGCCTTCCGGGTGGCCGACGACAACAAGTGGCCGGTCCTCGACCTCAAGGACCTGCGCGCGCTGCTTCTTCATCTCACCGAGAACCTGAAGGCGATTTCGGGCCAGTACGGCAACGTCTCGGCGGCCTCCGTGGGCGCCATCCAGCGCCAGCTCCTGATGCTGGAGAACCAGGGCGCCGACCGTTTCTTCGGCGAGCCGGCCCTCGACCTGAACGACTTCATGCGGGTGGACCGCGAGGGACGGGGCATCGTCAACATCCTGGCCGCCGACAAGCTGATGCAGCGGCCCCGGCTCTACGCCTCGTTCCTGCTCTGGATGCTCTCCGAACTCTTCGAGCAGCTTCCGGAAATCGGCGACCTCGACAAGCCGAAACTCGTGTTCTTCTTCGACGAGGCGCACCTGCTGTTCGACGATGCCCCGAAGGCGCTCCTCGACGCGGTGGAGCAGGTGGTGCGCCTGATCCGCTCGAAGGGGGTCGGCGTCTATTTCGTGACGCAGAACCCCCTCGACGTGCCGGAATCGGTGTTGGGTCAGCTCGGCAACCGGGTGCAGCACGCCCTGCGCGCCTTCACGCCCCGCGACCAGCGCGCCGTGAAGGCCGCGGCCGAAACGTTCCGGCAGAATCCCGGCTTCGACGTCGCCAAGGCGATCACGGAACTCGGCGTCGGCGAGGCGCTGGTGTCGTTCCTCGAGGCGAAAGGCACGCCGTCGGTCGTCGAGCGCGCCCTGATCGCCCCGCCGCAGGGCCGCGTCGGACCGATCACTCCGGCCGAGCGCGCCGAGCTCATCGCGAAAAGCCCGGTCCGGGGCAAGTACGACCAGTCGGTCGACAACGAGAGCGCCTACGAGATGCTGGCCGCCCGCAAG
This sequence comes from Methylobacterium sp., assembly GCF_019750675.1. GTDB lineage: Bacteria > Pseudomonadota > Alphaproteobacteria > Rhizobiales > Beijerinckiaceae > Methylobacterium. Next base: position 28,647 of record NZ_JAIEOF010000117.1, read on the forward strand.
GGCTTGGACGGCGGCGGAACCGATGGCGCGGAGTCCGGCGAGGGCGGGCTTGGCGGGATGCTCGGCGGGTGGCTCGGAGGCGTTCTGGGCGGCAAGCCCGCCGGCAAGGGCGGCCGCCGTCCGGCTCCGGGCCTCGCCGAGCAGGTGCTTGGCAACGCCGCCCGCTCGATGGCCCGCAAGGTCGGTACGGAGGTCGGCAACGCGATCCTGCGGAACGTGCTCGGCGGGCTGACCAAGCGGTAGGCCGCCGGGCGCTGTACTTCGCGCCAGCATTGACAAATCACCCCGTCCCCGCCTATCCACCGCCTCTCGCGCGGCTTCCTCGACGAAGTCCGCGCGTTTCGCGTTCGCGCTCGGCCCAGACCACAAGTCCCGATCCGGTGCCGCGGATGACCTGAACAAGAAGACGGTCCAGGCCCACCTCGCGGTGGGCTGGAGGCCGGCAGAGAACACGAAGAGAGAACGATGTTCGCAGTCATCAAGACGGGCGGCAAGCAGTATCGCGTCGCCGCCAACGACACCATCACGATCGCCACGCTCGCGGGCGAGGCCGGTTCGGCCGTCACCTTCGGTGACGTGCTCCTGTTCACGAACGGCGAAGGCGCCACCCAGGTCGGCGCGCCGCTGCTCTCGGGCATCAGCGTCACCGGCGAGATCGTCAGCCACGGCCGCGACGCGAAGGTCATCGCCTTCAAGAAGCGCCGCCGTCAGAATTCCCGCCGCAAGCGGGGCCACCGCCAGCACCACACGGTGGTCCGCATCACCGGCATCAGCGCCTGACGATCCGACCTGAGATTCAAGAATTCGGAGTAACTCCCCATGGCCCATAAAAAAGCAGGCGGCTCGTCCCGCAACGGCCGCGACTCGGCCGGTCAGCGCCTCGGCGTGAAGAAGTTCGGTTCCGAGGCCGTCATTCCGGGCAACATCATCGTGCGCCAGCGCGGCACCAAGTGGCATCCCGGCACAAACGTCGGCATGGGCACGGACCACACCCTGTTCGCCAAGGCCGCCGGCCGCGTGCTGTTCGAGACGAAGCGCGGTCGCGCCTTCGTCACGGTCGTGCCGGTGCAGGAAGCCGCCGAGTAAGGCGCTTGGCCAGGGCCTTCCGCCAGGCGGGCCCCACCACCAGATAATCCCGGGGAAGATGGGAAACCGTCTTCCCCGTCGTCGTTTCGGCGACGCGTCGAAATCCTGATGCCCGAACGAAGCCGAGTCCGCCCGTGAAATTCCTCGACGAAGCCAAGGTCTATGTCCGCTCCGGCGACGGTGGCGCCGGCTGCGTGGCCTTCCGCCGTGAAAAGTTCATCGAGTTCGGCGGCCCGAACGGCGGCGACGGCGGGCGCGGCGGCGACGTCTGGGTCGAGTGCGTCGACGGCCTCAACACCCTGATCGACTACCGCTACCAGCAGCACTTCAAGGCCCGGAAGGGCGAGCACGGCATGGGCTCGAACCGCCACGGGGCCAACGGCGCCGACGTGGTGCTGAAGGTGCCGGCCGGCACAGAGATCCTGGCGGAGGACGGCGAGACCCTGATCGCCGATATGACGCATGTCGGCCAGCGCGTGCGTCTCGCCAAGGGCGGCAACGGCGGCTTCGGCAACGCCTACTTCACCACCTCGACCAACCGCGCCCCGAAGCATGCCAATCCCGGCCTCGAGGGCCACGAGCAGTGGGTCTGGCTGCGCTTGAAGCTCATCGCGGATGCGGGCCTCGTCGGGTTGCCCAATGCCGGCAAGTCGACGTTCCTGGCCGCCGTCACGGCGGCCAAGCCCAAGATCGCCGACTACCCGTTCACGACGCTGCATCCGGGCCTCGGCGTGGTGCGCTCCGACGAGCGCGAATTCGTCCTCGCGGACATCCCCGGCCTGATCGAGGGTGCCCATGACGGGGTCGGCCTCGGCGACAAGTTCCTGGCCCATGTGGAGCGGTGCCGCGTGCTGCTGCACCTCGTGGAGGCGACCAACGAGCATGCCGGCCAGACCTACAAGCTCGTGCGTCGCGAACTCGAGGCCTACGGACACGGCCTCGACGAGAAGCCCGAGATCGTGGCGCTCTCGAAAGCCGACGTGGTCGATCCGGACGTGCTCAAGGAGCAGGTCGCCCGCCTGAAGCGCGCCTCGAAGAAGAAGCCCCTGGTCCTGTCCTCCGCCACCGGCCTCGGTGTGCAGGATGCTCTCCGGGCGCTGGCCCGCGAGATGGACGAGGCCAGGCTCGCCGAGGCCGAGGCGCAGCCCGCGCAGGCGTGGCAGCCCTGAGGAGAGGCCGCCAGCCCTTGTGTCGCGGGCAGCCGGTCGCCACAAGCGCACCATCGTCCTCCCGCCGACGCTGCCGATGACCCTCGACGTCCAGATCCCCAACCTCCAAGATTTCCGCCGCATCGTCATCAAGGTCGGCTCGGCCCTCCTCGTCGACCGGGCGCGCGGGCGCCTGCGCCATGCCTGGCTCGCCGCGCTCGCCGAGGACATCGCCGACCTGCACGCCAGCGGGGCCGACGTGCTCGTGGTCTCCTCCGGCGCGATCGCGCTGGGGCGGACGGTGCTAGGGTACCCGCCCGGCACCCTGCGGCTTGAGGAGAGCCAGGCGGCCGCGGCCGTGGGGCAGATCGCCCTGGCCCGGCACTGGTCGGAGGCGTTGGGGCATCACGGCATCGCGGCCGGGCAGATCCTGGTCACGCCGCAGGATACCGAGGAGCGCCGGCGCTACCTCAACGCCCGCGCCACCGTGCTCAAGCTCCTCGAAGTGCGGGCCGTGCCGGTCGTCAACGAGAACGACACGGTGGCGACTTCCGAGATCCGCTACGGCGACAACGACCGCCTCGCCGCCCGCGTCGCCACGATGATCGGCGCCGACGTGCTGGTGCTGTTCTCGGATATCGACGGTCTCTACACCGCTCCGCCGCACACCGACCCGGAGGCGCGCCACCTGCCTCTGATCGAGCGAATCACCCCCGAGATCGAGGCCATGGCCGGCGGCCCGGCTTCGGAGCTCTCACGCGGGGGCATGCGCACCAAGGTCGAGGCGGCCAAGATCGCCGCCAGCGGCGGCACCCACATGATCATCGCCGACGGACGCGAGAAGAACCCGCTGCGCACCATCCTGCGGGGCGGCCGCTGCAGTTGGTTCCTGTCGGGCTCCAATCCGGTCACCGCCCGCAAGAGCTGGATCGCGGGTTCGCTCGAACCACGCGGCATCCTCACGGTGGATGCCGGCGCGGCGCGCGCCCTTCAGGGCGGCGCGAGCCTGCTGCCGGTGGGCGTCACCAAGGTTCAGGGCGGCTTCGGGCGCGGCGACGCCGTGGTGATCCGGGACGAGGCCGGACGCATTCTCGGGCGCGGCCTCGTGGCCTACGACAGCGACCAGGCCGTGCGCATCATCGGCCGGCCGAGCCGCGAGATCGCGGATCTCCTCACCCATCCGGGCCGCGCCGAGATGGTGCATCGCGATGACCTCGCCATGGTGGGGGAATAGCTGATCTGTCAGCGGCAATGCTTGTTTTTACGGCACGCGACGTGGCATGACGGATTCCGAACACATGGCGGCCGCGCCCTTTTCCGCGACGGTCGCGAGGATGAAGGCCGTGCCCGTTCTGAATCTGCGAAGCGATTTTGCGCCCCCCGGCGATCTCTCCGAGGAGATGAACGCCATCGGCCGGCGCGCCCGCGCCGCCGCTCGCCAGATCGCCCTCGCTCCGGCCCACACAAAGGACACGGCCCTGCGCCTCGTCTCCGAGCGCCTGCGGGCCGAGCGGGACGCGATCCTGGCCGAGAACGCCCGCGACGTGGAGGCGGCCCGCGCCGCCGGCCAGACCCAGGCGCTCATCGATCGGCTCACCCTGGATGCGGGGCGCCTCAACGGCATCGCGGATGCTGTCGCCAAGATCGGCGCGCTGCCCGATCCCGTCGGCCGGCAGGTGGCCGCGTTCGAGCGGCCGAACGGCCTGCTCATCGAGCGCATCGCCGTGCCCCTCGGCGTCATCGGCGTGATCTTCGAGAGCCGCCCCAACGTCACCGCCGATGCCGGCGCGCTCTGCCTCAAGGCCGGCAACGCCGCGATCCTGCGGGCGGGCTCCGACAGTCACCGCTCGGCCATGGCCATCGCCCGGGTCATGCGAGCCGGGCTGGAGGCCGCCGGCCTGCCCGGTGATGCCATCCAGATCGTGCCGACCCGTGATCGCGCGGCCGTCGGCGCCATGCTGTCGGGCCTCGACGGCGGCATCGACGTCATCGTGCCCCGCGGGGGGCGCGGCCTCGTGGAGCGGGTGCAGGCGGAGGCCCGCGTGCCGGTCTTCGCCCATCTCGACGGCATCTGCCACGTCTACGTGGCGGCGGGCGCCGATCTCGACATGGCCCTCAAGGTCGTTCTCAACAGCAAGATGCGCCGGACCGGGATCTGTGGCGCCGCCGAGACGCTGCTCGTCGACCGGGCCTGCGCGGAGACCCACCTCGCCCCCCTGGTCAAGGCGCTGCTCGATTTCGGCTGTGCCGTGCGCGGCGATGCGGCCACCCAGGCCGTCGACGGCCGGGTGACGGCCGCGAGCGAGTCCGACTGGCGCACCGAGTACCTCGACGCCATCATCTCGGTGCGGGTGGTCGACGGGCTCGACGCGGCCATCGAACACATCGAGACCAACGGCTCGCACCACACCGACGCGATCATCACGGACGACATGGCGGAGGCGACGCGCTTCCTCGCGGAGGTCGATTCGGCCATCGTGACCCACAACGCCTCGACGCAGTTCGCCGATGGCGGCGAATTCGGTTTCGGTGCGGAGATCGGCATCGCCACCGGGCGCATGCATGCGCGCGGGCCGGTGGGTGTCGAGCAACTCACGACCTTCAAGTATCGCGTCCACGGGAACGGGCAGACGCGCCCTTGACGCTCGCCCGTCCGACCCGGGACCCCGATGCGCCTTGACGCATCGGGGCCGGCGCGCCTGCCTTCCGTCGCGCCGGGCCTGCGCATCGGCCTCTACGGCGGTTCCTTCAATCCGGCCCATCTCGGGCACCGGCATGTCAGCCTCGTCGCCCTGAAGCGGCTTCGCCTCGACCGGGTCTGGTGGATGGTCACCCCCGGCAATCCGCTGAAGGACCGGGGCGAACTCGCGGCCATCGACCGGCGGGTCGAGCGGGCGTCACAGATCGCCGATCATCCCCGGATCGCGGTGACGGATTTCGAATCACGGATCGGTGCGCGCTATACCCGCCAGACGCTTGGTTTCCTCACCCGCCGCCATCCGAATCTGCGCTTCGTCTGGATCATGGGCGCCGATAGCCTCGCGACATTTCATCGCTGGCAGGGATTTTCCGAGATCGCCGGCCTGATGCCGATGGCGATCGTGGATCGGCCGGGCTTCACCTTGACGGCACCGGCCGCGCGGGCAGCCCGGGCGCTCGCGCCCTGGCGCATCCCCGAGACGGAGGCGGCGAGCCTGCCCGACCGTGCGCCGCCCGCCTGGGTCTTCCTGCACGGGCCCCGTTCGACCCTCTCCTCGACGGCGCTTCGCGCCAAGCCGGGCGGCCCTGCATAGGCCGCACATGGAAAAGGCAAGCGCCACGTTCCACTTTATCTCTATCCGGGGTACGATGACGGGATGACGATGGCGATAGCAGGAACCCAGACGCTGAACGACGCGGCCCACACCGGAGTCCCGAGCTCCGAAGAAACCACCAACCGGAAGATCGACGATCTCCGGAGCCTCGCCCTCGAATGCCTCGAGGACATGAAGGCCGAGGAAACGATCGAGATCGACCTGATGGGCCGAACCTCCCTGGCCGACACCATGATCATCACCTCGGGCCGCTCGCAGCGCCATGTCGGCGCGATCGCGGATCGTGTCCTTCAGGAGATGAAGACCAAGGGCCTCGGCACCGCCCGGGTCGAGGGTCTGCCCGCCTGCGACTGGGTGCTGATCGATGCCGGCGACGTCATCGTGCACATCTTCCGCCCCGAGGTACGGGGTTTCTACAACCTCGAGAAGATGTGGGGCGCCGACCGTCCCGCCGCCGCGCTTCCCTCCGCCGCCTTGGCCGAGTGAGAGCCGGCGCCGCCTCGTGCGCTTGCTCGTGGCGGCGGTCGGCCGCCTGAAGCCCGGTCCCGAGCGCGATCTCGCCGCGCGCTACCGCGAGCGTGCCGCGCAGGTCGGGCGCGGGCTCGGCTTCACCGCCTGCGATATCGCCGAGATTCCGGAGAGCCGAGCGCGCCGCGCGCCGGATCGGGCCTCCGAGGAGGGCGCGGCCATCCTGGCGCAGGTCGCCACCGGCGCGGTCCTGGCAGTCTACGACGAGCGGGGACGCTCGGACCTCGCCAGCGAGACCATCGCGGCGCGAGTCGGCGACTGGCGCGATGCGGGCCGTGCCGCCCTCGTGCTGGCCATCGGCGGCGCCGACGGCCTCGACCCGGCGGTACGGGCGCGGGCCGAACTGAGCCTCTCCTTCGGAGCCGCGACCTTGCCGCACGGGCTTGTGCGCGTCCTGGCCCTGGAGCAGGTGTATCGCACGCTGACGATCCTGGCAGGCCACCCGTACCACCGCGGAAACCTCGACGAGCGATGACTCCGGCGATCCGATTCGGACGAGATTGGGCAAAGCGCGGGCTGCTGCTGCTGGCGGCCTGCCTCGTCGCGTCGGGTACGCCCCGCGCCGAGGCCCCGGCGACGCCGGACGCCGTTCAGAAGGCCCTGGACGAGAAGACCCGCCGGGCCGAGAACCTGAAGCGCATCGAGGAGGCCCTGGCCGCCAGTACGGGTGCGCGGGCGAAATACGAGGCCGAGATCGCGGCGATCGGCGGCGACCGGGCGAAGCTGAATACGGCGCTCCTCGATGCCACCCGTCAGGCGCAGGCCACCGAGGTGCGCATGAGCCGTCTCGAGGAGCGCCTGAAGACGCTCGGCGCCAGCGAGACCGCCCTGCGGCGCTCCCTCGATTCCCGGCGCGGGGTGATCGCCGAGATCCTGGCCGCGCTCCAGCGCATGGGGCGCCGACCGCCGCCGGCCGTGCTGGTACGGCCCGAGGACGTGCTGGCGGTGATCCGCACCTCCATGCTCCTCGGCGCGGTGGTGCCGGAATTGCGTGGCGAGGCTGAGACCCTAGCCGGGGACCTCTCCGAACTCGTGCGCCTCAGGGGCCTGATCGCGGCGGATCGCGAAGGTTTGACCAGCGATCTCGCGGGCTGGGCGCGGGAGCAGCAGCGCCTGAATGCCCTCATCGCCACGCGCCGTACCCGGCAGGCCGAGGTCGAGAGCGGATTGGCGGCCGAGCGCACACGCACGGCCGAACTCGCCGTGCAGGCCCGCAGCCTCAAGGACCTTCTCGACCGGATGGAGGGCGAGGTCGCCTCCGCCCGGCGTGCGGCCGAGGAGGCGCGGGCCGCCGAGACCCGCGAGGCCCGCGCGACGCAGGAGCGCTTCGCGGCGGCCGGCGCACGCGACCCGGCCCGGCTGGCGCCCAAGGTGCGTTTCGTGGATACCCGTGGCGACCTGCCCCGTCCGGTCAGTGGAGCCACCCTGCGCAGCTTCAATCAGCCCGATGGAAACGGCGGCACGACCCGCGGCATATCGCTCGCGACCCGGCCGAAAGCCGTCGTTTCGTCACCGGCCGATGGTTGGGTGTCCTTCGCCGGGCAGTTTCGCTCGTACGGGCGACTCTTGATCATCAACGCCGGCGATGGCTACTATCTCTTGTTGGCGGGGATGGACCAGATCAACGTCGAGGTCGGCCAGTTCGTGCTCGCGGGCGAGCCGGTGGCGGCGATGGGGGAGGGCGGCGCCAGCCCCGACCCGGCGGGCGGTGATCGCGGCGATCCGGTCTTATACGTCGAGTTCAGAAAAGACGGCGGCTCCATCGACCCGGAGCCTTGGTGGGCGAAAAGCCCCAGCGAGAAGGTTCGCGGATAATGCGCAAGGTTTCCCTGGTTTTGCTCGGCGCGTTCCTCGGCGTCGGATCCTCGGTGGTGACCACCCAGACCCACCTGCTCTCGGGAACGAGCGCCGTGGCGGCCTCCGCGGAAACCTACCGTCAGCTCAGCCTGTTCGGCGACGTGTTCGAGAAGGTCCGTACCGACTACGTCGAGAAGCCCGACGAGGCGAAGCTGATCGAGGCCGCCGTGAACGGCATGCTGACCTCCCTCGATCCGCATTCGAGCTACATGGATTCCAAGAGCTTCCGCGACATGCAGGTGCAGACCCGCGGCGAGTTCGGCGGCCTCGGCATCGAGGTCACGATGGAGGATGGCCTGATCAAGGTCGTGACCCCGATCGACGATACGCCCGCCTCCAAGGCCGGCATCCTCACCAACGACGTCATCACCCAGATCGACGAGGACCAGGTCCAGGGTCTCACCCTGAACCAGGCGGTCGACAAGATGCGCGGCCCGGTGAACTCGCCCGTGAAGCTGAAGATCAGCCGCAAGGAGTCGAAGGACCCGATCGAGGTCACGCTCAATCGCGACGTGATCAAGATCAAGCCGGTGCGCTCGCGCGCCGAGGGTGGCGACGTCGGCTATATCCGCCTGACCCAGTTCAACGAGCAGACCTTCGACGGCCTGCGCGCGGCGATCGACAAGCTGAACACCGACATCGGCGCCGACAAGCTCAAGGGCTACGTGCTGGATCTGCGCAACAACCCGGGCGGCCTCCTCGACCAGGCCGTGATGGTGTCGGACGCCTTCCTCGACCGGGGTGAGATCGTCTCGACGCGCGGCCGCAACCCCGACGAGACGCAGCGCTTCTCGGCGAAATCCGGTGACCTGACCAAGGGCAAGCCGATCGTGGTGCTGGTGAACGGCGGCTCCGCCTCGGCCTCCGAGATCGTGGCCGGCGCCCTGCAGGACCACAAGCGCGCCACGGTGCTGGGCACGCGCTCCTTCGGCAAGGGCTCGGTGCAGTCGATCATCCCCCTCGGCGGCTCGGGCGCCCTGCGCCTGACGACGGCGCGCTACTACACGCCATCGGGCCGCTCGATCCAGGCCAAGGGCATCGAGCCGGATCAGGAGGTCCTGCAGGAGGTGCCGGACGAGCTGAAGGGCAAGGACGAGACCAAGGGCGAGGCCGGCCTGAAGGGCCACCTCAAGCAGAAGGACGTCGAGGAGCGCGGCGGTTCGTCGGCCTACGTCCCGCCGGATCCGGCCAAGGACAAGCAGCTCATCGCGGCCTTCGACTACCTGCGCGGCATCCAGAAGGGCGCGGCCAACACGCC
>NZ_JAIEOF010000206.1 GCF_019750675.1 Methylobacterium sp.
TGGCGCGGGCGACGGGACTCGAACCCGCGACCTCCGGCGTGACAGGCCGGCACTCTAACCGACTGAGCTACGCCCGCTTGACGTCCCGCCCCGTTTCCGGCGGTGTCGGGGGTGTAGGTTCAGTGCCCTGGGCTGTCAAGCAATCCCGAAGCGCATTCGGCCGGGAATTTCCGGCGCCCGACTTCGCCCCGATCCCGGCCGGAGACGTGGCCGGCAGACTTGGCGGAGACTTGGCATTGAACCCGCGTCTCTTTTCTGTCATACGCCCCCTCGCGTTGAACCGCCCGGCCGATCGGGCTGCCGTGGCGGTTCGTGCTGCTCCATCAGAAGCATCAACCGAGCGCATCTCTTCGATCCGAACCGGATCGGAGCCGCTGCGCGTTCAGGAGAGCCAAATGCCCAAGCTGAAAACCAAGTCGGGCGCCAAGAAGCGCTTCAAGATCACCGGCACCGGCAAGGTCATGTACGCCCAGGCCGGTAAGCGCCACGGGATGATCAAGCGGACGACGAAGCAGATCCGCAACCTGCGCGGCACCACCACCCTGTTCGAGGGCGATGCTGCCAACGTGAAGAAGTACTTCCTGCCCAACAGCCGGTAAGCCTTCACGACGCCGACACTGCTTTTTTCGTAATCCAGGAGAACTCCCATGGCCCGCGTCAAGCGCGGCGTGACCAGTCACGCGAAGCACAAGAAAGTCCTCAAGGCCGCCCGTGGCTATTACGGCCGCCGCAAGAACACGATCCGGATCGCCAAGCAGGCGGTCGAGAAGGGCATGCAGTATGCCTACCGCGATCGGAAGAACAAGAAGCGCACGTTCCGCGCCCTCTGGATCCAGCGCCTCAACGCAGCCGTGCGCGAGCATGGCCTGACCTATTCGCGCTTCATCAACGGCCTGTCGAAGTCCGGCATCGAGGTGGACCGCAAGGCCCTGTCCGAGCTCGCCATCCACGAGCCCGCCTCCTTCGCGGCGGTGGTCGAGCTTGCCAAGGCCGCTCTCCCGGCTGCCAAGGCCGCCTGAGCCACGCACGGCCTGAGGCGAGCCGGGCTCGCCCCGGGCCCGAGGGCAGATCTTCATCAAAGGCGCGGCGTCCCCCGGGGGCGCCGCGCCTTTGATGCTTTCCGGTCGCGACCTTTTTCCGCCGATCGGCCGGGATTTTCCGGATGCGACCGCTTGCATTGCGGGGCGCGACCCGCAAAACCCCACGCGACATCCGAATGACCGAGCCCGGCCGATCCCTCCCGATCGCCGCCGCCGCAGCCGGTGAGTTGAACCGATGACCGATCTCGACACCCTCGAAGGCGATCTGCTGCGGCAGGTCGCGGACGCGTCCGACGAGGCCGCGCTGGAGGCCGTGCGCGTCGCGGCGCTCGGAAAGAAGGGGTCGGTCTCCGAACTCCTGAAGACCCTCGGGGCGATGACGCCCGACGAGCGCAAGGCGCGCGGCCCCCTCATCAACGGCCTGCGCGACCGTGTGCAGGGCGCGCTGGCGACCCGGCGAGAGGCCCTGGCGGAGGCGGCGCTCAGTGCCCGCCTCGCGGCCGAGCGCATCGACGTGACCCTCCCGGTGCGGGAGGCCCCCGAGGCGCGCGGGCGCATCCACCCGATCAGCCAGGTCATGGACGAGATCACCGCGATCTTCGCCGATATGGGCTTCTCGGTGGCCGAAGGCCCCGACATCGAGACCGACGACTACAACTTCACCGCCCTCAACTTCCCGCCCGGCCACCCGGCCCGCGAGATGCACGACACCTTCTTCCTGGCTCCCGACCGCAACGGGCAGCGCAAGGTGCTGCGCACCCACACCTCGCCGGTGCAGATCCGGACCATGCGGACGCAGGCGCCGCCGATCCGGGTCATCTGCCCGGGCCGCACCTACCGGCACGATTCCGACCAGACCCACACGCCGATGTTCCATCAGGTCGAGGGCCTGGTCATCGACAAGGCCGCCAACATCGCCAACCTGAAATGGGTGCTCGAGGAGTTCTGCCGCAGCTTCTTCGAGGTCGAGGCGGTGAAGATGCGCTTCCGGCCCTCGTTCTTCCCCTTCACCGAGCCCTCGGCGGAGGTCGACATCCAGTGTTCGCGGAAAGGCGGCGAGATCCGCTTCGGCGAGGGCACCGACTGGCTCGAGATCCTCGGCTGCGGCATGGTCCACCCCAACGTGCTGCGGAACTGCGGCCTCGATCCCGACAGCGTCCAGGGCTTCGCCTTTGGGGTGGGCATCGACCGCATCGCGATGCTGAAGTACGGCATGCCGGACCTGCGCCCGTTCTTCGAGGCGGATGTGCGCTGGCTCGACCATTACGGCTTCCGGCCCCTCGACATTCCGAGCCTGGTGGCCGGGCTGACGAGCTGACGCGCCGTCCAGGTCCGGTGGAACCGGGCCTCACCTCTCCATCCTGATGGGCGACGGATCCTCCCGCGCGGACGGGTCCCGGGTCGCCGAGGGACGCAAGCTATGAAGTTCACCCTCTCCTGGCTCAAGGACCACCTCGACGCCGAGGCCTCCCTGGACACCATCGCCGAGACGCTGACGCGGATCGGCCTGGAGGTCGAGGGCATCGAGGACAAGGCCGCGCGCTTGAAGCCCTTCGTGGTCGCCCACGTGCTGACCGCCGAGCAGCATCCGAACGCCGACCGCCTGCGCGTCTGCACGGTGGATGCCGGCGACGGCCGTCCGGTGCAGGTGGTGTGCGGGGCCCCCAACGCCCGGGCCGGGATGAAGACGGTGTTCGCGCCGCCCGGCACCTACGTGCCGGGGCTCGACAAGACCCTGGCGGTCGGCACCATCCGCGGCGTCGAGAGCCTCGGCATGCTGTGCTCGGGGGCCGAACTCGGCCTCGGCGAGGAGGCGAGCGGCATCCTCGATCTTCCGGAGGACGCGCCCACGGGCCAGCCCTACGCCCTCTACGCCCGGCTCGACGATCCCGTCATCGAGATCAACCTCACGCCGAACCGGCCCGACTGCACCGCGATCCACGGCATCGCGCGCGATCTCGCCGCCACCGGCCTCGGCGGCCTCAAGCGCGAGCCGCAGCCGCCGGTACGCGGGGAGGGCGCTTGCCCCGTGACGGTCACCCTCGATTTCGAGGCCCACGATCGGGGACTGTGCCCCTACTTCACCCTGCGCCTCGTGCGCGGCGTCAAGAACGGCCCGTCGCCGGACTGGATGCAGAGGCGCCTGCGCGCCATCGGCCTGCGCCCGATCAACGCGCTGGTCGACATCACCAATTACCTGACCTTCGACCGGGGCCGGCCCCTCCACGTCTTCGATGCCGCCAAGGTGCAGGGCGGCCTCGTGGTGCGCCGCGCCCAGGAGGGCGAGACCCTGAAGGCCCTCGACGGGCGGACCTACACGCTCACCGGCGACAGCGTGGTCATCGCGGATGCCAACGGGCCGGAATCCATCGGTGGCATCATCGGCGGCGAGGCCTCCGGCTGCGACGCGGACACCGTCGACGTGCTCATCGAATCGGCCCTCTGGGACCCCGTCAACATCGCCCAGTCCGGCCGGCGCCTCGGCATCATCACCGATGCGCGCTACCGCTTCGAGCGCGGCGTAGATCCGGCCTACACCCTGCCGGGCCTCGACCTCGCCACCCGCCTCGTCCTCGAGATCTGCGGCGGCACGCCGAGCGAGCCCGTGATCGTGGGCGAGCCCCCGGCCATCGAGCGCGTCATCGATTTCCCCTGGACCGAGACCCGCCGCCTCGCCGGCATCGAACTCTCCCGCGCCGAGATGAAGGTGACCCTGGAGGCGCTGGGCTTCCACGTGGCCGGCACGGGCGACCGCGTGAAGGTGCTCACCCCCTCCTGGCGCCCCGACGTTGAGGGCAAGGCCGACCTCGTCGAGGAGATCGTGCGCATCGCGGGCCTCGACCGGATCGAGCCCAAGCCCCTGCCGCGCATGGAGGCGGCCGTGGGCAAGCCGGTCCTCACCGTGATGCAGAAGCGTACCCGGCAGGCCAAGCGCGCGCTCGCCAGCCGCGGCCTCGTCGAGGCGGTGACCTGGTCGTTCATCCCGCACGACGACGCCGTGTTGTTCGGCGGCGGCGGCGCGGACCTGGCCCTCGCCAATCCCATCGCGGCGGACCTCTCCGACATGCGCCCGAGCCTCGTGCCGGGCCTGCTGCGCGCCGCCCAGCGCAACGCCGACAGGGGCAGCGCCGACGTCGCGCTGTTCGAGGTCGGCCAATGCTTCGCCACCGACCAGCCCGAGGGACAGACCATCCGGGCGGCGGCGATCCGCCGGGGCAGCGCGACCCATGCGGGCGCCGGCCGCCACTGGGGCGGGGGCGCCGGCGCGGTCGACGCCTTCGACGCCAAGGCCGACGCGCTGGCGCTCCTGGCGACCCTCGGGGTTCCGGCAGGCGGCCTGCAGGTCGTGGCCGGCGGTCCCGCCTGGCTGCATCCCGGCCGCTCGGGCACCTTGCAGTTCGGACCGAAGAACCCGGTCGGGTTCTTCGGCGAGGTCCATCCGCGCGTGATGAAGGCCCTCGACCTCAAGGGCCAATGCGTCGCCTTCGAGATCACCCTCGACGCGGTGCCGCTCCCGAAATACCGTCCGACCAAGGTCAAGCCGGCCCTGCTCCTGTCCGACTTCCAGCCGATCTCGCGTGACTTCGCCTTCGTGGTCGGTCGCGATGTCGCCGCCGGGGACGTGGTCAAGGCCGCCCAAGGGGCCGAGCGCAAGCTGATCACGGGGATCGACGTGTTCGACATCTACGAGGGTGTCGGCATTCCGGAGGGTTCGAAGTCGGTGGCGATCGCGGTGCGGCTCCAGCCCACGGAGCGCACCCTGACCGATGCCGAGATCGAGGCGGTCACCGCCCGGATCGTGGCCGAGGTCGGTCGCAAGACCGGCGCGACCCTGCGCTCCTGACACGGAAAGCCACCGATGCTCGATCCGGCTCTCGTCTCCGCTCTGTCGGCGGCCAGGTACCTTCCGGTCTCCGAGATGCGCGCGGCCCTGGCGGAGCCGGACACGATCGCCGACGCGGTGCTCGATGCGATCGGCCGGGCCGCGGACGGCGCCGAACTCGAGGATCCTGACGCCAACCTGGTGTTCTGGGGCCTGCACGTGCTGGCCGGCGCCCGCGACACCCGGGTATTCGAGCCCCTCGTGCGCCTGCTGCGCCTGGACGGGGAGATCCTCGACCTCCTGTTCGGCGACGCCCTGACGGAGACCATGGCCAAGATCCTGGTCAGCGTCTTCGACGGCGACATCGCTCCCCTCGGCGCCCTGCTGGTCGACAGCACGAGCGACGGCGCGGTGCGCTTCGAGGGCTTCGCGGCCTTGAGCTACCTGACACAGACCGGGCGGGTCCCCCGCGAGCAGACACGCGACCTGCTCGTGCGCTTCGACGAGAAGCGCGCCGCCGTCGAGGGCGACATCGCCTGGGCCGGTTGGGAGGAGGCCATCGCGCTGCTGGGCCTGCGCGAGCTGGAGCCCCGCGTCCAGGCGGCGCGCCGCGAGGAGCGCCTCAGCGACGCGTTCAGCGATCCCCCCTGGTTCGCCAGGACCCTGCGGCACGCGGAGGCGCGACCCGACGACCTGACGCGCTTCGATGCCCACCGCTTCGGGACCCTGGACGATCCCGTCGCCGCCCTGGCCTGGACCGCCGAGGGCGTCGGCCAGCCCGTGCGCAACCCCATGAAGAATGTCGGCCGCAACGATCCGTGCCCCTGCGGCAGCGGCAAGAAGTTCAAGAAGTGCTGCCTCGACAAGGTCGCTTCCTGACGCGGACCCGGGCCGTCGCCAAAGACGCGCGACGGCTTGGCCTCCCGGATTCCGCGTGGGCGAGTTGACCCCTCGGCGCCAATGCCGGACCGGCACCGCGCCTTTGGTTGATCGTGAACATTCTGTAATTATCGATGGGTCGAGGAGCGTTTTAATCCCTGTCGAAGCGAACAAAATACCAGCATAGCGGGGTGCGATTTGGCCCCTCCAGCCTTGGCCGCCCCCTTGTGCGGAACAGCGTGACCGAACATATTTCGGTGCGAGGCGTCGCATGGCGCCAGAGGTAGTGTGCGTGAGCCTCATTCCGAAATCACACGCTGAGAGAGCTTCCAAGGGAAACTCCCATGGCATTCGATAACAGCCCCTTCCGGTACGGCGCTCAGCCGACCGGGTACGCCGGCAGCCAGGTCGAGATCGACCAGGGCCTGCGCACCTTCATGCTGGGCGTCTACAACAACATGGTCATCGGCCTCGGGATCTCCGGTCTCGTGGCGCTTGGCCTGAACATGGCCGCCGTCGCCCAGACCGCGACGGGCCGCGTCGCGCTGACCCCCTTCGGCCAGCTCCTCTACACCAGCCCGCTCAAGTGGGTGATCATGCTGGCGCCGCTCGCCTTCATCTTCATCTTCTCGATGCGGATGGACCGCATGTCCGCCGCCTCGGCGCGCCTGACTTTCTTCGCCTTCGCGGCGGTGATGGGTGCCTCGATGTCCTCGCTCCTGCTCGTGTTCACGGGTGCGAGCGTCGTGCGGGTGTTCTTCATCACGGCGGCGACGTTCGGTGGCCTCAGCCTCTACGGCTACACCACCAAGCGTAGCCTGTCGGGCATGGGCTCGTTCCTGGTGATGGGCCTGATCGGCCTCATCATCGCCTCGCTGGTGAACATCTTCCTCGCCTCTTCGGCGCTTCAGTTCGCGATCTCGGTGATCGGCGTTCTGATTTTCGCGGGCCTCACCGCCTACGACACGCAGAAGCTCAAGGAGATGTTCCTCTACAGCGGCGCTGATGCAGAGGGCGCGGCCAAGCTTTCGGTGAATGGTGCCCTGACGCTGTACCTGGACTTCATCAACATGTTCCAGATGCTGCTCTCGCTCCTCGGCGACCGCCGCTAAGCGACCCGGTCACTGACCAGGAATGAAGAAGGCCCCGGCGGGACACCGCCGGGGCCTTTTCGCTGTCCGGCGTCGTGGCAACCGGCGCGCCGCCCGCTCCGCGCGGGGGTATGCCCGGTCAAACGGCCCGCAAGGGCGGTTCCAGCACGGCCAGCACCCTGGCGAGGTCGGTGCCGCGCTTCATCACCAGCCCCGAGGCGGCCACCACCGCGTAGGCGCCCTGGCGGCGGGCGAGCTTCGGGTCCTTCTCGACCCGGTAGAGCGGCATCTCCGAGCTGCGGCGATAGATCGAGAACACCGCCTTGTCGCGCCGGAAATCGAGGGCGTAGTCGCGCCACTCGCCCTGGGAAACCATCCGTCCGTAGAGGTTGAAGAGGGTGCGCAGCTCGGCGCGGTCGAAGGCGATCTGCGGGGTCACCGGCGCTGCGGGGAAGGGGATGACCCGGGCGGGAGGCTCGGGCGATCGCGGGTCGGCACCGGTTCTCTCGGTCATCGTCGCTCCTGGTCCGAGTCTGGATCGTCATCATGGTGTCGCGCCAGAGCCCCCGCAAGGGCGCCGAATCGGTGCCCGCAGCGGAAACACATCATCACGATTTCGCCGCCATCAGGCCCCGCGCCGGCCTTGATGAAACGCGATCCCTGTGGCCGAAACTTCGTCGATCCCGTCTCCGGCGCGGCGTCCGATCTACCGGCTCCCCAGCTCTTCGGCCGGCGCCCGGTCCGGCGGGACCGACATTCCAGAGGTTTCGAGACCCAAGGACTTCAGGCCGCCTCCTCGGAGTGCGGCCCTTTTTTTGTCCCTCGTTTTGTGCCTTGCCGGATGATCCGTCTCCGGCGAGAAACGCCCACGCAAGGCACGGGGCGGCTCCCCGCGGGAGACGGATCGTGGTCAGCTTCGACGCGGCTTTTCGTCAGACGCTCGCGGAGCTGTTCGCGTGGCGCCGCGACGTGCGCCGCTTCCGCCCCGATCCGGTGGACGAGTCCCTTCTGCGCGCCTGCCTCGACCTCGCCACGCTCAGCCCGTCCGTCGGCAACAGCCAGCCCTGGCGCTTCGTGCGGGTCTCCGATCCGGCTCGGCGCGCCCGCGTGATCGCGAGCTTCGAGCGCTGCAACGCGCAGGCCGCCGCCGGCTACGAGGCCGAGCGGCGGGAGGCCTATGTCCGCCTGAAGCTCGCGGGCCTGCGCGACGCGCCGATCCACCTCGCGGTGTTCTGCGACGAGGATACGGCGACCGGCCACGGTCTCGGCCGCGCCACCATGCCGGAGATGCTGCGCTACTCGGTCGTCACCGCGATCCAGACCTTCTGGCTCGCCGCTCGCGCGCAGGGGCTCGGCGTGGGTTGGGTCTCGATCCTGGAGCCGGACACGGTCTGCGAGACCCTCGCGGTGCCCTGTGCCTGGCACCTCGTGGCCTATCTCTGCGTCGGCTATCCGGTGGAGGAGCATGCCGATCCGGAACTCGTCCGGCACGGCTGGCAGTCCCGCCTCGGAACCGGCATGCCGCTGATCGAGCGCTGATCGCCACGGAAGGCGTCGACCCCCGCAGGGTCAACGAAGTCTGAAAGCAACGCCGCGGCTTTGTTCTGAAAGACGCGCCATCGCTTTACCGCATCCGACGATACAGCCCGGATAACCCCAAGTCCCGGCTTCGCCTTACCGGAACGACAACCCCGCGCCGCGAATTATCGGCGGGCCAAACGGTCACGCTTACGGGGATGTCGGGTCATGGTGCGTCAGGGAATGGGATCTGTACTCGCGGCGGGCTTGATGCTCGGTCTCGGTGTCTCGGGCGGATCGGCCGTGGCGCGCGAGGTCGTGGCCTTCCAGGACGGCGTCATGCCCGGCACCATCGTGGTGCGCACCTCGGAGCGCCGGCTCTATCTCGTGAACGGGGACGGCACCGCGATCCGCTATCCCGTCGCGGTGGGCAAGCCCGGTAAGCAGTGGAGCGGTGCCACCCGGATCGACGGGAAGTACGTCGAGCCCGCCTGGGCTCCGCCCCGCGAGGTCAAGCGCGACAACCCGCGCCTGCCTGCCGTGATCGCCGGCGGTTCGCCCTCCAACCCGATGGGTTCGGCCGCGCTGACCCTCGCGGGCGGCGAGTACGCCATCCACGGGACCAACCGCCCGAACTCGATCGGCACCTACGCGTCCTATGGCTGCATCCGCATGTACAATCAGGATGTGGTCGACCTCTACGAGCGCGTCTCGGTCGGCACGCAGGTCTACGTGACCCGCTGAGGGACGTTCGCAGCCAGGCCCCCGCACGCGCCTGCGCGCATGGCGGCCCGCCACTCAGGGGAGGGGCTCGCCACCGGCGTGGTCGCCCGAGATGACTGGAGCGGACGGTTCGTCGTGGCGGGCCCGGCTCGTTCACGTCGGTCTGGGCGCTCCCCGCGCATGCCTGTGACGATCGGAGTTTTTCGATCAAAGAGCCCGCGCGACGCGCCCGAGCCTTGCCCCGAAATCTCGTCCTTTTGTGGTGCGACCTGATCGATTCATATCATGTATATCGATTATGATTCCAAATAGAGACTGTCGTGAGACATTTTTATCCATGTCTTTCGACGGGATCGGCGGTAACATTTGTTTGTTGGACCGATGTTTTTTCGCGGTGTCGCCACATAATTGTTGCCTCGATTTTCGTGGGTGCTTGCCGGGGATAGGGATCAGATGTTGTCGATTGCGTCGGCGGTGCCCGCGCTGCGTGCAGCTGGATTGATCGGCGTCTGGAATACGAACGTCGCGGCTGGCCGATCAATTCTCGACGAGGGCGCAGCCGCTCTGTTGGCGGGCAATCCCGGCCTTGCGGGCCAGCCGATCCCGATGGAGGTCGCGCTCTCCCGAACCCATCCCGATGATCGGCCCTGGGTCTTCGAGCGCATCCGCCGGGTCCGGCAGACGGGCGGTCCTTTCTCGGCCGAGTTCCGGGTCCTGACCGAGGGCGGGCAGGTCCGCTGGGTTCTCAACCGGGGCGTCCTCACGGCGGACGGGCACGGTGCCATGCACGGACTGGGCGCCTACATCGACACGACGGACAGCCACGGACATCCATTCATCACAGCCCCGTCGCCCGATCAGGACGCCGACGATCGCCTCGCGCTCGCGGCCGATCGCTGCATCGAAGCCCACGCCGCCCTTAAGTCGGGCGGCCATACGGATCTGAGACTTCGCGCGGAATCGCTGCTGATCGGTATCGGGCGCGCGCTCGCGAGGCGCCGGGACTGACGCGCTTGGGTCCGGCGCGTCGATGCCGGGCAGGCTCCCGGCCGCGGGAACGCGTCGTCGAGGGCAACGGTCCGCCGCGCGGTTCTATCATGCCGCGATCTGCCACGCACCGGGTGAAGGCGACGGCGTCATCCGTGACGTCGGCGCTCCACGGCCCCTGTTCGCCGCGCGGAATCGGGAAGACGCGGACCGATCGTGCTGCTACGGGCGCCAGAGATCGCCGACCACGATGAGGGCGAAGCGGTACAGGATGTACGCCCGCCTGCGCGCTGCCCGCAGGCCCGTCGAATCCACGTCGTCGATCAGATCCATTGCCCCACCCAGCTCGCCCGGAATCTTCAAGGAGACCAGACCCTTAGCAAAAACGTAACAATGAAGAACACGATGGTGAATCTTTTATTGCAAAGCTTGGGCCATTGCGCACCGAACCGCTCGCGTGAGCGCGAGCGCGCCGTCCGATCGACATCATGGGTTGGCTCGTCGGTGACCCGGTTGCGAACCGCGTGCGGCAGGGGCCGGCGCACCATTCCGTGCGCGGCTGGCATCGGGTCTTCTCCGACCGCACCTGCAATCCGGGCGCCTTTCCGTCGACGCGCCTGTCCGACCTGCCGATGAAGGCAACGGCCCGCCCCCGACTGGTCAGCGGCCCAACACCGCCGAGCGCGGCACCGAGGGCCCGCGCGATGGCAGATCGGTTTCCGATCCAGGCCCATGCCGCCGCGGCGCGATCGGACAGTCCGAGGCCACCGGCGCGAATGCCCGGAATTTGGATCGCCGCTCCGGCGTGGTATCCGGTGCCACCGCATCCCCATCCACTCGACGACCGTTCCGTCTGGCGACACCGACAGCACGCGGCCGCGAGGGCCGGATCCCGTGAGGGAACGGTCGAGATGCCGGCGCGTACGGTTGCGAAGGAAACGGCGCGGGCCACGCGCAAGTGATCGAGATGACGAGAATACCCAGCGATATCAGTCCGTGGCGCTTCTCCGTTGCGCCCATGATGGATTGGACCGACCGTTACTGTCGGGCCTTTCACCGCACCCTGTCGCGGCGCGCCCGCCTCTACACCGAGATGGTCACCACCGGGGCGGTCATTCATGGACCCCGCGACCGTCTGCTCGGCTTTGCCGACAGCGAGCATCCGGTGGCGGTGCAACTCGGCGGTTCCAACCCGTCCGACCTCGCCGAGGCCGCGCGGATCGCCGAGGCCTATGGCTACGACGAGGTCAATCTCAACGTCGGCTGCCCCTCCGATCGGGTACAGGACGGGCGCTTCGGTGCCTGCCTGATGCGCGAGCCCGCCGTCGTGGCCGCATGCGTCGGCGCCATGAAGGCGGCGGTGTCCGTGCCGGTCACGGTGAAGTGCCGGATCGGCGTCGACGACCAGGACACCGAGCAGGCCCTCGACGCCCTGACGCATGCGGTGGTGGCGGCCGGCGTCGACGGCCTCGTGGTGCATGCCCGCAAGGCCTGGCTCCAGGGCCTCTCGCCCAAGGAGAATCGTGATGTGCCGCCCCTGGACTACCCGCGGGTGGGGCGGCTGAAGCGGTCCCATCCCGGCCTGCCCATCGCCATCAACGGCGGCATCGCCACCATCGCGGACGCGGCGGCCCATCTCGCGGAGGTCGATGGCGTGATGATCGGCCGGGCCGCCTACAGCGATCCGGCCCTCCTCCTCGCGGTCGATCCGGTCCTGTTCGGCGAGCCTGCCCCGGTCGCCGACCCGTTCGCGGCCCTGGAGGCGTTCGAGCCGGTGCTCGCCGGCTTCCTGCAGGAGGGGGTGCGCCTGCACGCGGTGACGCGGCACATGCTCGGCTTGTTCAACGGCCGCCCGGGCGCCCGCGCCTATCGCCGCCACCTCTCGACCTTCGGCCTCCAGCCCGAGGCCGGCATCGCGACCCTGCGGGAGGCGGCGGATCTCGTGGCACAGGCCGAGCGCCACATGCGTGCCGCGGAGGCGAGCGCGGCCTGACGGCGGCGCGGCATGGCCCGATCCGCATCGATCGGGCCATGCCGATTTATCAGTACCCGGTAAATTGCCGTCCTCATCGTTGCTTGGATACAACAGAACAAGGTTCGCTATAGTGTGACTAGATTATGAACGGGCGGTCGCGTCTGTTCGCCTTCATGCCTGCGGCGGCGGTTCCCGGTGATTCGTCCGGGAGGGCCAAGCTCGGGGGCAAAGATGAGACGTCACGCAGGTGTTTCCTTTTCCGGCGTATCCCTGGCGGCGATCATCGCCGCCACCCTCGGCGCGGCCGGCGCGCGAGCTCAGTCGGCGCAGAATCTCACGGCGACGGGACTGGTTTCCGGCCTGAGCGTCCTGCCGAACTCCACCGCCGGCATCGCCGCCCTGAACGCGAACCTCGCCACCGCCCTGGCGATCAACAACGGGGCGACGCCGGACCGGCAGCTCCGGGCCACTATCGACAACACGATCACGGGTTCCAACGGCGTCGTGGTGGCCGATGCGTTCGGTTCGCGCCTCGGCGCCATCTACAGGAACGCAAGCCCCACCAGCGCGACGAATCCGGGGCCTGCGACCTTCTTCCCGACCACCGAGACCTCGTTTTCGCAAAACCTGCTGCAGCTGATCCGCCAAGCGAACGCGGTCTCCGGCAGCGACTCGGCCTTCGCCAAGAATTACCTCGCCAACGGAACGGTCACGGGATCGCCGGCGACCTTCATCGGCGCCCAGAACCTCCCGGCCGGCGGCGTCTTCGGGGCCTACGACCGGATCTACAACCCGCCGGCCGGCGCCAACACGGTGGGCAATGCCCGGCCGGCGCAGGTACGCCCCGAGCAGACGGCGTCCTTCACCCAGCCGAACTTCTTCGGGGTGCCGACCAACAACACGGCGGACATCGTGCCGATCCTGCGCGGCAACGCCGCCTATCCGAGCGGTCACACCACCTTCGGGCAGACCACCGCGATCCTTTTCGCCCAACTCGTGCCGGAGCGCTTCCAGGAGGCCGTGGCGCGGGGCTCCGAATACGGCGACAGCCGCGTGGTGCTCGGCGCCCACCATCCCATGGACGTCATCGCGGGCCGCATCCTGGCGACCTACGATCTCGTCCAGCTTCTGAACAACAATCCGCAATATCTGAACTACGCCGTGCCGGGATCGCTGACCACGACGAGCGACTTCCAGGCGCTCTTCAACGCCGCGCGCACCGATCTCACCGGCCTCTTCACCAGCCAGTGCGGGACGACGGTCGCGGCCTGCGCGGCCTCGGGCTCACCGGATCGCTTCGCCGACAAGGCGCGGACGAAGGCGGATTACACGTATCGGCTGACCTATGGCTTCGCGCCGGTGGGGCCGACCGATCTCGCTCCCGTCGTACCGGTGGGCGCCGAGATCCTGCTCACCACCCGCTTCCCCTATCTGACCGCCGCGCAGCGCCGCGACGTCCTCGCCACCACGCAGATCGCCTCCGGCCAAGCCCTGGACAACGGCTCGGGCTATGCCCGCCTGAACCTGTATGCCGCCGCCGACGGCTACGGGGCATTCAATGGTGCCGTGACGGTGACGATGGACGCGTCCAGGGGCGGCTTCTCGGCCCTGGACAGCTTCGACAACGACATCGGCGGTGCCGGCTCGCTCACGAAGGCCGGCAGCGGCACCTTGGGGCTCACCGGCAGCAACACTTACGCGGGCGGCACCACGATCGCGGGCGGCACTCTCATCGGCTCGGCCCGCAGCTTCGGCACGGGCGCCATCGTCGACAATGCCAGCCTGATCCTCGACCAGGCCGACGACGGCACGCTGGCCAATCCCATCGCCGGTACCGGCCTCCTGACCAAGACCGGGGCGGGCAGCCTCAGTCTCACCGGAACCAGCGCCTTCAGCGGCGCCACCGGGGTGGCTCAGGGGCGTTTGGCCGTGAACGGCAGCCTCGCCAACTCGGTGGTGACGGTGGGCGACGGGGCCAGCCTCGGCGGCACCGGCACGGTCGGCGGGCTGGCGGCCCGGTCCGGCGCCGTGGTGGCGCCGGGCAACGGCATCGGCACCCTCGCGGCGGCGGGCAATGCGAGCTTCGCCCCGGGCTCCACCCTGCAGGTCGAGGCCGACGCCACCGGGCGGACCGACCGCCTCGCGGTGGCCGGCACCGCCACCCTCAACGGCGGCACCGTCCAGGTGCAGGCCGCCGCCGGCACCTACGATCCGCGCACCGCCTACACCGTGCTAACGGCCGGCGGCGGCGTGCAGGGCCGGTTCGACGGGGTCAGCGCCAACTTCGCCTTCCTCACCCCCACCCTGCGCTACCAGCCCGGGGCCGTCGACCTGACGCTGACGCGCAACGACATCGCCTTCTCCAGCATCGCCCGGACCCGCAACCAGGCCGGCGTCGCCGACGCCATCCAGGCCGCCGGGCCGGGGGCCGCCCTCTACGGCCGCACCGTCGGGCTGACCACGCCCGAGGCGCACGCCGCCTTCGGTGCGCTCACCGGCGACATCCACGCGAGCATGGCGGGGGCGCAATTCGAGACCGCCTTCTTCGTGCGCGAGGCCATCCTCGACCGTCTGCGCTGGGGCGCCACCCCTGGTGCGGCCGGGTTCAGCGATTACGGTGCCCTGCCGGCGGCCTACACGGCCGATCTGCCGGGCCGCGCCGCTCCGGTCGCACCGGTGCCGGTGCGCGTCCTCGACCCGCGGGTGTTCGGGCTCTGGGGTCAGGGCTTCGGCAGCTTCGGCGAGGCCCGGACCGACGGCAACGCCGCCGGCCTGGCGCGCCAGACCTCCGGCTTCGTGCTCGGCGCGGATGCACGCCTGGAGACGGGCTTCCGCCTCGGCGTGGCCGGCGGCTACACCGCGACCAGCCTCGACAGCGCCGGGCGTCTCTCCTCCGGCACCATCGAGAGCGGCTTCGGCGGCGTCTACGGCGGCTTCGAACGCGGACCCGTCGCCCTGCGCCTCGGCGCGGTCTACGCCGACCAGTCGAGCCGCCTGCGCCGGGCCGTGAGCTTTGCCGGGTTCACCGACAGCGACGCAGCCCGCTATGGCGGCGCCACCGTGCAGGGCTTCGGCGAGTTCGGCTACAGGTTCTTCCTGGGCGCTCCCCAGGTCGGCCAGTTCCCCAAGGGCGAGGGGCCGGTCGCGGCGATCCAGCCGGCCTATCTCGAGCCCTTCGTGGGCGGTGCCTACGTCTCGATCGGGCGGGACCGCTTCACCGAGACGGGGGGGCTGGCGGCGCTGAGGGGGGCGGCGCAGACCACCGAGGTGGCGACCTCGACGGTGGGCGTTCGCGGCCAGACCGGCCTCGCTCTCGGTTTCGGCGCGCCGGTCTCGCTGCACGGGCTGGTGGGCTACCGCCGGGCCTACGGCGACGTGGTGCCCAAGGCCCTCCTGAGCTTCGGCACGGGCCCGGGCTTCCTCACGGCGGGCATCCCGATCGGCCGGGACGCCCTGGTGGCGCAGGCCGGGCTCGACGTAAGGGTGGCGCGCGACGCCACGCTGGGCGTGGCCTATACGGGCCAGGTCGGCGAGCGCGCCCAGGACCATGCCGTCAAGGGTAACTTCACCTATCGGTTCTGAGCGCGACGGACCTCACCGGCGACGCCGTCTTCCGGGGCGGCGTCCCGCTTCTCAGCGCTCCCGCAGGATGAGCCGGTCGCCGCGGACTTCGAAGGAGGCCAGCCGATCGAGGAAGGTCATGCCGAGCAGGTTCTCGCGCAAGGCTCCGGGGCGGCTGACGAGGGCGGGCACGCGCCGCTCCACGATCGAGCCGACCTGCAGGCTATCGAGGAAGGCGGGGGCCGCCACGGTGAGGCCGTTGGCGGTGGAGACGCGCACGCTGAACTCGGATTCCGCCGGGCGGAGCCCGAGTTCGGCCGCGTTCTCGGCGGTGAGGACCACGGAACTCGCGCCGGTGTCGAACTGGAAGCCCTGCGGCCGGCCGTTCACCTGGGCCCGGACGTGAAAATTGCCGTCCGCGCGCCGGGTGATCGTCACCGCTCCGTCCGCGCCCGTGACGGCGCTGCCGGGCCGCACGGCGCCGAGCATCCGGTCGCCGAGGGTCCGGGCCTCGTCGCGATAGGCGTAGCCCGCCACCAGGGCCGCGCCGAGGGCGCCCCAGACCAGGAGCGCGGTGACGTTCGCACTCATCCGGCTGCGGAACTGGTGCCAGAACCCCGCCACGATCACGGTGAGCAGACCTGTGGTCATGGCCATCTGCGCGAACTGGTCGGGCTCGAGACCCGCGATGCGCTGGTTGTCTCCCGACAGCAGGAGAAGAGCGAGGGCGCCTCCGAGAATCAGCAGCCCGATCAGCCACATGGCGCCGCTCCCGCCGGGATCCGCGCCGGATAGGCGGCGCGCAGGCGGCCCTCCAGCGTGGCCATCACGGCGCGGCGCTGGGGCTCCGACATCGAACCCCACAGGGCGATCTCGTCGCGGGTGCGGCCGCAGCCCTCGCACAGGCCGGTGGCCGCATCGAGGAGGCAGAGCTTCGTGCAGGGGCTGGACGGCTTGGGGCGGATCTGGCTCATCGCCCCGATCCATGACAGGGCGGCGGCCCCCGGATCAAGCCCGGTCGGCGTCGCGGAACCGCATCAGGCCGGGATCGCCGCGACGAGCCCGAGCAGGGCGGCGATCTCGGCGCCCTGCTGCGCGGCGCCCACCACGTCCCCGGTCTGGCCCCCGATGGCGCGGCGGGCGAGCGCCGTGAGGGCGAGCGCCGCCGACGCGCTCAGGACCAGCATCAGACAAGCGCCCAGCGGCGGGAGCCCCAGGGGCAGGCCGAGGATGGTCAGGACGACGCTCATGGCGCCGGCGGTGATCAGCGTCGACCGGCTCGGGCGTCCGACGCTGGCGCCGGCCCCGTCCGCACGGGCGGGCGGCAGCAGCGCCAGCGGCGCGAGCGCGACACCCCGCGACAGGGCGGCGGCGAGCAGCAGGGCGAGGGCCGCCACGGCCCCCGAGCGGTCGAGGAGCGTCGCCAGGGCGCCGATGCGCAGGGCCAGCGACAGCATCAGGGCGACCCCGCCATAGGCCCCGATCCGGCTGTCCCGCATGATCTCCAGGCGCCGGGCCGGCGTCGCGCCGCCGCCGAACCCGTCGGCCACGTCCGCCAACCCGTCCTCGTGCAGGGCTCCGGTGATCAGCACGCCCACCGTCACCGCCAGGGTCGCGGCGAGGAAAGGCCCGAGGCCGAGGCCCCAGGCGCCGAGCAGCATTCCGGCGCCGGGCAGGCCGAGGATCAAGCCCGCCAGCGGCAGCATCCGGGGCAGGGTGCGGAAATCCGGTACGCCGTGGGGGTCGCCCTCGCCGGGGAGACGCGGCACCGGCAGGCGCGAGTAGAAGCGCAGGCAGCCGGCCAGATCGTAGGCGAGGGCAGCGCCCGGAAAGGCGGGGTCGACCGTCTCATGCATCGCGAACCGGCCCGCCTTCACCACCCGTGCCCGGCCCGTTATAGCTCCCGCGACGGGCGGCCCGCCATCCTGGCGCCGGGGCCGGCCACCGGATTTGCTCCATGACCGACGTTGACCAGACCGCCGCCACGCCGTTCGACGATATCCGTCGCCTCGTCGCGTCCCTGCCGGGGCCGGACCGGGACGCGGTGGCGATGGTGGCCGAGCGCGACGCGACCCTGACGAAGCCGGCCGGGTCCCTCGGCCGCCTGGAGCACCTCGTGTCCTGGCTCGCCGCCTGGCAGGGCAAGGGCCAGCCGACCCTCGACCGCCCGCTGGTCTGCGTCTTCGCCGGCAGCCACGGCGTCACGGCGCGCGGCGTCTCCGCCTTTCCGGATGCGGTGAACCGCCAGATGCTCGACAACTTCGCGGCCGGCGGCGGGGCGATCAACCAGATCTGCGCCGCCTACGGCCTCGGCTTCAAGGTGTTCGACCTCGCCATCGACATGCCCACCGGCGACATCACGGTGGGACCGGCCTTCGACGAGAAGGCCTGCGTGGCCACCATGGCGTTCGGCATGGAGGCGGTGGCCGCCGGCACCGACTGCCTGGCGCTGGGCGAGATGGGCATCGGCAACACCACCGTCGCGGCGGCGATCTACGCGGCGCTCTACGGGGGCGAGGCCGCCCACTGGGTCGGGCGCGGCACCGGGGTCGACGCCGCAGGGCTCGCCCGCAAGGTCGCGGCGGTGGAGGCCGCGCTCGCCCACCATGCCGGGCATCTCGACGATCCCCTGGAGGTGCTCGCGCGCCTCGGCGGCCGCGAGATCGCCGCCATGGCTGGCGCGATCCTGGCGGCCCGTCTCCAGCGGGTGCCCGTGGTGCTCGACGGCTACGTGGCGACGGCGGCCGCCGCCATCCTGCACCGCCTCGATGCCGGTCTCCTCGACCATTGCCTGGCCGGACACGTCTCGGCGGAGGGCGCGCATGCGGACGTGCTGGAGCGCCTCGGCCTCGTGCCGCTGCTCGCCCTCGGCATGCGCCTCGGCGAGGCTTCGGGCGCCGCCCTGGCGCTCGGCCTCCTCAAGGGCGCGCTCGCCTGCCACCGCGACATGGCGACCTTCGCGCAGGCCGGGGTCTCGGAGCGCAGCGCGGGCTGACGCCCGCCGGGCATGTCTCGGACCGGTGGCCGACGGCTCTGTAACAGGGATCTGCGACAGGTCGGTCTAGGCGGCGCGGGCGCGGCGTTCCTGGGACGGCGCGGCCTCGCCCGGCACCTCGATGGCGGGCAGCGTGTCCATCACCCGGCTCGCGGGGAGGATCACCACGACCTCGGTGCCCTCGCGCGGCCGCGACTTCAGCTGGAAGTTGCCGCCGTGCAGGTCCACGAGGCCCTTCACGATGGGCAGGCCGAGGCCCGAGCCCTGCTCGGCCGTCTTGATCGCCAGCGACCCGCGCCCGAAGGACGACATCACGGTGCCGATCTCGTCCTCGGGAATGCCGGGCCCGCTGTCCTTCACGCTGACATACTGGCCGCCCGACGAGGTCCAGCCGACCTTGATGGTGATCTCGCCCCCCGGCGGCGTGAACTTCACGGCGTTGGAGAGCAGGTTCAGGACGATCTGGCGCAGCGCCCGCTCGTCCGCCCAGAGGCGGGGCAGGGTGGCGTCGATGAACTCGTGGATCGTCTGGTTCTTGCCCCGGGCCCGCAGGCCCATCATGTGCCGGCAATCCTCCACGACGTGGCCGAGCTGCATGGCCTCCTCGTTGAGTTCGTAGCGCCCGGCTTCGATCCGCGACAGGTCGAGGATCTCGTTGATGAGATTCAGCAGGTGCATGCCGCTGTCGTGGATATCGGCGGCGTATTCCTTGTACGAGGCCGCCACGTGGGCGCCGAACACCTCGTTCTTCATCACCTCCGAGAAGCCCAGGATCGCGTTGAGCGGCGTGCGCAACTCGTGGCTCATGGTGGCGAGGAAACGCGATTTCGCGAGGTTGGCTTCCTCCGCGCGCCGGCGCGCCTCGTCGGAGTTGGCCTTGGCCTGCTCGAGCTCGCCGAAGATCGCGTCCTTCTCGGCCTGGGATTGCAGGGCCTCGACGGTGGCGGCGTAGACGCGGCGGGCGAGCCCCATGAAGAAGACCTGCGCGCCCACCACCATCGTCACCAGCATCATCGTGTTCACGTCCTGCGACACGGCCAGGAGCGAGAGGGCCGCGACGCAGAGGGGAACGAGGGCGGCCACCGCCGCCGCCGGCAGGGTGGCGGCCAGCATGGTGGCCACGGCCGCCACGATGACGAGGCCGAACAGCACGAAGGTGAGCGCTCCCGAGGCGCCGACCAGCACCATCATCGCCCAGGCGGTGCTCTGGAGGAATTCGGCCGCCATGAAGATCCGGCGCCAGCGCCAGACCGAGACCTGCGCGGGGTCCTGCGCCAGGAAGCGCCGGGTCAGCAGCGTCGACAGCGTCACCGTGGCGAGCAGGCAGACGCCCCAGGCCATCGCGATCACGGGGAGAGTCCACACGGACGCGATGCCCGCGACCGCGAGGCCGAGCAGCCCCAGGGGGATCACCGCCCCCGCGCGGTGCTGCGCGTAGGCGCGGATGAGTTCGTAGTCGAAGGCGCGTTCGAGGCCGCTCGTCGAGGTGAGCTTCTCGCGGGCCGAGCGCATGTCGCGCGCGACCTCACGACGGCGGGCCGCCTCCTGAACGGAGGGGCCGCGGCCACGCTGTATCATCTCCGCAGTCAGGTCGGTCATCACCGTCTTGAGGATTCGGGGAGGCGTCGCGATCCCGATCAGGGGACCGCCGACAGGCCGGGATACGACCATCCCGAGAGTGCGGGCGATGTGTTAAGAACCGCCTGCCTGGATGCGTGGCATTGTCCGTGTTTCCTCAGGTTTTCGTCCGACGCGCACTCCCCCGCGCGTCATTCGCGGAGTTCCGGTTTCGCGGGCTGGCATTCGGTTCCGGGGGCACGGGTGCGCTGGCGCACACGGATCGGGCCGCGCTAGGATTAGCTCTGTTCCAAACTGCGCGCCTGGAGGCCGGGATGCTGAAACTCACCGTCAACGGAGTCGCCCACGAGGTCGACGCCGACCCGGAGATGCCGCTCCTCTGGGCCCTGCGCGACCACCTCAACCAGACCGGCACGAAATACGGCTGCGGCATCGCCCAGTGCGGCGCCTGTACGGTCCATCTCGACGGACAGCCGGTCCGCGCCTGCCAGACCCGGATCGGCGACGTCGGCGAGGCGAAGATCACCACCATCGAGGGCGTCTCCGGCAAGGTCGCGGAGGCGGTGCGCACCGCCTGGCGCGGCCTCGACGTGGTCCAGTGCGGCTACTGCCAATCCGGCCAGATCATGTCGGCGATCGGGCTCCTGTCCGAGAACCGCAAGCCGACCGACGCGGACATCGACGGCGCCATGGACGGCAATGTCTGCCGCTGCGGCACCTACCAGCGCATTCGCGCGGCGATCCACGAGGCGGCGCGAACCCTCGCCTGAACCCCGCCGAAGCCGTCCTCCATCTCCCGAACCTTGCGTCTGAACTGGAGCCACCCATGCTGAAGGTCCGTCAGGCCGCCCCGCCCGTGCCGTCCCGCCGCGCCTTCCTCGGCGGCGCCACCGTGGCCGCCGGGGCCCTCGTCATCGGCTTCACCCTCGATCCGGCGAAGTTCGCCCAGGCCGCGCCCGGCCCCGATCTCTCGGGCCTGCCGCCGATGCCGAACGCCTTCGTGCGGATCGCCGCCGACGACACCGTGACGGTGGTGATCAAGCACCTCGACATGGGCCAGGGCAACACGACGGGGCTGGCCACGATCCTGGCCGACGAACTCGACGCGGACTGGGCCACGATCCGAACCACCTTCGCGCCGGCCGACGCCACGCTCTACAACAACTTCGCCTTCGGCCCGGTCCAGGGCACCGGCGGCTCCACCGCCATCGCCAATTCCTGGGTTCAGCTGCGCAAGGCGGGTGCTGCCGCCCGCGCCATGCTGGTGGCCGCCGCCGCCGAGCGCTGGAAGGTCCCGGCCTCCGAGATCACGGTCGCGTCCGGCACGGTGCGCCACGCGGCCTCGAACCGGCAGGCCCGGTTCGGTGAACTCGCCGAGGCCGCCGCCGCGCAAGCCGTGCCGAAGGAGCCGCGCCTCAAGGAGGCGAGCGAGTTCACCCTGATCGGCAAGAAGCTTCCCCGCCTCGATTCCGTGGCCAAGACCGACGGCACCGCGACCTACTCCCTCGACGTCCGCCGCCCCGGGCAGCTGACGGCGGTGGTCGCCCATTCGCCGCGCTTCGGCGGCACCGTGAAAAGCGTCGACGACAAGGCCGCCCGCGCGGTGGCCGGCGTGGTCGATGTGGTCACGATCCCCACCGGTGTGGCGGTGCTGGCGAAGGACACCTGGTCGGCCATGAAGGGCCGCGACGCGCTCAAGGTCACCTGGGACGATAGCGCGGCCGAGACCCGCTCGTCCGACGCGATCCTGGCCGATTTCCGCAAGCGCCTCGACAGCCCCGGCCTCGTCGCCTCGAAGAAGGGCGATGCCGCCGGCGCCATCGCCGGTTCGGCCAAGGTCCTGGAGGCCGAGTTCACCTTCCCCTACCTCGCCCACGCGGCGATGGAGCCCCTGAACGCCACCATCGAGAAGGCTGCGGACGGAACCTACGACGTCTTCGCCGGCTGCCAGCTCCAGACGATCGAGCAGGCGGTGGTGGCCGCCAATCTCGGCGTGACCACCGACAAGGTGCGCCTCCACACGCAGTGGGCCGGCGGTTCGTTCGGCCGCCGCGCGACACCGAGCGCCGACTACTTCGCCGAGACCGCCTCGATCGTGCGGGCGACCGGCGGCAAGGCCCCGGTCCACCTCGTCTGGACCCGCGAGGACGACATGGCCGGCGGCTTCTACCGGCCGATGGTGGTCCACCGCCTGCGCGCCGGCCTCGATGCCGAGGGCGGGATCACCGGCTGGGAGCACCGGACCATCGGCAAGTCGATCATGATCGGCACCGCCTTCGAGACCATGATCGTCAAGGACGGCGTCGACGCCACCACCGTGGAGGGCGCGTCCGATACGCCCTATGCGCTGCCCGCCTACCGCTTCGAGGTTCACAACGCCCGCGAGGGCGTGCCGGTCCTGTGGTGGCGCTCGGTGGGCCACACCCACACCGCCCAGGCGATGGAAGTGTTCATCGACGAACTCGCCCATGCGGCCGGCGCTGATCCCGTCGCCTACCGCCTCGGGCTGCTCGGCGGCGCCCCGCGCCTCTCCGCGACCCTCAAGCTCGCCGCCGAGAAGGCCGGCTGGGACCCGAAGAAGGCCACCGACAAGAATCGCGACAAGAACCGGGGCCTCGGCGTCGCGGCGCACGAATCCTTCGGCTCCTACGTGGCCATGGTGGCGGACGTGACGGCCGAGGACGCCAAGGTGAAGGTGAACCGCATCGTGGCGGCGGTGGATGTCGGCGTCGCGGTCAACCCGGACGTGATCCGCGCCCAGGTCGAGGGCGCGGTCGGCTTCGCCCTGTCCTCTGTCCTGCGCAACAAGATCACGCTCAAGGACGGCGTGGTGCAGGAGCGGAACTTCGATTCCTACGAGCCGACCCGCATGAGCGAGATGCCGGTGGTCGAGGTCCACATCGTGCCCTCCACCGCCGCGCCCACCGGCATCGGCGAGCCCGGCGTGCCCGTGATCGCCCCGGCGATTTCGAACGCGATCTTCGCCGCCACCGGCCAGCGCCTGCGCTCGCTGCCCCTCGACCTCAGCGGCCTGAAGGGCGCCTGAGCGGAAGCGACGACGCGGCCCCTCGTCCACGGGCGCGGGCCGCCTATCTCGGAGGGCATCATGCTCTCCGAGATCGACACGACCGAGACCGCCTTCGATGCCACCGTGGCGCGCCTGCGCGCCTGCCGGATCTGCCGGGACGCGCCGCTCTACGGTCCGCCCCTGCCGCAGGAACCGCGCCCCATCGTCCAGGGGCTCGCCTCGGCCCGGCTCTGCGTGGCGAGCCAGGCGCCCGGCAACCGGGCCGACAAGAGCGGCGTCCCGTTCATGGACCCCTCGGGCACGCGGCTTCGGGACTGGCTCGGCCTCGACGAGGCGGCGTTCTACGATGCGAGTCGCCTCGCCATCGTGCCGATGGGGGCCTGCTTTCCCGGCTACGACGCCAAGGGCGGCGACAAGCCCCCGCGCCGTGAATGCGCCGAGCGCTGGCGGGCGGAACTCTTCGCCGGGCTTCCCAACCTCGAGCTCATCCTGGTGATCGGCCAATACGCTCAAGGATGGCATCTCGGGCGCCAGAAGGCCGGGCTCACCGACACGGTGCGCCGCTGGCGCGAGATCCTGGCGAGCCCAGGCACGCCGCGGGTGCTGCCGCTGCCCCATCCCTCCTGGCGCAACAGCGGCTGGCTCAAGGCCAATCCCTGGTACGAGGCCGAATTGCTGCCCGTCCTCAAGACGGAGGTGGCGCACGCGATGGCGCCCCGTTGACAGGAGCGGCCATGCGCGGGATCGCTCGCCCGCGAAACCGGAGAGAGCCATGATCGCCTTGCAGGACCCGCGCGACCGCCTGATCGTCGCCCTCGACGTGGGAACCGTGGCGGAGGCGGAGGTCCTCGTCGACCGGATCGGCGACGCCGCGACCTTCTACAAGATCGGCTACCGGCTCGCCTATGCGGGCGGGCTCGCCCTGGTGCCGCGCCTCGCCGCGTCCGGTCGCAAGGTCTTCCTCGACCTCAAGCTGCACGACATCGGCAACACCGTGGAGGAGGGGGTGCGCGCGCTGACCGACCTCGGCGCCACCTTCCTCACGGTCCACGCCTATCCGCAAACCATGCGGGCGGCGATCCGCGGCCGGGGCGCGAACGGCCCGAAGATCCTCGCCGTGACGGTCCTGACTTCCTACGACGACGCGGATGCCGCCGAGGCGGGCTATGCCCTGCCGGTGGCCGAACTCGTGGCCCGGCGCGCCGGCCAGGCGGCCGAGGCCGGCATCGACGGAATTGTGTGCAGTGCCGCCGAGGCCGAGACGGTGCGCGCCCGAATCGGGACGGACCGAGCCATCGTCACCCCGGGTATCCGCCCCGCCGGTGCCGAGGCCGGCGACCAGAAGCGCGTGATGACGCCCGGCGCGGCGCGGCGGATCGGGATCGACCACGTCGTGGTCGGCCGCCCCATCACCCAGGCGGCCGATCCCCGCGCGGTGGCGCAGGGCATCGTCGCGGAGATGCTCTGAGAACTCAAGGCGTCAGGCCCTGCGGCGCAGGCTTCCGAGCAGGAAGGCGATCATCGCGGCAAGCGGCGGAGCGCCCGCGTCCGGGTAGTGGCTGACCAGGGCGGGATGGCAGTAGCGGATGATGGCGGTGTGGATGCACGCCGCCGCGATCGCAGGATCGGCGACATCGAACTCGCCGGCCTCCGCCCCATCCTGAACGAGGCCGCGCAGGACCGAGCCGATCGCGTCGACATGGGCGTGGCAGACGTCCCAGCTCTCGGTGATGGCCGCCTCGACCATCTCGTGCAGGCGGGGATTGGCTTCGCAACGCTCGACGCAGG
Source organism: Methylobacterium sp. (assembly GCF_019750675.1). Taxonomy (GTDB): domain Bacteria; phylum Pseudomonadota; class Alphaproteobacteria; order Rhizobiales; family Beijerinckiaceae; genus Methylobacterium. The sequence continues at coordinate 24,987 of NZ_JAIEOF010000206.1, forward strand.
CCTGATGCATGACCGTGATCACGTCGGCGATGCGCTCGGCCGCGTTCCGGCCCGGCGCGCCCGCGGCGAGAGCCACGCGGCGCTCGGTGTCGTCCATCAGGCGCTTGATCACGGCCTCGTGGATCGCCTTCTTCGATTCGAAGAAGCGGTACACGTTGGCCGGGCTCATCCGCAGGGTCTTGGCGATGTCGGCGACGGTCGTCTTCTGGTAGCCGACGACGCGGAACGCCTCCTCGGCCGTCGCCAGGATGCGGCAGCGGGTGGTGGGCGCGGATTCTCCAGGGATGTCGCGGACAATGGCCGCCGTGCGGGTCATGACGGTAAACTAGGCTGTCGCCGCAGCGGCGTCAAAACCGCGCTCGGAGAGCGGTTTTGACGGGCTGATCGGAAGGTTCAGGAGCCGAACTGCGAGCCCAGTTGCTCCAAGTATTCGGCGAGATCGACCCCGCCGACGCGTTTGCCGTAGTCGAAGCGCATGCCCTGGCGGATGTCGACGCTGCTGCTCTTGGTCGTCAGCGTGAACGGTCTGACGCAGATCCAGGCACCGTCGCGGCGATGTTCGAAGAAGTTCAAGATCTCATGCTTGGCCATGGCGCGCTCCTGGCTGTCTTGCCATACAACGAGGCAGGACCGGAACGGTTCACCAATGGCCGCGCTTTCGGGACATCAAGTCCAAGCGTGACCGTAAGGCCGGCTTAGTGTTGCGATGCAGGGCCGTGTTGTTGCGCCGCACGAATCTGGATTGGATTTGGTTCCCGGTGCCCGCTGAAGTCGCACCCGCCGGGGCGTATTTCCGGCGGGCGCTGGCGGTGCGTCAGGCGGCGCTTTTCAGCGCACCCGTGGCGTCGTGGAAGTCGGGGCCGTTGATCGTCCGGGTGACGTAGCCGTCGCGGATCAGGTAGTCGCCGAAACGCTCGCCGGCCTGCTTGTTGCGGGCATAGGCCGCGAAGAGCGGGTCGAGATGGGTCTTGATCTCCGCGGCGGTGACGTCCTCGGCGTAGAGCTTGCCGAGCCGCGAGCCGTCGAAGGCCGCGCCGAGATAGAGGTGGTAGCGCTCGGGGCCGCGGCCGACGAGGCCGATCTCGGCGATGAAGGGCCGGGCGCAGCCGTTGGGGCAGCCGGTCATCCGGATGGTGATTTCGTCGTCCTGCAGGCCGTGGGAGGCGAGGCTCGCCTCCAACTCGTCCATCAGGCTCGGGAGGTAGCGCTCGCTCTCGGCGAGCGCCAGGCCGCAGGTCGGCAGGGCGACGCAGGCCATGGAGTTGCGGCGCAGCGCGCTCGCCCCCTTCATCATGCCGTGCTGGTCCACCAGCGCCTCGATCTCGGCGCGCTTCTCGGCCGGCACGTTGGCGATGATGACGTTCTGGTTGCCGGTCAGGCGAAAATCGCCCTGGTGGATCTCGGCGATCCGGCGCAGGCCCGTGAGCAGTTGCGGGCCGCCGTCCGGATAGTCCTTGATGCGGCCGGAGGCGACGTAGAGCGTCAGGTGGTGGCGGCCGTCGTCACCCTCGGTCCAGCCGTAGCGGTCACCGTTGCCCGTGAAGGTGAAGGGCTTCGGATCGGCCAGCGGCTTGCCGACGCGCTTCTCGACCTCGGCCCGGAAGGCGGCCAGGCCATAGCGCTCGATGGTGTACTTCAGGCGGGCGTTCTTGCGGACCTTGCGGTTGCCCCAGTCGCGCTGCACCGTCATCACGGCCTCGGCCGCCTTCAGGGCGTCCTCGGGCTTCACGAAGCACATCACGTCGGCGGTGCGCGGGAAGGTATCGGTCTCGCCATGGGTCATGCCCATGCCGCCGCCGACCGTGACGTTCCAGCCCGTCACCTTGCCTCGTCTGTCCAGGATCGCGATGAAGCCGAGGTCGTGGGCGAAGATATCGACCTCGTTGGAGGGCGGCACCGCGACCACGGTCTTGAACTTCCGGGGCAGGTAGGTCTTTCCGTAGACGGGCTCGACCTCGGCCACGTCCTCGCCGCCGACCACGCGCTCGCCGTCGAGCCAGATCTCGCGCCAGGCGCTGGTCTTGGGCAGGAGCGAATCCGAGATGTCCTTGGCGAGTTCATAGGCGGCCTTGTGGGCGCCGGTCTGGGCCGGATTCGTGGCCGCCATCACGTTGCGGTTGACGTCGCCGCAGGCCGCGATGGTGTCGAGCAGCGTCGCGTCGATGGCCGCCATCGTGCGCTTGAGGTTCGACTTGATCACGCCGTGATACTGGAAGGTCTGGCGCGTGGTCGCGCGGAGAGCCCCGCCCGCATAGGTCGTGGCGATCTCGTCGAGCGCCAGCCACTGCTTCGGGGTGACGACGCCGCCGGCGATGCGCAGGCGGATCATGAAGCTGTAGGCTTTCTCGAGCTTCTTCTTGGTGCGCTCGGCCCGGATGTCGCGGTCGTCCTGCAGGTACATCCCGTGGAATTTCACGAGCTGCCCGTCATCCTCCGAGATCGCCCCGGTGGCGTGCTTCAGGAGGCCGTCGGCGAGCGTACCGCGCAGGTAGCCGCTGGCGATCTTGATGTGTTCGTTGGCGGCCAGTCCTGCCGCGCGCGCCGCTTCCGCGTCCGAGATCGGGCGGTCGGTGGGCGGGGTCTCGTAGGTGCGGGTGGTGGTCTTGTCGGCCATGGCGGGCATCCGGTTCGGGAGCTCTCCTCCCCCCTGTGGGGAGGAGTTGGAGGTGGGGGTGGTGCAGAAGGCACCGCGAGCGCTCGATCCTGCACCACCCCCACCCTCGGTCCCTCCCCACAAGGGGGAGGGAGGGGTCTCAGTAGACGTCTTGCTGGTAGCGGTGCGCCCGCTCCAGGGCGGCCACCGCCGCCTCGGCATCCGCCGGGCTGAGGGCCTTCACGTCCTGGTAGGCCTTGACCACGGCGCCCCGCACGTCCTTGGCCATCCGGGTGGCGTCGCCGCAGACGTAGAAGCTGGCGCCGCCGTCGAGCCAGGCCACCAGCTCCTTGGCGTGCTGGGCGATGCGGTCCTGCACGTAGATCTTCTCGGGCTGGTCGCGCGAGAAGGCCACGTCGATCTGGGTGAGCGATCCGTCCTCCAGGGCCTCCTGCCATTCGAGCTGGTACAGGAAGTCGTGCGTGAAGTGCCGGTCGCCGAAGAACAGCCAGGCGCGGCCGGGCGCCTCGACGGCGCGGCGCTCCTGCACGAAGGCGCGGAACGGGGCAACGCCGGTGCCGGGGCCGACCATGATGATGTCGGTGGCCGGGTCCTGCGGCAGGCGGAAGTGCCGGTTGGGCTTCAGCTTCACCCGCAGCTTGGCGCCGTTCTTGATGCGGTCGGCGACATGGGTGGAGGCGACGCCGGAACGGGCCCGGCCGTGGGTCTCGTAGCGCACCGCCGCGATCACGAGATGGACCTCGTCGCCCACTTCCTTGCGCGAGGAGGCGATGGAATAGGCGCGGGGCGGCAGCGGCCTTGTGATGGTGTTAAGGTGCTCGGCGGTGATCGTGGCCGGGAAGCTCTGGATGAGGTCGATGAGGTGGCGGCCCTCGATCCAGGCCTTGGCCTCGCCGCTGTCGACGAGCGCCCGAGCCTCCGCATGGCCCGTCGCCTTGACGAAGCGCTCCACGGTGGTGGCCGACAGCGTGGTGATGTCGCGCTCGGCCAGCAGGGCCTGGCGCAGGGCGGCGTCGCCGGAAAGGCCGGTGGCGGCGAGGATTTCGTCGACCAGGGCCGGGTCGTTCTCCGGATAGATCTCCAGGGAATCGCCGGGCTCGTAGGCCGGGGCGCCGTCCTCGAATTCGAGGGCGATGTGGATCGTCTCCTTGTCCGAGCGCGACGAGTTCAGGTTTACGTGGTCGATGACCTCGACGACGCGAGGCTCGCGGCTCGGCTCGACGTCGTCATCCTCGTCGCCTGCGGCGCGGGCGGCGAAGTCCACCGCCACGACGTTGTCGGCGCTCGGCGGGGGGCTGAGGGCCTTCAGGGTGTCCTTGATCCAGGCGGCGGCCGGCGTCTCGAAGTCGAGGTCGAGATCGGCGCGTTCGTGGGCGCGGGTGCCGCCCAGCGCCTCGAAGCGGGCGTCCAGCGCCTTCCCGATGGCACAGAACTCCGCGTAGGAGGTGTCGCCCAGCGAGAGCACGCCGAACGAGACGCCGTCGAGGCGTGGGGCGCCGTCGCCCATCAACTCGTTATAGGCGCGCGTCGCACGGGCCGGCGGCTCGCCCTCGCCCCAGGTCGCCGCGATGGCGACGATGCGCTTCTCCTTGGCGAGACTGGCGATCTCGAGGTCGGCGAAGTCGACGACCTTCGGCTTGAAGCCGTTCTTGCGGGCGAGCTTGGCCATGTCGTTGGCGAGCGTCTCGGAATTTCCGGATTCGCTCGCGAACAGGATGGTCAGTGGCTCGGCGGCCTTCGGCGGAGCCGCCGGAGCGGCGGCGGCCTGCGGCGTGCCGCTGGCGTCGAGGCCGGCGAGGAAGCCAGCGAGCCAGGCGCGCTGGATCGGGGAGGCGGCGCCGAGGACGGCGTCGAGGCTGGCGCGTTCGGTGTCGCCGAAGGGAGCCGTGCGGGGAATGATCGCGTGTCGTGCCATGTGGGAAGCCATGTCGTCCTGAGAGGCCGGCTGTCAACGGGATGTCCGTTTTACAGAACGACGTCACGGTAGAAGGAGCTGCCTGCGTGTGCAGTGCAAAAGAAAATTTTATTCTCCGGCCACCACCGCCAGCGTCGGCGTGAAGCGGCCGTTGGCGGGCGGGGCCGGGAGGGGCAGGGCCGTGGTGGACTTGACCTTCTCCATCGCGAATCGGGAGGTCACGTTCTTGAGGGGCAGAGTCGCGATGAGGTGCTTATAGAACGTATCGTAGGCGCGCATATCGGCGACGACGACGCGGAGCATGTAATCCACGTCGCCGGCCATGCGGTAGAACTCGAGCACCTCCGGCATCGCCGAGACGGTCTGGGCGAAGCGTTCCAGCCATTCGCGGGAGTGATCCGCCGTCTCGATGGAGACGAATACGGTGAGGCCGAGGCCGAGCTTCACCGGATCGAGCACGGCGACGCGCCGGTCGATGACGCCGTCCGCCTCCAGGCGCTGGATGCGCTTCCAGCACGGGGTCTGCGACAGCCCGACCTTCTCGCCGATGGTGGCGATGGACAGGGTGGCGTCGTGCTGCAGCAGCGCCAGGATCTTCAGGTCGATCGAATCCAAGCTGGCCTCGCGGGTTCGTGAGACGGATGGGCGGGCGGCTCGCCCCATCGCGGCGGCCCAATGAGAAGGAAATTTCTCCACTGGGCAACAGGATGGGGTCGCGCGTCGCCGCGGCAAGGCCGCCGACGCGCCCGGGGGTTGCCCCGTGCGGTTGGCCGCCATACCTTGACAGCGTTCGTTATAGCGAACATTTCATGAGCCAGACAAGTCACCAAGTCACATCGCCACGCCCGCCCGGCAAAACCGTCACCGCAAGAAGTCGCTCATGACCTCTCCCCTGGAAAACGCGGCTCTGGACCTCGCCTCCGCGATGGCCGGCCTGGACCTGAAGGGCCGGATCGCGCTGATCGAGGCGACGGTGCCGGGCCGGCTGGTCTTCACCACCAGCCTCGGCATCGAGGATCAGGCGCTGACCCACGCGGTCGCGATGCACAAGGGCCGGACCGAGATCGTCACCCTCGATACCGGCCGGCTCTACCCCGAGACCTACGACACCTGGAGCGAGACCGAATCGGCCTACGGCATCCGCATCCGCGCCTACGCGCCCGAGCGTGAGGCCGAGGAGCGGTTCGTGGCCGAATCCGGCATCAACGGATTCCGCCATTCCGTCGCCGCCCGGCAGGCCTGCTGCGGCTTCCGCAAGGTCGAGCCGCTCGGCCGTGCCCTCGACGGGGCCGCCGGCTGGCTCACGGGCCTGCGGGCCGGGCAGTCGGCCAACCGCGCCGACACGCCGCTGGCGGAGGCCGACGCGGCGCGCGGCCTGATCAAGATCAACCCGCTGGCCGACTGGTCCCGCGCCGACGTGGAGCGCTTCGTCTCCGACAATTACGTGCCCTACAACGTGCTGCACGATCGCGGCTTTCCCTCGATCGGCTGCGCGCCCTGCACCCGGGCGATTCGCGTCGGCGAGGACGAGCGCGCCGGCCGCTGGTGGTGGGAGCAGGCCTCCAAGAAGGAATGCGGCCTGCACGTCCATGCCGCCGAAGAGGGCGTCGCGCCCGGCCAGGAAGCGGCCGCCTTCGAAACAACCCCACCCTCGAACGCCCTGGAGATGGCCCGATGAGCGGCGCCCCCCTCACCACCCAAGCGGCTCCCACCCAAGCGGCGAGCCGGTCCGCGCGGCTCACCCACCTCCAGCGCCTGGAAGCCGAGAGCATCCACATCATGCGGGAGACGGTCGCCGAGACCGAGAACCCGGTGATGCTCTATTCCATCGGCAAGGATTCGTCGGTGCTGCTGCACCTGGCGCTGAAGGCGTTCGCCCCCGGGCGGCTGCCGTTCCCCCTGATGCACATCGACACCACCTGGAAGTTCAAGGAGATGATCGCCTTCCGCGACCAGCGCGCGAAGGAGCTCGGCCTCGACCTCATCGTCCACACCAACCAGGACGGTCTCGCCCGCGGCATCGGCCCCGTGAGCCACGGCTCCGAGGTCCACACCGACGTGATGAAGACCCAGGCCCTGCGCCAGGCCCTCGACAAGCACCGGTTCGACGCGGCCTTCGGCGGCGCCCGGCGCGACGAGGAGGCGAGCCGCGCCAAGGAGCGTATCGTCTCCCTGCGCACGGCCCAGCATCGCTGGGACCCGAAGCGCCAGCGCGCCGAGCCCTGGCACCTCTACAACATGCGCAAGAAGCGCGGCGAATCGCTGCGCGTGTTCCCGCTCTCGAACTGGACCGAGCTCGACGTCTGGCTCTACATCGAGCAGGAGCGGATCCCGATCGTGCCGCTCTACTTCGCCAAGCCCCGTCCGGTGGTGGAGCGCGAGGGCCAGCTCATCATGGTCGACGACGACCGCTTGCCCCTGAACCCGGGCGAGACCCCGAAGGACGTGTCGGTCCGCTTCCGCACCCTCGGCGACTATCCGCTGACCGGGGCCGTGGAGAGCGGGGCCGCGACCCTGCCGGAGATCATCGGCGAGACCCTGGCCGCCCGGACCTCGGAGCGTCAGGGCCGGGTCATCGACAAGGACGGCGCGGGCGCCATGGAGCGCAAGAAGCAGGAGGGCTATTTCTAAGATGACGATCCATCAGTCACCCGAAGCCTTCGGCTACGACGCCTTCCTGTCGGCCCACCAGAACAAGGAAGTGCTCCGCTTCATCACCTGCGGCTCCGTCGACGACGGCAAGTCGACGCTGATCGGCCGGCTCCTGCACGACACCAAGCAGATCTTCGACGATCAGGTGACGGCCCTGCAGCGCGATTCGCGCAAGCACGGCACGCAAGGGGCCGAGATCGACCTGGCGCTCCTCGTGGACGGCCTCCAGGCCGAGCGCGAGCAGGGCATCACCATCGACGTCGCCTACCGCTTCTTCTCCACGGACAAGCGCTCCTTCATCGTCGCCGACACCCCCGGCCACGAGCAGTACACCCGCAACATGGCCACCGGCGCCTCCACGGCGGACGTGGCGGTGATCCTGGTGGATGCCCGCCAGGGGCTCACCCGGCAGACCCGGCGCCACGCGCTCCTGGTCTCGCTGCTGGGCATCCGGCGCGTGGCGCTCGCGGTGAACAAGATGGACCTCGTCGGCTGGTCGCAGACCCGGTTCGAGGAGCTCCTGGCCGCGTTCAATGCCTTCGCGGCGCCCCTCGGCTTCACCGAGATCCGGGCGATCCCGCTCTCGGCCAAGAACGGCGACAACGTCGTGCTGCCGGGCACCGCCGCGCCCTGGTACACCGGCACGCCGCTGCTCCAGTACCTCGAGGCGGTGCCGGTCCGCGTCGAGGAGCAGGCCGCCCCGTTCCGCATGGCGGTGCAGTGGGTCAACCGGCCGAACTCGGACTTCCGGGGCTTTGCCGGCCTCATCGCCAGCGGGCGCGTCGCCCCCGGCGACGCCGTGATCGTGGAGCCCTCGGGCCGCACCTCGACCATCGCCCGCATCGTCACCGCCGACGGCGATCTGCCCCACGCGGTGGAGGGCCAGTCCGTCACCCTGGTGCTGGCCGACGAGATCGACGCCTCGCGCGGTTCGGTCATCGTCACGGCCGACGCGCCGATGCGGGTGACCGACAGCCTCGAGGCCCGCCTGTTCTGGGCGGCCGAGACCGAGCTCCTGCCCGGCGCCACCCTGCTCGCCAAGATCGGGACCGTGACGGTGAACGCCGTCGTCACGACGATCCGGACCCGGATCGATCCCGAGACCGGCAACCCCGAGCCGGCCGCGCGCCTCACCGCCAACGACATCGCCGACGTCACCCTGACCCTCGACCGGGCGGTGGCGGTCGACGCCTACGCGGCCAACCGCGACACCGGCGGCTTCATCCTGATCGACCGCGAGACCACCGACACGGCGGCTCTCGGCCTGATCCAGGCCGATGCGGCGGCGGCTCCGGTCAAGGACATGCCGGCTGAGATTCGTGAAAAGCGCTCCGGCGGCGGCTTCCTGTCGAAGCTGCGCTGGGTCTTCGGCGGGATCTGACCGCACCCGGATGTCGGGCCGTCCGGCCCGGCATCCGCCCGTTCCGAGCGCGAACGCCGGTCCGCCTGTCGCGGGCCGGCGTTCCTGCGTTCCGGCCTCAGGCGCCGAGCCCGAGTTCGGCGCCGAACCGCTCGGCGCAGTAGGCGTTGAGGTCGAAGCCGTCGTCGGGCACCTGGAACATGAAGCGCTCGGCGATCTGCGTGACGAGGATGTCCGGCATCGTGCGCTCCACGTAGCGCCAGTCGATCGAGGTCGACCAGACGAAGTGCACCTCGCGGAACGTCTCCGCGAGCATGATGGTCAGCATCGACGGCGCGAAATGCGCGTAGGAATCGCCGAACAGGACGAGGCGGCGCGGATCGGCGGCGGGGGACGCGTTCCGGTAGATCACGTGCGCGCCGACATGCAGGGTGTTGATGGCGCCGTCCGCCTCCCGCTTCTCGACGATGGGGCTCGCGTAGTGCCGCACGGCGTCGCGCTGGAGGTCGTAGAAGCGGGCGGGCTCCGATTGGGGCGGTTCGAGCTGGCCGCCGAGGTCGCCCTGGAACTGCTGCACCACGAAGGGCCGTTCCGGCAGGTCCTCCTGCGGCACGGCCCCGAGGGACTGGCAGAGGGCGCGGTAGGCTACCATGCGCCCGGCGAAGGACCAGTGGCTGTCGGTCCGGAAGTAGAGATCCTCGTCCCGGCAGCGCTGGCGGAAGGCGGTGACGAGGTCGAGGCAGGACCGGCGCACGAGGGGATGCCAGATCAGGCTCTGGCGCAGGCGCAGGGCCGGGGACAGGCGCTGGTCGATCTCGAGACCCTGCAGGAGGTGGTCGTAGACCGTCAGCTTCTCGGGCACGATCAGGTGCTGGTAGGTGGTGCCGAGGCTCTCGCAGCGCCGGCTCCGGGCGATGAGCAGCCCTTTCCAGTCCGCCAGCCGCTGCTTCATGAGGGGCGTATCGCTGAACTGGCCGATCACGTTGTTGCTGCCCGCCGTGAGAAACAGCCAGCCGTCGCGTCCCTCGTGAATGAAGGCCGCCAGCGCATCGGGCATCCGTGATCCTTTCCGGCCTGATCTCGCCTCTCGGGGCAGCGCTTAACGCGCGGCCGGTTCACCGGCAACCGAGGCGCGGATCACGGTGTGCGATCCGGCTCCGCCCGTCGGCGGGCAATCGCCGCCCGGGGGCCGGAGCGCACGGGTTCCCGAGGCCCCGAACGGGTCTGGATCTTGCTCCGATGGGTCGGCATCACTACGGTCCGCGCGCCGCCGGGCCGGGCGTCCGACGCCCCTTCGCCCCGCGCGGCGCGAACACGAGATCAGCAGGAGCACCCCGCCATGGGCTTTTTGGCCGACGCCTTGTCCCGCGTGAAGCCGTCCGCGACGATCGCGATGACGCAGAAGGCGCGCGAGCTGAAAGCGCAGGGCATGGACGTGATCAGCCTCTCCGTGGGCGAGCCTGATTTCGACACGCCCCAGCACATCAAGGATGCCGCCATCGAGGCGATCCGCCGGGGCGAGACCAAGTATCCGCCGGTCTCCGGCATCGTCCCCCTGCGCGAGGCCATCGCGAAGAAGTTCAAGCGCGAGAACGGGCTCGACTACAAGCCCTCGCAGACCATCGTGGGAACCGGCGGCAAGCAGGTCATCTACAACGCCCTGCTGGCCACCCTGAACCCCGGCGACGAGGTGGTGATCCCGCGTCCCTACTGGGTGTCCTACCCCGAGATGGTGGTGCTGTGCGGCGGCACCCCGGTCTTCGCCGAGACCGACATGGCCCACGACTTCAAGCTCCAGCCCGAGGAACTGGAGCGGGTGATCACGCCCAAGACCAAGTGGATCATCCTGAATTCGCCCTCCAACCCGTCGGGGGCCGCCTACGCGCATGCCGAACTCAAGAAGATCACCGACGTCCTGATGCGCCACCCGCACGTCTGGGTGCTCACCGACGACATGTACGAGCACCTGACCTACGGCGACTTCGACTTCGTGACGCCGGCCCAGATCGAGCCCGGCCTCTACGAACGCACGCTGACCATGAACGGCGTCTCCAAGGCCTACGCCATGACGGGCTGGCGCATCGGCTACGCCGCCGGCCCCGAGCACCTGATCAAGGCGATGGACTTCGTCCAGGGTCAGCAGACCTCGGGCGCCACCACGATCTCGCAATGGGCCGCCGTGGCCGCCTTGGAGGGCACGCAGGAACACCTCGCGCAGTTCCGCGACGCCTTCCAGGTCCGCCGCGACCTCGTGGTCTCGATGCTCAACCAGACCAAGGGCCTGAAGTGCCCGACGCCGGAGGGGGCGTTCTACGTCTATCCCTCCTGCGCCGAGACGATCGGGCGCCGGACCCCTTCGGGTAAGGTCATCGAGACCGACGCGGATTTCGTGAGCGAACTGCTCCAGGCCGAGGGTGTCGCGGCCGTGCACGGCTCGGCCTTCGGCCTCGGGCCGAACCTGCGCATCTCCTACGCGACCTCGAACGCCGCCCTCGAGGAGGCCTGCACGCGGATCCAGCGCTTCTGCGGCTCGCTGAGCTGATCCGAGGACCGGTCCGGACGGAGGGGTCGGACGGCGCCGCACGCCTGCGCGCCCTCAACGAGGCGTGCGGATCGTCGCAGCCGGGATGAACCGCGCGATGTCGGTTGCCGGCTTCGCGCGCGCCCCCTACATCGGGCGTCCCTGCCGCCGAGGCGTCCGATGGTTTCGCGAACCCTCTCGGGCTTGGCATGGTAGCGGGGCTTGTCGTGACGGGGCGGCGCGGACCAGTTCTCTGCGCGGTTCCTGTGAGGCCTAGTGGGCCGGGTTGCGACAGGCGTGTCACGGGCGCGGGGAACAGGAACCGCCGCCGTGGCGCATGGCCCACCTCGATCCCCACTTCCGTGGACTCCTCGCCGATTCCGGGTCGCCAGTCGGGCTCGTCCCGAAATCGTGCCGAAGCGGAACAGGCCGCCCCCGTGGACGGGCGCCGATCGTTAAGGATCCTCGGCAACAGTGGGGGATGACCGGGGAACCGGTCGCGTCCCGCCGCGTAGCTTCGAGCCCGACTATCATGAGACGCCTCCTGACGGGTGGCATCAAGGCGATCCTCGCCATCGCCGCGCTTGCCACCGCCACCCACTGGGTCCTGCGCCTTCAGCGCGAGCCCACGCCCTCGGCCCGCGTCCTGGCCGAACTCGCCGATCCGGTGACCACCGGCTCCATCACTCCGCGCAAGGGTGAGGCCGCCGAGTCCGCCGTCGAGCATCCGGACGTGACGAAGGGCCTCGACCAGCGCGGCCTCTCCGCCCTGTTCGAGGGCGCGAAGCTCCAGAAGGCCGCCGCCAAACGCTGATCGCCTTCGGCCGTTCGCCGCGTCGCACGACGCCGCAGCGCCGATGATTCCGTGTTGCGCGATCCGGTCCCGGGTGGAGCCGGACAGCGCCCGCGCACGGTGCGACGATCAGGCCGAAACCGGAACCGGGTCCGCCTCGGGGGGTTGGTGAACATCACCCACAACCCGACAGGAGGCTCCGCATGGCCACACTCGGCATGGCCAATCCAGGCCTACCCATTCCCGAGCCGCTGCCCGGCGGCATCCCCGGCGACCTGCCGACGCCGCCGATCCCGGAGGAGCAGCCGGATATCGGCCCGACCGGACCGCGCACCCCCTATCCGGTCAACGATCCGGGCATCGACGAGCCGACCGGGCCTGGCTCCGAGCCCGACTATCTCCCCGGCGGGCCGACGGACCCCGGCGTACGCATGTAGCGTCTCGCGATCCGGGCTCAGTGATCGCCGTGCGACGCCCGCACGTCGCGCGGTGCGCTGAGAATCTCCGAGAGGCTCGTCACCACGTGGCGGGCCTCTTCGTCCGTCAGGCGCAATTGGAATGGCGGCAGGGCGCCCGCCTGCAGGGCGACCACGGCCTGCCCCTGTTCGTCGGTGCCGACCTCGATGGCGGAGGAGGTCACATCGAGCATCGCGATGTCCTCGTCGCTCAGATCGTCGGGCAGATCGGCGTCGTCCGGCTCGTCGATGGCGGTGAGGAGCTGGCTGACGGCGCGCACGAGGGCGCGCGCCGCGCGGGCATCCATGACCACCGCCGTCGCCTGATCGTCCTTCTGGAACGAGAGCTGAATGTTCGCGCCTTCGAGGGAAACCGAGATGCCTGCCATGAATCGCCTAAATGCCTGGTCACGAACTCTTATATGCGGTCGGCGCCGCGAAGAACACAGGGTCCGGCGGGCCCCGCCCGAGGGTCCGCGACGGTTCGGTCGGGTTGAATGCCTTGTTGCGGCCGCATGATCGGACTACATGTAGGGACAGCGGGCATCGGTGAGCTGAGCGTTTGCACCAAGAAGCGTCTCACGTCCTGCTGATTCCGTCAGGTCTACCGAAGAGGATCCGCCGCTTGCATCGCGTAGATGCGGGCTGTTGATCGACGAACGATACGAGGATCTATTTCGTGAATACCGGCACTGTTAAGTGGTTCAACGAGACCAAGGGCTACGGCTTCATTCAGCCTGACGACGGCGGCAAGGATGTGTTCGTTCACATCTCCGCAGTCGAGCGCGCTGGCATGCGCAACCTCATCGAGGGTCAGAAGATCTCCTACGAGATTCAGACCGACAAGCGCAGCGGCAAGGACTCGGCTGGTAACCTCCAGGCGGCCTGACGCTTCCGGCGCCAGCCTTCGGGCTGGCGTCCTTCGAGGCGGCCTCGCACGGGGCCGCAAGGGAGCCTCCTCCGAGGCTCGAGAGCCGCCGGCGATCCGAACCCTTCCGGGGAGAAGGGAACGCGAGACCCGGCATTCCCCCAACACCAACGATTTGAGCCCCCTGGGGCCTGCACATCCAAGTTTCTGAAAGTACACAAGAAAAATATGTTGTTTGAATACACTCGGCGCCGCGGCGCCCGTTCGCCCGTCACGGACGCGGCGACATTCAAGGTCGGTCGTCTCAAGCAGACCCTGTCGCACGATGCCCAGGTTCAGAATGCAAAGAGCGACAACATCGACCTCAGCCACCTGATCGACACCTCCTACAACTATCATTCGCCGCGCGAACTGCGCTGGCATCTGGCCGAGCGTTTCGGCATGGCCCCCGAGGCCGTCGCCCTGCGCGAGCACGCCTGAGAACCCCGCCGAGCCGCCGTACGCGGATGCTCGGCACACGGCGTTCCTCGTCGGCTCGACAGGCCCCCGGCCCAGGCGTGCCGGAT
>NZ_JAIEOF010000357.1 GCF_019750675.1 Methylobacterium sp.
CGATCTATTGGTGATTTATTTACCGTGTTCGGAGGGGTTTCGTTAAAGAACGCCCTCCGGCTCCGTGATGCCGACGTTTATCGGCGACGGTCGATTTCGACGCGCGGGTGAAGGGATCGGCGGCGGGCGCCGCTCCCGAGCGCGCGCCGGTCGGCGGTCAGCGTGCCGGGAGGCAGGCCGCCCGATCCGTGTAGAGCACGACGTCGCCCGGCTTCGGATTGTTCAGCGTGAAGGGCTTGGTCCCGTCATAGGGCAGGAAGCCGCGCCCGAGTTCGTTGGCGTAGAAGTCGTGCCCGAACTCGAAGTAGCAGCGATCCAGCACCGCCTGGTAGCCGAAGGATTCCTGCACCACGGGCGGGCCGAAGGCGGCCGGGTCGCCGTAGAGGCCGCGCGGCGCGCAGTAGCCGGAAAGCGTCAGGGTTCCGGGGCGCGCGAGCCGGATCGTCCGGGAGGTACCGGGCCGAAGCGTGATGGCGGGGCCGCCGTCCTGGGAGGCGACCAGCACCAGGGGCGAGCGGTTGTAGACGTGCCGCACGCAATCGGCCGAAGCGCTCCCGATCCCGAGGAGCATCGAGGCCGCGGACAGCGCGCCTCCGCAAAGCAACCGCGTCGAACCGCGCATGACGTTCTCCAATACCTGACTGGAGATGTAGCTAGAGCATTGACTGATCCGCGACCAGCCGCGCCCGTCCCGCCGGTCAGGCTCCGCGCTTCAGGCCTCGTCCGCCAGGCAGAAGGCGACCCCCTGCGCCACGACCGCCGGGTCGTAGGCGTGCGGCCCGTCATACTCGACGGCGGTGACGTCGTAGCCGGCTTCCCGCAGCTTCGCGACGTGGACCCGGGCGCTGCGGTCGATGGGGATCTGTTCGTCGCGGGTGCCGTGCGAGAGGAAGATGCGCGGCGCGCCCGATTGCAGGTGGACGGAGAGGAAGCCCGCCGAGGAGACGAGGAGGTGGGTCACGACGTGACCGTTCGCGAGCCCCAGGGACAGGGTGTAGCTGCCGCCGTCCGAGTGTCCCGCGAAGGCGAGGTGGCCGGGATCGAGGAGAAAGCGGGTGCCGACCGCGGCGAGGGCCAGGTCGACGCGCTCGCGGTCGGGGCCATGGCCGCCGATCACGAGGTCCCAGGTGGGGAATACGGATTGGGGAGCGAGCAGCAGGAAGCCGCGCGCTTCCGCGTGGGCGCGCAGCATCGGCAGGATCTTTTCCGCGCTGCCGCCGCCCCCGTGGAAGAGCACGACCAGCGGCGTCGGCCGGCGCGGATCGATGCCCGCCGGCACCACCAGCATGGCGTCGCGCTCGGCAAACAGCCCGAGGGCATGGAGTCCCGGGGGCAGGGGAGGCTGCGTGGGCAGCCGGTGCGCGAAGGCGAGCCGCCCGGCGAGGTGGGGGTCGATCATGCGGGAAAACCCTTCGGGTGGGGGGCCGCGCTCCGACGCGCGCCCGTGCGGTGGGGATCGCCCCACCGACCTATGGGAGGGTGTCAGCCGGCCTTCTCTGCGGTCGTGGGCTTGATCTTGAGCTGGTCGATCAGCCAGAGCCAGCCGCCTTGGCTCTGGCGCCGGGCGGTCTCGGCCGAGATCGTGCCGTTGGGCAGGCGCGCGAAGGTCATGGCGAGATCGCCATTCACGATCGCCGGCAGGGTCTCGGCGGCGGGGAAGTCGGAGCGGCGGCCGAGGAGGTCGGTGTAGAAGGCGCGGATCTCGGCCTGGCCCGTGGCCACCACCTTGCCGGCGGCCAGCACCGCGCCGGGCTCGTAGAGCGCCACCAAGCCCTCCACGTCGCCTGCATTGGCGCGTTCGTTGAACAGGCGGGCGAGGTCCTCCGGCGTCTCGGCCAGGGAGCGATCGTTCGCGGATGTCGTCTTTGCTGTTTCCGTCATGGCGTGTCCTCCTGATGATCGGGTGATGGGGCCCTCAGCCCAGCAGCGTGCCGGCGCCGTCCCGGACGGTGACGGCGACGGGAATACCGGCCTGGACGCTCTCGGAGACGGTGCAGAAGCGCTGGAACTGCTCCAGCACCCGGTCGATGCGCGGGACGGCCTCGGCGTGCGCGGCCAGCGAGATCGAGACCGTGATGCCGGTGATGCGCAGGCGGTTCTCGGCGTTGCGGGTCACCGCGCAGTGGGCCTCGGCCCGGATGCCGCCGGCCTCCTGCTTGAACTTGGCCAGCGCGAAGACGAAGCTGGCGCACAGGCAGTTGGCCACGGCGGTGACGAGGAGCTGCTCGGGGAACGGACCCGCGCCGTCGCCGATCGGCACGGCCTCGTCGACAAGGAGCTGCGGCAGGACGCTCCCGAAATCGACCGCGAACTTGTAGCCCTCGATCTGCGTGATCGTGATGCTCGGATCCGGGCCCATGGCGTCTCTCCCTCGGCGGTCTTTTTCTCGGCGCCCCCGTCCGGGAACGTTCCGTGTCCGCCCCTGCTTCCCCGCGGAAATTGACAATCGGGCGTTGTCGTAACCGCGGCGCCGGCGAAACCGGCGATCGGCACGGGTGGGCTCGGTTGACACCCCGGGATCGTTGGCATACCAAATACCAACGACGGAAGCGCTGAAAAAGCAAGGCCTCACGAAGCCGGCGCCTCCGGAGCGAAGTCCTCGCAACGCCACCGTACGGGCCCTTAGTCCGGCGGAGAACGGAGGAGTGTCCGATGCCACGAAGCCCAAGCATCCCGACGCGACGATGCGAATCGCGAGGCCGGCGGCCCACGGCGTGACCATGGCGCAGGGCATCGACTTCGCCGCACTGGTCGCGGCCGCCGGGGACGCCGTCGTGGTGTCCGATCCCGATGGGGCAATCACGGTGTGGAATCCGGCCGCCACCCGCATCTTCGGCTACACGGCGGAAGAAGCCATCGGCCGGTCCCTCGACCTCATCACCCCGGAGCGCCAGCGCAAGCGCCACTGGGACGGTTACGCCAAGACCATGAAGACCGGTGTGACCAAGTACGGCGCAGACGTCCTGCGGGTGCCGGCCATCCACAAGGACGGTCACGCCCTCTCCATCGCCTTCACCGTGGCGATGCTGCACGGCCCCGACGACCAAGTCACCGGCATCGCCGCGATCATCCGCGACGAGACCCAGCGCTGGAACGATGAGCGCGACCTGCGCCGCCGTTTGGCCGACCTCGAATCCCGCGTCGCCTGAGGGCGGCGCGCCGGACCGATGCCGGGACATCCCGCGAGGGGTGCGCGGCCAATTCAGAACCCGGGCCGACCGGGCCAACCTTCCGACCCAAGAAGCCGACCCCAAGACCATCGTCTCAATCGACAGGGAGAACGCCACGATGAGCAAGCCGCTCGAGGGTATCAAGATCATCGACTTCACCCACGTCCAGGCCGGCCCGGCCTGCACGCAGCTGCTGGCCTGGTTCGGCGCCGACGTGATCAAGGTGGAGCGCCCCGGGGCCGGTGACGTGACGCGCACGCAGCTGCGCCACGTGGAGGATGCCGACGCGCTCTATTTCACGATGCTCAACTCGAACAAGCGTTCGCTGACCCTCGACACCAAGACCCCCGAGGGCAAGGAAGTCCTCGAGAACCTTATCAAGCAGTCCGACGTCATGGTCGAGAACTTCGGCCCCGGCGCTCTCGACCGCATGGGCTTCTCCTGGTCGCGCATCCAGGAACTCAACCCGGGCATGATCCTGGCCTCGGTGAAGGGCTTCTCGGACGGCCACCACTACGAGGACCTGAAGGTCTACGAGAACGTGGCCCAGTGCGCGGGCGGTGCCGCCTCCACCACCGGCTTCTGGGACGGTCCGCCCACCGTCAGCGCCGCCGCCCTCGGCGATTCCAACACCGGCATGCACCTGGCCATCGGCATCCTCACGGCGCTGCACCAGAAGAACAAGAGCGGCAAGGGCCAGAAGGTCGCCGTCTCGATGCAGGATTCGGTGCTCAACCTCTGCCGCGTTAAGCTGCGCGACCAGCAGCGCCTCGATGCGCTGGGCTACCTCGAGGAATACCCGCAGTACCCGCACGGCGAGTTCTCGGACGTAGTGCCGCGCGGCGGCAACGCGGGCGGCGGCGGCCAGCCGGGCTGGGTGCTGAAGTGCAAGGGCTGGGAGACCGACCCGAACGCCTACATCTACTTCACCATCCAGGGCCATGCCTGGGCCCCGATCTGCAAGGCGATCGGCAAGCCGGAATGGGAGAACGACCCGGCCTACAGCACGGCGCGCGCCCGCCAGGACAAGATCATGGACATCTTCGGCACGATCGAGGCCTGGCTCGCCGACAAGACCAAGTTCGAGGCCGTCGACATCCTGCGCAAGTTCGACATCCCGTGCTCGCCGGTGCTGTCGATGAAGGAGATCGCCAACGATCCGTCCCTGCGCGCCAGCGGCACCGTGGTCGAGGTGCCCCATCCGAAGCTCGGCTCGTACCTGACCGTGGGAAGCCCGATCAAGTTCTCGGACATGACGGTCGAGGTGAAGGCCTCGCCACTCCTCGGCGAGCACACCGACGAGGTCCTGCTCGACCTCGGCTACACCCAGCAGCAGATCGAGCACCTGCACCAGGCCCGCGCCGTCTGAGGACGGATGGCGGCCCTCCCGGTGGGGGCCGCAGGGCGACGGGACGGCGCGCCGCGAGGCGCGCCGTCCGCGTTTGGCGCTTGACCGGGCCTGGCACTTCGGTGCGCCTGCGCGGCTCCGGGCTTGCCGGTGGCCTCCGCAGTGCGGCATGGCGGAACCCGGTCTTCCCCATGAGGTCGTACCGCCGATGCGATTGTCTCTCCGCAGCCTGATCCCCGAAGCCGCCCCTTTGAGCCTGCGCGAGCGCCTGCGCGCGGCCGGCGGCGCCCTCGTGGGCATCCTGGCCACCGGGCTGATCAGCCAGGCCGCCGTCGGCTCGGGCTCGACCTTGCCGATCCTGATCGCCCCGATGGGCGCCTCGGCGGTGCTGCTCTTCGCGGTGCCGGCGAGCCCGCTGGCGCAGCCCTGGTCCATCGTCGGCGGCAATGCCGTGGCGGCCTTCGTGGGCGTCAGCGCCGCCCTCCTCGTGCAGAACCCCTACGTCGCCGCAGCCCTGGCGATCAGCGTCGCGATCGCGCTGATGATGGCCCTGCGCTGCCTGCATCCGCCGAGCGGCGCCGTGGCGCTGACGGCGGTGCTCGGCGGCGCGCCGATCCGCGAGCTCGGCTACGGCTTCGCCCTCTGGCCGGTGGCGGCCAACTCTCTCCTGCTGCTCGCCGTGGCGCTCCTGTTCAACAACCTCACGGGGCGCGCCTACCCCCACGTGCTCCCGAAGGCGGCCGCCGGCCACGGCACGGAGGACCCGCTGCCCTCGGCACGGGCCGGCATCATCGCCTCCGACCTCGACGCCGTGCTCAAGGACTACGACCAGGTCCTCGACGTGCGCCGGAGCGACCTCGAGGCGATCATCCTCCAGGCGCAGATCCACGCCTATCGCCGCCGCTCGGGGCAGGCGACCTGCGGCGAGATCATGTCCCGCGACGTCATCGCCATCGGCCCCGAGGCGCCCCTGCACGAGGCCCTCGACACCCTGCGCCGGCACCACATCAAGGCCCTGCCGGTGACTGACGAGGGCGCCCGGGTGCTGGGCATCGTCACGCAGACGGATCTCCTCGACAAGACGCGCTGGGATCTGTCGGGCCCGCGCCTCGGCCCGCGCCGCCGCCTCCGCCTGACGTTGACCCGGGGCCGCGCACCACATGGCTGCGTCGAGGACATCATGACCGCGCCCGTGGTGACGGCGCGGCCGGACACGCCGATCTCAGACCTCGTGCTCTGGATGTCGGATGCCGGCCTGCACCACCTGCCGGTGGTCGGTCCCGACGACCGCCTCGTCGGCATCGTCTCGCAGACCGATCTCGTGGCGGAACTCCTGGCCGACGCCGCCGAGCGCCACGTCCCCTCCGGGGCGGCATCCGGCATTCATCCGGTCGGCGAGCGCAGCGCGCAGATCCAGCCGGTGGCGTGAGCGCGAAAGGCGCCACGGCTCACGGTCAGGGCCCGGCGAACACGGTCCATCCCGGGCGGTCGCAGGGCCTTGCCTTACGGCCGCGCCCTGCTGCGGGGCCCGGGTCCTCCGCTCACCCCATACGGATGCCGCCCGCCTCCACGCCCGCCTAACTCCGAAGGCCGCGATCATCCTCGCGGACGCAAAGCCATGGATCGGCTCGGCAAGGTCGCGGGGCCGGTGATGATCCTGCGGTGCCGGGATCCCCATGCAGATCGCCGTCCCGCCCTGGTCGCGCGGAGCGCGGTGACAAATCATACGATTTCCGGCTGAATCGTTCGGGTTCTGGCGCGGGTCCCCTCTCCTGAAAGGAGAGGGACAGGGTGAGGTGTGTGACCTTTCCGGATGTGGACCACACCTCACCCCAACCCTCTCCTTCCAGGAGAGGGAGCGCGTCGTGCTCAGGCCGACCGAAGCCATTACCCGGAAAACGTATCACTCTTGGGCTCGTGCGGGATCGACACCGGGTCCGCAAGGCCTCGGCGTGCGAGGAGCCGGGCCGCGATTTCCGCCCGTCAGCGGCTCGATACTGCGTGGGACTGGTGTACCGGCGGACCTGGGACGTGCCGTCCCGTCAGGTCCGGGTCGGTCGCCGGGGCTGCGATGCCCGCCGCGAGGGCCTCGTAGGGCAACCAGCCGTCGAAGGGCTCCAGGGCGTCTGGCTCGGCCGGCCGGTACCAGCGCCAGACTTGGCGCGCCGCGCTCGGGGCGTACCAGCGGCCGGGCCGGCCCTCGGCCAGAATCGGCCCCAGGGTCAGGTGGTTCAGCCAGATCCGCGCGACGGCCTGCGGGGCGGTGTGCATCGGGCGCCAGGTCGGCGGCATCGGGTAACTCCTGCGGGGAAAACGCGGGGCTGGAACGGGCGCGGGGGCCGGGACGTCTCCGTCCGGCCCCCGCGCTCATTCATGTTCGGTCGCTCGGCGTCGGGATCAGGCCGTGACCACCCGGGGGGCCGGCTTCGCCTCGTCGGAGACGGCCAGCGCCTGGGCCACCACCCGCTTGCGCCAGGGCTTCAGCACCGCGATGGCGAGCAGCGAGGCGAGGACGTTGGCGCCGGCGGCCACCAGGAACACGCCGTCCCAGCTGTTGGTCGCCTGCTGAAGGTAGTTCGCCACCGGCACTAGGAGGGCCGCCGTGCCCTTGGCGGTGTAGAGCAGGCCCGCATTGGTGGCGGCGAACTTGGTGCCGAAGGTGTCCGTGCAGGTCGAGGGGAAGAGGGAGTAGATCTCGCCCCAGGCGAAGAACACGAAGCCCGAGAGCAGCACGAACCACAGCGGGTCGTGGCCCCAGAGGTAGAGCATGTAGATGCCGAAGCCTTCCATCGCGAAGGCGATGAACATGGTGTTCTCGCGGCCGATCTTGTCCGAGACCCAGCCGAAGAAGGGCCGCGTCAGGCCGTTGAGCACCCGGTCGATCGTGGCCGCGAAGGTGATCGCCACCATGGTGATGCCCATGATCGTGACGGGAACCTTGTCGACGCCGATGTCGGAGGCGATGGGCTTGAGGTTGGCGGTGATCATCAGGCCGCCGGCGCCGACGATGACGAACATGAAGTACATCAGCCAGAAGATCGGCTGGCGGGCGACCTCACCGGGGGTGTAGTTGCGCCGGGTCTGGATGATGTTGGCGTTGGCGACGACCTCCGGAACCTGGCCCTTCTTCGGCGAGGTGAAGAAGAAGGCAAGAGCGCAGACCACGAGGCCCTGGCCGATGCCGAAGTTGAAGAACGCGGCCTGGAAACCGTGGTCGGCGATCATCCACTGGATCGGCGCGACGGTCAGCGCCGAGCCGGCACCGAAGCCGGCCGCGATGATGCCGGCGGCCAGACCCCGCTTGTCCGGGAACCACTTGAGGGCCGAGCCCACGCAGGTGCCGTAGACCGCGCCCGCGCCGATGCCGGCGATGACCTGGCCGAGATAGAACATGTTCAGCGAGGTGGCGTAGGAGTTGATCACCCAGCCGATGCCGCAGAGCAGGCCGCCGAACAGCACCACCACGCGCGGGCCGTACTTGTCCACGAACCAGCCTTCGACCGGAACCAGCCAGGTCTCGAACAGCACGAACAAGGTGAAGGCCCACTGGATCGCGGCGCGGTCGAAACCGAACTTCTTCTGGATGTCGGGGACGAAGAACGTCCAGCCGTATTGCAGGTTGGCGATCATGACCATGCAGATGACGCCGATGACGAGCTGTCCCCATCGATAGCCGTCGGACACAGGTTTGATCGTGGTTTCCGCCATGGACATGCTTTCCTCCGGTAGGTTCTGGCTGGAACGAAGCGCGACCGGTTCTTCGACCGTCTGTCGCGGGTAAGGCCGTGCTCGCCGCGCATATCGTCGGCTTGCGCTGGCGCCGTACGTCGACGCCTAGGGTCGACATCGTGGATCGATGTCTTGGTATGTGGAATACCAGCCTCACTCGCGCCGTGACGATCGTCAAGAGTATTAATCCCGGAAATCGATCCCGCATCGCAGCAAGGCGCTGTCCTGATGAAGACCAGAGCGCGTTGCAGAAGCTCCGGCATGGATCGCCGAAGTAGAAGAAAGCGCCAGTCCAACATCCTCGCGCCGGCACTGAAGGATAGAGGCTGAGCCCGCTGTGCGTACGCTAACGCCTTGCGAACGCTGACGGACGATCGCGCCACCGCGCTCAGCGACCTCGCGAAGCCGAAAGGTGAGACAGGTGACGCTGCATCGCAGCATTGAAACCAAATGCGGAACTGCAAAATTTATCATTGCAAGGGAGGGGGAGGACGGGCCTCAGCGCTTCCCCCCGGACAAAATCGGTCTCCTGTCTCCGATTGCGGCAGGATAATTCAGACCCTCCGTTGACATCTGAAATTCTGTATACCAGCATTCGCGCAACAAGAATTCGCGGGTTCGGAGGAGCCGCGCCATGAATGCTCGCCACGAGGCTTGCAGTACCGCCCCCCGTGCGCGCTACATCCGCATGGATCGTTCGGTACGTGAGGCCATCAAGATCCTGTCGGACCCGGACGTCGACGCCCTCGTCGTCGTGGAAGGACCGAGCGACGACCGGGGGGCCTTCATCGGAATCCTGACGGAGCGTGAGATCTTCAAGGCGATGGCCGAGCGCGGTCTCGACGTGCTCGACCACCTCGTCTGGATGCTGACGACACAGGATTTCGTTTCAGTGGACGTGCGGACCACCCCCGCCGACCGTCTCGAGGCCTTCTGCACCCACAAGACCAATCACATCGCGATCATGGACGGCCTCTGCCTGCACTCGGTCCAGAGCATCTGGGATTGCGTGGCCGCCTCGGCGGATCGTGCCGCCGCGGCCTGACCGCCTGCACGGCGTGATTGTACGGGGCCGGTCATCGTCATGCGCGCAGTCCTGCAAAGCCGCGCGCCCAAATCCTGCAGTGCAATCCTCGATTTGTGCTCTGCAAATACTTTTGGCCGGGCAGCGATCTTGACGCTCTTGGCTTTTGAATACAAATTTTGCTTGGCGCGGTTCGGCGCCATTCCACACGATGGTCCCTGCGGCCGCTGCCGCTCCGCCGGCGGGTCCGGGACAGGCAAGGAACGGGACTGATGCGTTATCTGGCGATCCTCGACTGCCCCGTGATCTTCAGCGGCGAGAACAGCTACGGGATGACGAGCATCGACATGTGCCCGTCGACGGGGATCACGGGCGGCCTCATCAGCCGCCACGTCAAGGTGGTGGACGGCCGCCTGATCGCGGTCTGCATCTGGACGAGCGAGTTCTGCGCCAGGGTGTTCTTCGATGCGGCCTGGTACCAGAAGGCCGCCGAACTCTGGGACGACCAGTACCAGCTTCGCCTCGAGGCGATCGACGAACAGGCCGCCTGATCGTCGGGCTCGCGCGTCCGCGTGCCCCGCGCGGCGCGGCGCGGTGACGTGAGGAGCGATGGCGATGCCTGCCCGCGCGCGCGCTCCAGAGCCCATCGCGGCGCAGCCTGATGCACCGTCGCATCACGCCTACGGTCCCTGGAATCCCGGCATCGAGTCGAGCCTGCCGCGCGCCGTCCTGCCGCTCGCCACGGTGTTCCGGCCCGAGCATGTCGAGACGACCCTCGCCGACGCCTTCGAGATGAGCGACGTCAGCGGCTTGCCGCTGACGTCGCTGGTCCGGTTCCGGGCCCGGCGGCTCGTGGTCCACGAGGTTCTGATCCGCGTGATGGCGGACTTCTCCGTGCCGATGGGCGAGACCTACGGCGATCTCGGGGTGAACTTCCGCGCCATCGTGTCGGCGCTCCTGCGCGGCGGGATCGCGTCGCATGCCGACACGATCGACGCGCATCTGGCCGGGATCCGCGCCCGGGCGGACGCCCTGTTGGAGGCCGAGATCACCGCGATGCTGGGCTCGGGCCGCGCGCCGGCCCCGCCGCCGCGCCGCGCCGGCTGGGCCGGCCTGTTCCGTACCCGTAAGCCGGCCAGCCCCCGGCCCCCGGCCGACCCCGAGGCGCGGGCCGAGGCGCATCTCGCGGAATGGCAGGACCGCGCCGCCGCGTCGGGCGATCCCCTGGCGATGGCGGCCTGCGCGGCCCTGCGCGGCGTCGTCGCGTCCGTCGTCGGGCGGCGCGGCTTCCTCATCCGCGATCCGGCGCTCCTGCGGACGCTCGCCGTGACCCTGGTCTCGAACGGCCATGGCAGCCTTTCCCTCGGCGAGCGCATCGAGCCGTGGCTGGAGACGGTGGTGGCGCGCGAGGGGTTCGTCCGCCTCGACCCCCAGGCCGCGCCGGTCATCATGAACGTGAAGGGCTCCTCCGCCTCCGGCAAGAGCACGATCCGGCCCCACCAGCGCGCGCTGACCGAGGCTCTCGGCCTGCGCTGGTCGGACTTCGCCCTGATCACGCCGGATGTCTGGCGCAAGTTCCTGCTCGATTACGACGGCCTCGGCGCGGCGTGGCGCTATGCCGGGCCGCTCACCGGACACGAGGTCGAGATCGTCGACCGCAAGCTCGACGGCTACATGGCCCGCAAGGCCGATGCGGGACGCATCTCCCACCTCCTCATCGACCGCTTCCGCTTCGACAGCTTCGCGGTCAATCCCGGCACCGAGACGGGCAGCCAGCTCCTCACCCGCTTCGGCCAGCAGGTCTACATGCAGTTCATGGTGACGCCGCCGGACGCCACCGTGGAGCGGGCCTGGAAGCGGGGCCAGCAATTCGGCCGCTACAAGGCGGTGGAGGACCTCCTGGCCCACAACGTCGAGGCCTATACGGGCATGCCGCGCCTGTTCTTCACCTGGGCGCTGCGCGCCGACAAGGCGGTGCATTTCGAGTTCCTGGACAACAGCGTGGCCGAGGGCGAACGGCCGCGCACCATCGCATTCGGCACCAACGGCTGCATGAACATCCTCGACGCCGGATACCTTCTCGACATCGACCGCTACCGGGCGATCAACATCCAGGCGCGCGAGCCCGGGGCGGTCTATGCCGGGGTGCCGTCCCGCGCGGCGGTGGACATGCGCTTCCTGCGCGACTGTATCCGGCGGATGACGACGATCCGGTTTGCCGATCACCAGACCGGGCGGGTCCTCGCCCGCCTTGAGCGCGGGCGCCTGGCGAGCCTGGCCCCGGAGGCGGTGGATGGCGGCGCGATCCGGCGCCTCCTCACCGACCTGCGCGTGCCGCCGGCGGCCGGCACGATCCAGGACGACGGCGAGGTCCTGTCGGTCGCCGAAGCCCGGACGCTGGGAGCCTGGGGGCCGTCCGCCAGCCCGGCAGTCATGCTTTCACGGCAAAGCTGACATCTGGGATGTGGTATATCTATTTGCGGCGCACCATGGCACACCTGCGGTGCAACATGCACTGAGGAGGCCCACCGTGCTCGCATCCATCATCGTCTCGACGCTCTGCCTGATCGCCCTTCAGGTCGTGCTCGTCGTCAAGGTCGCTGACTGGATGTCCCGCGACACCGGGAAGGTCGAGGGCCGCAACGATGTCGTGCTCGGCAGCGTCAACGGCCGCTTCGCCGGAATCGCCTGAGCCGGGACACCTCCGCCAGCGCGAAAAAATGGCGCGTCATCGAGGGGATCGATGCCGCGCCAGTCTGGAGAGAAGACCAGGATTGGAAGGGGCGGGACTCCTATTCGGCTGCGATCTTCTGAACGGCGCCGATGGCGCCGGACTCTGAAATCTTGAGGCACTCGGCGTCGGAGTAGCCGAGCACCGCGCGCAGGATCTCGTCCGTGTGCTCGCCCAGCAGCGGCGAGCGCGTGATCTCGGTCTCGCTGCCCGAGAGCCGGATGGGATTGCCCACCGTGAGGTACTTGCCCCGCGTCGGGTGATCGACCTCCACGACCGTGCCGGACCGGCGCAGGGATTCGTCCTCCGCGATCTCCTTCATGGAGAGGATCGGTCCGCAGGGCACGTGCAGCGCGTTGAGGATCTCCATCGCCTCGAACTTGGTCTTCGACATCGTCCAGGATTCGATGCGGGTGAAGATCTCGTTCAGGTGCGGCAGGCGAGCCTTCGGCGTGGCGTAGTCGGGATGCGTCGCCCAGGCGGGTTCGCCGATGACGTCGCAGATCTGCGGCCAGACCGCCCCTTGCGTGATGAAGTAGATGTAGGCGTTGGGGTCGGTCTCCCAGCCCTTGCACTTCAGGATGCGCCCGGGCTGGCCGCCCCCGGAATCGTTTCCGGCACGGGGCACCGAATCCCCGAAGGGAATTCCTTCCCCGAACTGGCTGTATTCCGGCAGAGGCCCGCGCTCCAGGCGCTGCTGGTCGCGCAGCTTCACCCGGCAGAGGTTGAGTACCCCGTCCTGCATCGCGCAGTCGACGCGCTGGCCGAGGCCCGTCTGCGTCCGGTGATAGAGGGCGGTCACGATGCCGAGCGCGAGGTGGAGCCCGGTGCCGGAATCGCCGATCTGCGCGCCCGTCACCATCGGGATGTCGGTCCGGAACCCCGTGGTGGAGGCCGCTCCGCCGACGCACTGCGCCACGTTCTCGTAGACCTTGCAATTCTCGTAGGCGCCGGGGCCGAACCCCTTCACGGATGCGAGAATCATGCGCGGATTGGCGGCGTGGATCGCCTCCCAGGTCAGACCCATGCGGGCGAGCGCGCCGGGGGCGAAGTTCTCCACGAGTACGTCGCAGGTGTCGATCAGGCGCCAGAGCACCTCGATGCCCTTGGGGTTCTTGGTGTCGAGGGTGATCGAGCGCTTGTTGTGGTTCAGCATCGTGAAATAGAGGCTGTCCACGTCGGGAATGTCTTGTAGCTGCTGGCGCGTGGCGTCGCCCACGCCGGGGCGCTCGACCTTGATCACGTCGGCGCCGAACCAGGCCAGCAACTGCGTGCAGGTCGGGCCGGACTGGACGTGGGTGAAGTCGAGGATCTTGACGCCTTCGAGGGCTTTCATGGGGCTCACCCGGGTCTGGGGCGAAAGGGGGCGACGGCCGCCCGCGCGGCCGTCGCGTCCGGCAGGGCGGGAGTGCCCGGCCACCCCCGCGTTCGGGAGGGCCGGGCATCCGCTGAGGTTCAGGCCGGCTTCTTGCGCACCGTGCTGGTCGGGTTGAGGCTGCCGATATTGCCGCTCTCGGTACCGGCATTCGGGTCGATCACGGCGTTGATCAGGGTGGGCTTGCCCGAGTCCATCGCGGCGTTGACCGCCTGCGAAAGCTCGTCCGGGGTCGTCACGTTGACGCCGACACCGCCGAAAGCCTCCATCATCTTGTCGTAGCGCGAGTCCTTCACGAACACCGTGGTGCCCGGGTCGCGCCCGGTCGGGTCGATGTCGGTGCCGCGGTAGATGCCGTTGTTGTTGAAGACCACGATGCAGACCGGCAGGTCGTACCGGCAGATCGTCTCGACCTCCATGCCGGAGAAGCCGAAGGCCGAGTCGCCCTCCACCGCCAGCACCGGCTTGCCGGTCTCGACGGCGGCCGCGACCGCGAAGCCCATGCCGATGCCCATGATGCCCCAGGTGCCGACATCGAGGCGCTTGCGCGGCTGGTACATGTCGATGATGCCGCGGGCGAGATCGAGGGTGTTGGCGCCCTCGTTGACGAGGATCGCGTCGGGCCGCTCCTTGATGATGGTGCGCAGCGCCCCGAGCGCGCCATGGAAGTCCATCGGCGTCGAGTTCTTCTTCAGCTTCGAGGCCATCTTGGAGAGGTTCTCCTCCTTCTTGGCCTTGATCGCGTCGGTCCAGGCGGCCGGCGGCGCCTGCCAGCCCTGGCCCATGCCGTCGAGGAGCGCGGTGACGCAGGAGCCGATGTCGCCGACCACCGGGGCCACGATCTCGACGTTGGAATCCATCTCCTTCGGCTCGATGTCGATCTGGATGAACTTCTTGGAGCCCGGCGCGCCCCAGGTCTTGCCCTTGCCGTGCGAGAGCAGCCAGTTCAGGCGGGCACCCACCAGCAGGACGACGTCGGCTTCTTTCAGAACCAGGGAGCGGGCCGCGCCGGCCGACTGGGCGTGGGTGTCGGGCAGGAGGCCCTTGGCCATGCTCATGGGCACGTAGGGGATGCCGCTGCGTTCGACGAGGTTGCGGATCTCCTCGTCGGCCTGGGCGTAGGCCGCGCCCTTGCCGAGCACGATGAGGGGACGCTTGGCTTGTCTCAGCACGTCGAGGGCGCGGGCGATGGCGCTGGGGGCGGGAAGCTGCGCGGGGGCGGCGTCGATCACCTTGACGAGGGACTTCTCGCCGGCCTCGGCGTCCATCACCTGGGAGAACAGCTTGGCGGGCAGATCGAGGTAGACGCCGCCCGGACGGCCCGAGACAGCGGCCCGGATCGCGCGCGCCACCGCGATGCCGATGTCGCAGGCGTGCAGCACGCGGAAGGCGGCCTTGCACAGAGGCTTGGCGATGGCGAGCTGGTCCATCTCCTCGTAGTCGCCCTGCTGCAGGTCGACGATCTCGCGCTCGGAGGAGCCCGAGATCAGGATCATCGGGAAGCAGTTGGTGGTGGCGTTGGCCAGCGCCGTCAGGCCGTTGAGGAAGCCGGGCGCCGAGACGGTCAGGCAGATGCCGGGCTTCTTGGTGAGGAAGCCCGCGATGGCGGCGGCGTTGCCGGCGTGCTGCTCGTGGCGGAAGGAGATGACGCGCATGCCGGCAGCCTGCGCGAGGCGGCCGAGATCGGTGATCGGGATGCCGGGCACGCCGTAGATGTTGGTGATGCCGTTGAGCTTCAGCGCGTCGATGACGAGGTGGAAGCCGTCGGTCTGCTCGCGCTCGTGGGCCTCGCCGTGGCCACCCGGAAGGGACTCGACGGCGGCGTGCGACTGTTCGGAGACAGCGGTGCGATCCATGGTGATTTCCTCCGGTTGGGGCGCTTCTTGTTTGTTCGTGCGCCGTTCTTGAAGCGGGTCTCGGGTGGGGACTTGCTGTGCCGGACGGACGGTCCGGCCGTGTTTGTTCGGTCGATTCTCGCGTGCGCGCTCGCTGGCGAAGCGAGGGGGCGCGGAGCGCGCGGCCCGGGTCCCGGCAGGGACCGAAGTGCCTCGAAAGTCCGGCCGCCGAAGAACCCTCGGCGGTCCTGCGCTTGACCGAGGTCGACGCCTCGGAACCTAATGTTCGAAGTTTTGCTGCCGATTCCGGCTTCGCGGTTGCCAGTTCGAGAATGGTGGCATACCAAATACCAAGTGTCAAACCGGATCGGGCCCCATCCGCAGGCACCGGCGGCCCGCGCGCGGGGGTGTAAAGACCCGTGTCATCACGTCTTCGCGCGCGGCCGAAGCTATGTTGTTGTTGCAGGGGCCCTATTCAGATGTTGTCCCGGGATGGAGGGCTTCGTTTCCTTGTGTTCCGGAAGCGGGTTCGGCATGCTCCAGACCAAATGTGCGCGGCGTCGGCGTTTGTACGAAGGTTCCAGGTGTAAAGATGGTTGAGTCGACGACCTTTCAAATCAAGCCCCTGGCCGCGACGTCGAGCCTGCGGGCACTGGCCTATGATGCGCTGAAAGAAGCCATCACCAACATGAACATCTACAGCCAGCGCGAGGAGGTGCGGCTCGACGAGCGAAAGCTCTCGCAGGATCTCGGCGTCAGCCGCACGCCGGTGCGCGAGGCTCTGACCGTGCTGGAGCAGGAGGGCTTCGTCCGCTTCGAGGCGCGGCGCGGCGTCTTCGTGATCAAGAAGTCCAAGAAGGAGATCGTGGCGATGATCCAGGCTTGGTCGGCCCTGGAGAGCATGGCCGCGCGCCTCGCCTGCCTGCATGCTACGGACGAGCAGCTCGCCTGCCTGCGCGAGCACTTCCCCGAATTCTACGAGGGCCGCCCGACCGACCACATGGACGAGTATTCCGACGCCAACATCCGCTTCCACCAGAAGATCATCGCGCTCGGCGGCTGCGAGGTGATCCAGGACATCACCAGCAACCTGCTGATGCATGTCCGCGGCATCCGCAACACCGCCCTGCGCCAGGGCGATCGCGCCGCGAACTCGATCAAGGAACACGTCGAGATCATCCAAGCCCTGGAAGCGCGCGACGCGGAGCGGGCCGAGCGCCTCGTGCGCGAGCACGGTCTCGGCCTCGCCCGCCACGTCGAGAAGTACGGCGACTACCTGGATTGAGGCGCGGCCGGGCGCGGCGACCGGGATCGCCGCGCCCGCACCCTCAGTAGCTCGGCACCAGGCGCTCCTCCGGCAGCGGCGCCTCCATGTGGAAGTGCAGGCCGGTGGGCGCGTAGTCGATCGTGACGGTGGCGTTGCATTGCTGCGCCAGCACCCGCTGCAGCAGGGTCGAGCCGAAGCCCTTGCGCTGGGGCGCCGTCACGGGCGGTCCGCCGGATTCCCGCCAGTCGAGGCTGAGGCGCCGGCCCGAATCACCGGCCGTGACGTCCCAGGCCACGGTGATGCGCCCGCCCGGCTGCGAGAGCGCGCCGTGCTTGGCGGCGTTGGTGGTCAGTTCGTGGAACGCCATGCCGGTGGGCACCGCGAGGTCGGCCGCAAGCTCGATCGGAGGGCCGTCGAGCTGGACCCGGGCGCCGTCGGCGTCGTTGTAGGGCCTGAGTTCGTTCTCCAGCAGTTCGTGCAAGGGCGCGGTCTGCCAGTAATCCTCGGTGAGCAGGGTGTGGGTCTTGCCCAGCGAGACGATGCGGTTCGAGAACGACTGGTAGAACGTCTCGACGTCCCGGGTGGAGCGGGCGGTGGCCCCCAGAAGCCCCTGCACCGTGGCGAGGGTGTTCTTCACACGGTGGTGCAGCTCGCGAATCAGCAGCGCCTGGCGCTCGTGGGTCTTCTGCCGCTCCTCGAGATGGGCCAGCACTTCCCATTGCCGGCGCCGTGCGCGCAGGGCCGAGCGCACGGCGTTGGCGAGCACGGCGGGGTGGAACGGCCGCTCCAGCAGGGTGACGTTGCCGAGCAGTCCGGTCAGGCGCTCGTCCGGCGAGGCGCCCCGGTGGTTGAGCAGGATAAAGGGAAAATCCGACCAGGGCGGCTGCCGTTCGGACCATTCGGCGAGGGCCCGCCGGTCGGAGCGCAGTAGGGCCTCCTCGGTGATCACCGCGCAGGCCGCCGCGTCGAGGTCGGCCACGAGATCGGCCAGGCTCTCGCGGATCCGCGATGCGATGCCGACCTCGGCCAGGATCGCGGCGGCGACCCGCGCGTCCCGTCCCCCCGGCGCGAGGATCAGCGCGACGGGATCAGGCTGCGCCATGGGAGCCGGGTTCGCTGGCGGTGATCCGCGCGGCCTCTGATGGCCGGTCGTCGAGGAGATCGGCGCGATTGCCTTCGAAGGTCGGCACGCCGGTGAGCACGCCGCGGAAGTTCTCGAGGACCGCCCCGACCCGCAGGCCCTGGGCGTCGATGCGGAACTCGCGGATCGTGTCCTCGTGGATGCCAGTGCGCTTCTTGAGCACCGAGAGGGCGCGTCGCACCCGCCCGGCCGCCTCGAAGAAGCGCAGCATGATCACCGTGTCGCTGACGTAGGTCAGGTCGACCGGGGCCTCCATCCGGCCCACCATCCCGTGCTGGGCCAGCACCAGGATCGTCACCACGCCCTGCTGATTCAGGTAGGTCGTCATCTCGTGCATCTGCAGCACGAGGTGCGGCTGCCCGCTCATGGCGCTCATGTAGCCGGTGAGGCTGTCGATCACCACGACGCGGGCCCCGTCGGTCTCGACGGCGTCGCGGATGCGCCCCGCGAAATCCCCTGCCGAGACGTCGGCCGGGTCCATCTGCTCGACGCGCAGGCGGCCCGCTTCGATATGCGCGTCGATCGGGAGGCCGATTCCGGCGGCCCGCCGCCGCAGGATGCCGAGGGTCTCGTCGAAGCTGATGACCAGCCCGGGCTCGCCCCGCTCCAGGGCGGCCACGAGGTAGCCCAGCGCCAGGGTGGACTTGCCGGCGCCCGAGGGGCCGATGATGAGGCTGGTGGTGCCCCGGTCGAGGCCGCCCCCCAGGGCCTTGTCGAGTTCGGGAACGCCGCAGGCGATGGTCTCGGGCACGAACGCGGTGTGGTGGTCGGCCGCCACCAGACGCGGGAAGATGCGGACCCCGCCGCGCCGGAGCACGAAATCGTGGTAGCCGCTCGCGTAGGGCGTGCCGCGCATCTTGATGACGTGGAGCCGCCGGCGTCCCGCCCCGTAGGTCGGGGTGATCTGCTCCAGGCGCAGCACCGCGTGGCTGATGGAGTGCAGGTTGAGGTCGTCGTCCTCCGAGCTGAGGTCGTCGAGCATCAGCACGGTGGCGTTGTTGAGGAGGAAGTAGCTCTTGAGCGCCAGCACCTGCCGTCGGTAGCGCAGGGAGCCCTGCGAGAGCAGGCGGATCTCCGACAGGCTGTCGAACACCACCCGCACCGGGCTCACGCGCTCGATCTCGGCCAGCGCCATCCGCACCGTCTCGCCGAGTTCGAGGTCGGAGGAGTGGATCAGGCTCTGCTGCTGCTCGGAATCGAGGCTGAGCTCCGGGGGCACCAGTTCGTAGATCTCGAGACCGTCGAGGGACCAGCCGTGGCGCTCCGCCACGGAGTGCAGCTCGCGCCGGCTCTCCGACAGGGTGATGTAGAGGCCGCGCTCGCCGCGCCGCAGGCCGTCGAGGAGAAACTGCAGTCCGAGCGTGGTCTTGCCGCTGCCGGGGCGTCCCTCGATCAGGTGGGCGCGCTGGGCCGCGTAGCCGCCGTTGAGAATCTCATCGAGGCCGACCACCCCGGTCGGGATCGGCGCTGCGTCGCCTGCGACGGGAGTTTGCATGGGCGTCCGCATCCTGGAAAACGCTGCTCACCTTATTCGCGCCACCGCGCGGCGTCCTCGGCATTTTTGCCACATGCCCGTGCGATCGCCGGTCGGAGGGCCCCCGCGCGGAGGCCGCAACGCCGCGGAGCCTTACGGGATCTCGCGTTCCCCCGGAACCCCCGGCCGGCCGGGCACCCGGATCGGACGGGGGCCAAATCGCACGCCCCGGCCCGCCCGGCCTTTGCAGATCGGCTGCGCGCACCGTATCAGGGCCGGGCCTCGCCGCGCGGCCGCGTCCTCAAAGCCCGCTCGACCCCTGTCCCTTCGAAGTGCCGGAGTGCGGATTTCCGATGCGCGAACCGAACGCGGTCGATTTCTGGCGTGGGCTCGCCCTCGTCACGATCTTCGTGAACCACATCCCCGGCAACACCTTCGAGCGCTACACCTACTCGCAGTACGGTATCTCGGACGCGGCCGAGCTGTTCGTGTTCCTGGCCGGCTGGTCGATCGGCATCGCCACGCGCGAGCGCGACGGCAGGCCCGAGCCGCGCCTGCGGACCGTGCTGCGCCTCCTGTCCCGCACCATCGAGGTCTACCGCGCGCAGATCACCACGATGGCGCTGGCGCTGGCCATGATCGCCGGCACCGCCCTGGTGCTCGACAATCCCCTGCTGCTCGAATGGCACAATGCCGGCGGCTTCTTCGCCGACCCGATCCAGACCATGGTGGGCTTCGTGATGCTCACCCACCAGCTCGGCTTCTTCAACATCCTGCCCCTCTACGTGGTGCTGCTCGGGATCGCGCCGGTCTTCGTGCTGATCGGGCGCGTGAGCCGGGTCGCCGCCCTGGCCCTGTCCTTCGGGCTCTACGCGGCGAGCCTGGTCTTCGAGTGGAACCTGCCCTCCTGGCCGGGGGAGGGGGACTGGTTCTTCGACCCGTTCTGCTGGCAACTCCTCCTCGTCATGGGCTTCACGGCGCAGGACTGGAGCCGGACCTCCCCCTGGCTGAAGCGCTCGGCCCCCCGCCTCGTGCCCGTAGGCGTGCTGATCGTCCTCACCGGCATCGTCCTGTCGGTGCTCGAACTGCGGCCCGATCCGCTCCTCGTGCCCGACCCGCGCCTCGTCTTCACCTTCGACAAGACCTACCTCTCGCCGGCGCGCGTGATCCACTTCCTCGGCGTGCTTCTCGCCTTCCAGACCCTCTACGCGGTCATCGCACCGCGCCTGGGCTGGGTCGCGACCTTCCTCGCCAGTCTCGGGCGCAACTCCCTGGCTGTCTTCTCCATCGGTTCGCTGCTCAGTCTCGCCGCGCAACTTGTGAGGTTCTGGACCGGCGGCGGTGTCGTCGTCGACGTTTTCGTCGTAGGGTTCGGCCTGTTCGCACTGGGTTTCACCGCATGGTTCGTCGAATGGCGCTCCCGAAAGCCGCGGCTCTCGTCGCCCTGAGCTTGAGTCTGGCCGGCATGGCGGGCGGCAGTGTGGTCTCGGCGCAGGCGCCGGCGGCCCAACCGCAGCCCCCGGGGCCGGAGGACTTCATGCCCCGGCCCGGCCCGGCGGCGCCGGTTCCGGCGTCCCCCACCGTGGTCTCGCCGCCCAACGTCGCGTCGGCGGGCGCGGGCGTCGACGGGGAGGCGGTCGACGTCACCCTGTCGCCGGAATGCCGGGTTCCGGGCTCGAAGCTCTACACCCTGGCCCGCCTCGGCGCCGTGAAGGCCGCCCTCAAGGAGAAGCATCCGGTCCGGGTCCTGGCCATCGGCGCCTCCACCATGGGGCTCGGAGCCTCGGCCACCTATCCGGTGAAGCTGGAGACGGCGCTGGAGCGCTCGCTGCCCGACGTCGACGTGGTGGTGGAGAGCCGGGGCCTCCAGGGTGAGATCGCCTCCGGCGCCGGCGAGCGCCTGCGCAGCATGGTGGCGGAACTGGAGCCCGACCTCGTGATCTGGCAGGTCGGCTCGCACGATGCCCTGGCGCGCGTCGACCTCGACGCCTTCGAGAGCGCCCTCGACGAGACCGTGCAGTGGATCAAGGGCCACGCGATCGACGTCGTGCTGGTCAGCCCGGTCTACACCGCCAGCCTCGCCCAGGACGCCTATTACACCAGCCTCGTGGGCAAGGTTCAGGAGGTCGCCCGGCGCGAGGGCGTGCCCCTGGTGCAGCGCTACGAGGCCATGCGCTACCTGGCGCTGCGCAACGACAAGGGCGAGGGGCACCTCCTCGGCACACAGTTCCGCCTCAACGACCTCGGCCTGCGCTGCATGGCCGAGCACGTCACCCGCGCCATCACCCTCTCGCTCCTTCAGCCCGACCCGGTCTCCACGGGCAGCGCCGGGCGCCCCGCCCTGACCCTGGCGCCCCCGAAGGACTCGCCCGGGGTGAAGGACTCGGCTGGCGTCAGGGGCACGCCGCCGCCGGTGTCGCCGGGGGATTGAACGGCCGCGAGTTCGAGTGGAGGCCCACCCAAAGCCTTAACCCCGCCGCTTAACCGGCCCGCAACGCCGGGCCGGCTATGGCCGATGCGGGGTTGGGGGGCATCGCGTTGGGCATCGCGACGGACAGGATCGGGGTCGGCGGCCGCTGGGGCGGTCTCGGCCGCCTGCGCGGCGGCGCCGCCGGAGCGGCCATCGACGTCTTCGCCATCCGCATCGCGGCCGCGGGCTTCGCCTACGTCGCGCAGGTGCTGATGGCGCGCCTGATGGGCGGCACCGAGTACGGCATCTTCGCCGCCATCTGGGTCTGGATCGCGATCCTCGGGCATTCGGCCACCCTCGGCCTCTCGCAGGGCGCCTGCCGGTTCCTGCCGGCGGACCAGGCACGGGGCGATCTCGCTTCCGTGCGGGCCTACCTCGTCGGCGGGCTCGCCGTCACCCTGGCCTGCGCCGTCGCCGTCGCCGCCGGGGGGCTCGCGCTGGTCTGGGTCGAGGGCTCGCTGCTGGCCGGGCCCTACGCGGCCCCGCTCCTCGTGGCCGCCCTCGTGCTTCCGCTCTTCGCCCTGCAGGATTACTGCGAGGGCATCGCCCGCAGCCAGAACTGGGCGGTCCTCGCCATCGCGCCGCCCTACCTGCTGCGCCAGGGCCTGATCATGGCCGCCATGCTGCTCGCGGTCGGCCTCGGCGCTCCGGCGGAGGCGCGCATCGCCGTCCTGTGCACCCTCGTGGCCACCGGCATCGCCGTGGGCGTCCAGGTAGGCAGCCTGATGCTGCGGCTGCGCCGGAGCCTGCCCGCCGGCCCGCGCCGCTACGCCTGGCGGCGCTGGTTTCGCGCCTGCCTGCCCATCGCCGCCGGGGATCTCGCCAGCGCCGGCTTCAACGTCGTCGACGTGGTGGTGCTGAGCCTCCTGGCGCCGCCGGCCACGGTGGGGCTCTACTTCGCCGCCACCCGGATCCAGCAATTCGTGGTCTTCGTGCATTTCGCCGCCACCGCCGCCACGGCCCAGCGCTTCACCGCCGCCCACGCGGCCGGGGACCGGGCCGGCCTCGCCACCCTGGTGCGGATGCAGGCACGCCTGGCTCTCGCCGCCACGATCCTCGTCGGCGCCGCGGTGCTGGCCGCCGCGCCCCTGCTCCTCGGGCTGTTCGGCCCGGAATTCCGGGCGAGCCTGCCGATCCTCGCCGTGCTGGTCGCCGGCAGCGTCGCGGCCGGCCTGTTCGGGCCGGGCGAAGACCTCCTCAACATGTTGGGGGGCGAACGGCTCGCCGCCCTCGTCACCGTGGGGATGCTGGCCCTGGCAGGCGGCCTCTGCCTCGTCCTCGTGCCGATCCTCGGCGTGTCGGGCGCCGCGCTCGCGATGGCGCTCGCCACCACCCTGCGAGCCGGCGCCATGGCGCTGGCCGCCCGCGCCGTGCACGGATTGTCGACGCCGGTCTGGCCGGACCTGTCAGGACGGAGCGCCCGATGATCGCCGCACGCGCCCGCGCGCCGGGCGGGGCCATCCCGGACTTGGCCCACGCCGTCACAACCCTCGGCGCGCTCGGAGCGGAGGCGCAGGCCTGGGACGACCTCACGGCGCGGGCAGGGGACGCCCATCCCTATTACGGCCGGCACGTGATGCAGGCGCATGTGGCGAGTGGCCTCGCGAGCCCCGATCTGCGGGTCCTCGTGGTGCGCGGCAGTCGCGGGCTGGAGGCGCTGCTGCCCTTTCGCCTGTCCTACGACATCTGCGGCCTCGGCAGGCCCCTGGCGCTGCCGTTCGTCTCGCCCTTCGTCACCGCGACGGCGCCCCTGGTGGCGGCGGGGCCCGAGCGACCGGCCGTCCTCGCGGCCCTGGTGGCGGGCCTGCGGGCGGCGTCGGACGGGCGGCCCTGGCGCTGGCCGCTGCTCGCCGTCGATGCGCCCCTCGGCCGCGATCTTTGCGCCGCCCTCGACGCCGCCGGATGGGCGCGGGGCGAGGTCGGGCGTTTCGCGCGCCCCGTCCTCGATCGGCGCGCCGATCACGCCGCCTTCCTCGACGGGCACCCCCATCGCGGCCGCCTGAAGGACCTGCGCCGCCGCCAGCGCCGCCTCGCCGAGGGGGGCATCGTCACTTATGCCGCCGCCACGGACGGTGCGGCCCTCGCCGGGGCGGTCGAGCGCTTCCTGGCGCTCGAGGGGTCGGGCTGGAAGGGCGAGGCGGGCAGCGCCATGGCCTGTCGCCCCGCCCATGCGGCCTTCGCGCGCGCGGTGTTCGGACCGGCACCGGGACCGGTGCGGGTCCGCGCCGACACCCTGAGCCTCGATGGCCGGGCCCTGGCGATCAGCCTCGCCCTGGTCTCGGGCGGGACCGCCTACCTCCTGAAGACGGCCTATGACGAGGCGGCCCGGAGCCTGGCGCCGGGATTGCTCTTGGAGGCCGAGATCGTCAGGGCGCTCCACGACGACGCGTTCGCGGGCCGCCTCGACTCGGCGACGATGGGCGATTCGCCCCTCGAGAGCCTCTACCGGGATCGCGAGGCCGTGGCCGAGATCGTGGTGGTGCCTGGGGACGTGCGCCGCCTCATCAGCCTGGAGCGACGCCTGCGCCTCGCCCGGCTGGAGGCGGAGGCCCGCAGCGAGGCCAAGCGCCTGTTGCGGCGCCGGCCCGGCGGCGGCGCCCGCAGTATCGGGCCCTGACGCGCCGGTCCGTCCGTGCTACTGCGCGGCCTCGGCACGCCAGACAGGACTTCAGCCCCATGCGCCGTCCGTTCTACGCCCTCACCGGAGCCTTGATCCTCGCCATGACCGCATCCGCATCCGCCGAGACCATCACCACGCCTTCGGGCCTGCAGTACCGCGACGAGGTCGTGGGCACCGGCCCCGAGCCGAAGGCCGGCCAGAAGGTCAGCGTCCACTACACCGGCTGGCTCGACGAGGGCGGCAAGCCGGGCAAGAAGTTCGATTCGTCGCGCGACCGCGGCACGCCCTTCACCTTCACCCTCGGCGCCGGCCAGGTCATCGCCGGCTGGGATACGGGCGTGGCCACGATGAAGATCGGCGGCAAGCGCACCCTGATCATCCCACCGGACCAGGGCTACGGCGCGCGCGGCGCCGGCGGCTTGATTCCGCCCAACGCCACTCTGATCTTCGACGTGGAACTGCTCGGCGCCCGCTGAGGCCCGCGCGACGTGTTCCGGCCGGGTGGTCCTACCCGGCCGGGTTTGAATTCCCCGTTCGCGGCCCGGTCTCGGCGGGCGGTCGGTACACGAGGCCGACCTCGCCGGGGGAAGGGGCCGTGAAGGTGATTCCGGCGATCTCAAGGGCGGTGCGGATCGCGGCGCATGTCCGAGGCCGCAGGGCGCCGCCGCCGCTCTCTTCGAGGCGCTTGACGCTGGAATCCGAGACCCTGGCCGCCGCCGCCAGTTCCGGGATCGACCAGTTCAGCAGCGCCCGCGCCCCGCGCACCAGGGAGCCGGGCAGATCGTCGAGCCGGGCGCCAGCGGGCTGCGCCGCCGCGGCGGCGGAACTCGTGAGGTCGAGGATGAGGCCGATCCACTCGCTCACGGTCCGGTCGGAATTGAGCAGGGGCACGGCGCGGCTGTTCACCCAGCGATAGCTCCCGTCCGCGCAGCGCAGGCGGTAATTGGCCTCGTAGGTGTCGCTCCGTTCGATCGCCTGGGTCCAGGCGTGCATCGCACGCGGCTGATCCTCCGGATGGACCGCGTGAATCCACCCGCCGCGGCGCCATTCCGCCTCTGATTGGCCGGTCAGCTCGCACCAGGCGGGGCAGGACCAGTGGGTCCCGTCGCCGTTCGCGATCCAGACCACTGCGACGATGGCCTGGACGAGGCCCTGATAGCGCGCCCGGCTCCGGTCGATCACCTGGGCCGCCTCCCGGCGGCTCGTGATATCGATGACGATCCCGTCCATACGGGTCGGAACGCCGTTGCTCCCCAGCACGACGTCCGCCTTGATCTCGATCCAGCGTACGGTTCTGTCGGGCCGAACGATGCGCAACTCGCGCTGGACCGACAGGCCCGAGTTCGGGGCCGCCAAGATTTCCTCGCGGATGCCGCAATCGGCCGGATGAACGAGGTCCAGGACGTTGGTGCCGCCCGTACGGGTCAGTCCGGCGATGCGCAGGAGGCCGTCCGACATCGTCATGGAGAGGTCGCTCAGGTCGATCGACCAGACTCCGATCTGGGCCTGATCCTCGATCAGGCGCAACATGTGGCTCGCGGATGTCGCCGAGCGGGAATGAAAGATGCGATCCAAAAATTGATGCTCTGACGGGCTTGGGTTTTCGAATGGCACGGTTTCTTTATCTCCGCGCCGATCGTGAGAGCCCTCGACCAGCACGCCGGTTCGGCTTGGCTTCGGAGTTACACTCCCGGAAGCGTGATATAACAGAACAAGGCCTCCGGTAAAATTCATTTTCTTGAGCGAGCTTCATTTTTATAAATACAATTTGTATGAAGCAAATCTATGTCTCGCTCCAGCTTTGTCGTGCCGAAAGATAGACTAGCTTTTGCCTGAAACACCTGGTGGCAAGCCGCTGGGCCGGATAGCTGCGACTACGCGTATGCAATCGTGAGAGTCTTCAATTTTTAGTTTTGCATGCATCTCGTGAAACGTGGCGTACGGAAAACGCAACACATCAATCGAAACGATGCTCGGACATAGCTGGGAAGACTGCGCACGAGTGCAAATCCGACTGCTTGGATGTCTCCCGAGGGCTTGTGACGAGATTGCATCTACCTCGCCGGGGCCGAGTGAACGAGCATCGAACGGGTTCGAACACAGGCCGCCCTGCGTTCGCGCCCGGTGACATCTTCCGCGCCGCCGGGGTCCCCTTCCGGTCAAGCTACAGTTGGGAAACCAGCGCAGTACTTTTCAATCGCAAGTCGACTTCAAAAATTCGTGATGCCGATGCGATCGATCATGGCTCGCGTGCCCGCGATTGTTTGCGCCGCCCTTCTGTTGGATGGATGTCGGTATTCCGTCGACCTCAAAAGTGTCGGAATCGCTTCCCCCGCGTCCGATGCCCGGCGTCGCTCACCGCCGCCAGATCCGAACGGGTTTGACCGCACGCGACTGATTCGCCGCGGCGCGCCGATCGGACGGTATCCGCGCTGGCGACACCCGCGGCCCGCCCGTCGCTCCCGTTCGGGGCGCGAGGGGGCCGAAAAGCCTGACACACGCGGCGGGTCGTCGCCGTCCGGGGCCGTTCCGTCGCGGGATCGATGGAAACCCGTGAGCGCCGGTGCTCAAGTGCGGCCGGGCGGAGAGGTCCGCGTCCGCTTCGGCGGAGACGGCCTGCCACAGCCCGCCCGGGATGATCGCTCATGCCGGGCCGATCGCAGCGAGGACAGCATCGCATGGCCCTGGAACGGAACGCCGCTCTCTCCAGCCCCGAGGCGCAGGGTGCCCGCAAGGATCTGCTGGGGGCCGCGGCCGATCGGGTCGAGGCCATGGGCGGCCCGGGCGGCTTCGTCGCCGATCTGTTCGGGCGCGTGCCCCCCGAGGATCTGGCCCCCTACACCCCACAGGCCCTGGCGGACCTCGCCCTGGCGGCCCGCGCGCACCTCGCCGAGCCCCGGTCGGCGGGCGCCGCCTCCGGCATCGCCGTGAGCGACCGCACCGTCGAACGCGAGGGGCGGCCGCGCGACCTCACCATCGTCGAGATCGTCAACGACAACCGGCCCTTCCTCCTCGATTCCTGCCTGGCCGAACTGACCGAGCTGGGGCTGACACCGCACCTCGTTGCCCACCCCATCCTGGGTGTCGAACGGGACGCCGCGGGGAGCCTCGTGCGCGTCGTGGGCGAGACCACCGCCGACACCAACGCGGCGCTGGCCCGCGAGAGCTTCATCCACATCCACCTCGACCGCCTCGATGCGGAGGCGGCCCGCACCCGGCTGATCGACGGCCTGACGGGGGTCTTCCGGGACGTGGCGCTCGCTACCGACGATCACGAGGCGATGGCCGGCCGCCTCGCCCGGCTCGCGGCAGGCTACGCCAGCGCCCCGCCGCCCCTTCCCGAGGGCGAGGTGGCGGAGGCGCGGGCCTTCCTCGACTGGCTCGGCGCGGGGCACTTCACCCTGCTGGGCCTGCGCGAGCACGGGCTCGCGGGCCACGCGGACGCTCCCGCCGAGCCCACCCTGGTGGAGGGCTCCGGCCTCGGCCTGCTGCGCGATCCCGGCGCGGCGGTGCTGCGGCGCGGCGGCGCCCTCGTCGACATCACGCCCGAGATCCGCGCCTTCCTGGACGGGCCGCAGGCGCTCATCATCACCAAGGCCAGCGTGCGGTCGCGGGTCCACCGCTCCGCCTATCTCGACTACATCGCCTGCAAGCTGTTCTCCCCAGAGGGCGCGCTCAGCGGCGAGGTCGTCATCGTCGGGCTGTTCACGGCAAGCGCCTACACCCTGCCGACCCGCGAAATCCCGTATCTTCGCGAGAAGGTCGCGCGGGTGGCGGCGCGGGCCGGCCTCGACCCGACCAGCCATGCCGGGCGCGGCCTCCTCAACGTGCTGGAGACCTATCCCCGCGACGACCTGTTCCAGATCGACGGCGACCGGCTCTACCGCTTCAGCCTGGCCATCGCGCACCTCGCCGACCGGCCGCGCCTGCGCGTGCTCCAGCGGCCCGACCGCTTCGGCCGCTTCGTCTCGCTCCTCGTCTACGTGCCGAAGGAGCGCTACGATTCTACCGTCCGGGCGCGGATCGGCGCGTATCTCGCCGCCGAGTATGGCGGGCGCGTCTCCGCCGCCTATCCGTACTTCCCGGAAGGACCGCTCGCCCGCACGCACTTCATCATCGGCCTTCCCGAGGCCGGCGCCCCCGAGCGCGACCCCGCCGCACTCGAATCCGGCATCGCCGCCCTGGTGCGGACCTGGGGCGACGACCTGCGTCTCGCGCTCGCCGAGACCCTGGACGGTCCCCAGGCCCGGGCGCTCGCCGCCCGCTACGGCGAGGCCTTCTCGGCGGCCTATCGCGAGAGCTTCACCCCCCGCGTGGCCCTCGCCGACATCGCCACCCTGGAGCGCCTGAGCCCCGCGCGCCCCCGCGCCGCCGATATCGGCCGGCGCGCCACCGATCTCGAATCGCAGATCCGCCTCAAGGTGTTTTCGCGGGGGGCCTCGCTCTCCCTGTCCGAGCGGGTGCCGGTGCTGGAGAACCTCGGCTTCCGCGTCGTCAACGAGCGGACCTACCGCATCCTGCCCGCCGGCTCCGACGAGGGCGCCCGGGTCTGGCTGCACGACATGCTGCTGGAGCGCGCCACGGGGGCCGGCATCGACCTCGCCCGCCTGGAACGCCCGCTCGAGAATGCGCTGCTGGCCCTCGGCGGCGGCTTTGCGGAATCGGACGGGTTCAACCGCCTGGTCCTCGAGGCCGAGCTGACCTGGCGCGAGGCCGCGATCCTGCGGGCTTTCGGCCGCTACCTGCGCCAGCTCCGGATCCGCTACGGCCAGGATTACCTCGCCGCGACGCTCGCCGCCCATCCGGGCCTCGCCCGCGCCCTCGTGGCCCTGTTCCAGGCCCGCTTCGACCCCGCCCTCGAGGACGCGCGTGCGGCGCGCGAGGCGGAGATCCGCGCCGGCATCGAGAGCGACCTCGCCGCCGTCACCAGCCTCGACGAGGACCGCATCCTGCGCCGCTTCGTCAACCTGATCGAGGCGGTCGTCCGCACGAACGCCTACCAGCGCGCGGACGGGGGCGGCGACCGCGAGACCATCGCGTTCAAGTTCGCCTGCGCCAAGGTCGCCGGCATGCCGCTGCCGCGCCCGTTCTTCGAGATCTTCGTGTACTCGCCGCGGGTGGAGGGTGTGCACCTGCGCTTCGGCTACGTGGCGCGGGGCGGCCTGCGCTGGTCCGACCGTCCGGAGGATTTTCGCACCGAGGTGCTCGGCCTCGTGAAGGCCCAGCAGGTGAAGAATGCCGTCATCGTCCCCGTCGGCGCCAAGGGCGGCTTCTTTCCCAAGCGCCTGCCACCGGCCTCGGACCGGCAGGCCTGGATGGAGGAGGGCACCGAGAGCTACCGGATCTTCATCCGCACCCTCCTCGAACTGACCGACAACATCGTGGACGATGCGATCGTCCCCCCGGCCGATACCGTGCGGCACGACCCCGACGACGCCTACCTGGTGGTGGCCGCCGACAAGGGCACCGCCACCTTCTCCGACATCGCCAACGCCCTCTCGGCCGAGCGCGGCCACTGGCTCGGCGACGCCTTCGCCTCCGGCGGTAGCCAGGGCTACGACCACAAGGGCATGGGCATCACGGCGCGCGGCGCCTGGGAGGCGGTCAAGCGCCACTTCCAGGAGATGGACATCGACACACAGAGCGACGCGATCACGGTGGCGGGCGTCGGCGACATGTCGGGCGATGTCTTCGGCAACGGCATGCTGCTCTCGGCGACCCTGCGCCTCGTGGCCGCCTTCGACCACCGCGACATCTTCCTCGATCCCGACCCGGATCCGGCCGCGAGCTTCGCCGA
Organism: Methylobacterium sp.; assembly: GCF_019750675.1. Classification (GTDB taxonomy): domain Bacteria; phylum Pseudomonadota; class Alphaproteobacteria; order Rhizobiales; family Beijerinckiaceae; genus Methylobacterium. The sequence continues at coordinate 29,982 of NZ_JAIEOF010000357.1, forward strand.
GCGCCGACGCCTGTTCGACCTCGGTCGCTCCTCCTGGCGGGACTACGATCCGGCCCTGATCTCGCCCGGCGGCGGCGTCTTCGCCCGCAGCCTCAAGACCATCCCGCTCTCGCCCGAGATCCGGGCGGTGCTCGGCGTCGAGCAGGCACAGGCGACGCCGGCCGAACTGATGCAGGCGATCCTCAAGGCCCCCGTGGATCTGCTCTGGTTCGGCGGCATCGGCACCTACATCCGGGCCACCTCCGAATCCGACGACGAGGCGGGTGACCGGGCCAACGACGCCGTGCGCATCACGGGTGCCATGCTGCGCGCCCGGGTCATCGGCGAGGGCGCCAATCTCGGGGCGACCCAGCGCGGGCGCATCGAGGCGGCCCGCAACGGGGTTCGGTTGAACAGCGACGCCATCGACAACTCGGCGGGCGTGAACACCTCGGACGTCGAAGTGAACATCAAGATCGCCCTGATGGGCCCGGAGCGTGACGGCCGCCTCGACGGGCCGGCCCGCAACGCGCTCCTCGTGGCGATGACCGACGAGGTCGCCGCCCTGGTCCTGCGCAACAACCAGCTCCAGACCCTCGCCTTGTCGCTCGCCCAGCATCGCGGCCTGCCCGAGACCGGATTCGCCATGCGCACGATGCAGGCGCTGGAGGCGGAGGGGCGCCTCGACCGGGTGGTGGAACTCCTGCCCGACGACGCGGCGATCACCGAGCGGATGCGGCGGGGCGAAGGGCTGACCCGGCCCGAATTCGCGGTCGTCCTGGCCTATGCCAAGCTCGCGCTCTACGACGCGCTGCTGGCGAGCGCGGTGCCCAACGATCCCTATTTCGACCGGGAACTGCAGCGCTATTTCCCGGCGGCCCTGCGCCAGCAATTCCCCGACGCGGTGAAGGGCCACCGCCTGCGCCGCGAGATCATCAGCACCGCGCTCTCCAACATCATCGTCAACCGGGGCGGCCCTTCCCTGGTCACCCGCCTCGTCGACGAGACCGGCGCGGATGCCGCCACCATCGCCAAGGCCTACGCCATCACACGGGACGCCTACGGGCTGATGGAGCTGAACCAGGCCATCGACGGTCTCGCCGGGTCTGTCGGCGGCCAGGCGCAGATCGCCCTCTACGCCGAGGTCCAGGACCTGCTGATCGGCCGCATCGTCTGGTTCATCCGCAACCTCGACCTGTCGGGGACCATCGCGCCCATCGTCGCGCGCTACCGCGAGGGCATCGCGGCCCTCCAGGGCGTCCTGCCCGCCGTGATGGGCGAGGAGGCGAGCGCGGCGCTGTCCGCGCGGAAGGCCGAGCTGACGGCTCTGGGCATGGCGCCCGCGCAGGCCGCGCGCCTCGCCGCCCTCTCGGCCTTGACCTCGGCGCCCGACATCGTCCGCGTCGCCGAGACCGGGGGTGGTACGATCCCCGATATCGCCGCGACCCACTTCGCCCTCGACCGGGACTTCCACCTCTCCGATCTCGCCGCCGCCGCCCGGGCGGTCGCGACGGGCGACACCTTCGACCGGATCGCCCTGGAGCGCGCGGTCTCCGATATCGCCACCGCGCACCGCCACCTCACGGCGGAGATCATCGGTGCGGTGGGGGCCGGCTCCGAGGCGGTGGCGGCCTGGAGCCGCAGCCGCGGCGCCGCCCTCGACCACGCCCGCGCCACCCTCGAATCCGTCACCGCCTCCGGGCTGACGGTCTCGAAGGCGACGGTGGCGGCGAGCCTGCTGGCGGATCTGGCACGGCCGCGCGGGGGGGCGGCCCCCCGCTGAGGGCGGCCGTCAGCGGGCCAGCACGCGGGCGGCGTCCTTGGTGGTCTCGACGGCCTGCGCCACGCTTCCGATCGAGCGGGTGATCGTCCCGAGGCTGTGGGAGATCGCCGCCACCGCGCCCGCCGCGTGCTGCATGTTGCCCGACATATCCTGCGTGACCACGCTCTGCTCCTCCACCGCGGCGGCCGTGCTCGTCACGTAGTCCCGCATCTGGGCGACTGAGCCCTGGATGGTGTCCAGGGCCTCCACCACCTGTCGCGAGACGCCCTGGACGTTGTCGATCTCACCCGTGATCTGGTCGGTGGCGCGGGCCGCCTGGTTGGCGAGGCTCTTCACCTCCTGAGCAACCACGGCGAAGCCGCGCCCCGCCTCGCCCGCCCGCGCCGATTCGATCGTGGCGTTGAGCGCCAGAAGGTTGATCTGGCCCGCGATGCTCTGGATGAGTCCGACGATGCCGCTCATCGCGGCGGCCGCCTCGCTCAGGGTCCGGGTGAATCGCGAGGCTGCCTCGACCTGCCCCTGCGCGGCGTCGGTGGCTGCGCGCGACAGCGCCATGCTCTGCGCGATCTCCGCGACGGAGGCCGCCAATTCCTCGGAGGCGGCCGCCATGGTCTGCACGTTGTGCGCCGTGCTGCCGGCGGCCTCGCTGGCGGCACGCGCCTGCGCGTCGGAGTGGAGCAGGGCGCCGTCGATCTCGCCGAAATTGCGGGCGATCAGTCGGCGCAGCTCGTTCAGGAGCGTCACCTGCGCGGTGATGTCGGTGGCGAACTTCACCACCTTGTAGGGACGCCCATTGGCATCCAGGATCGGATTGTAGGACGCCTCGATCCAGATCTCGCGGTCGCCCTTGGCGAGGCGCCGGTACTGTGCCGCCTGGTAGCTGCCCGCGCGCAGCTTGGCCCAGAAGGCCGCGTAGTCCGCGCTCTCACGCTCGGCCGGGTCCACGAACATGCGGTGGTGCTGGCCCACGATCTCGGAGCGCGCGTAGCCCATCGCCGTCAGAAAGTTCGTGTTCGCGTCCAGTACGATGCCGTCGAGGTCGAACGCGATCACGGCCTGCGCCTTGTCGAGGGCGGCGATCTGGCCCTTGAGGTCGGCGTCGGCCGCTTTCTGGCGGGTGATGTCGGTGGCGAACTTCACCACCTTGTAGGGTTTGCCGCTGCGATCGAGGAGCGGATTGTAGGAGGCCTCGATCCAGATCTCGCGGTCGCCCTTGGCGAGTCGCCGGTACTGCGCCGCCTGGTACGAGCCCTGGCGCAGCCCGGCCCAGAAGGCCGCGTAGTCGGGACTGTCGCGCTCGGCGGGCTCGACGAAGAGGCTGTGGTGCCGCCCCTTTATCTCGGGAAGCGTGTAGCCGATGACAGCCAGGAAGTTCGCGTTGGCGGTGATCACCGTGCCGTCGAGATCGAACTCGATGATGCCTTGCGACTTGTCCAGGGCAGCAAGCTTGGCTTGCGTTTCGGCGGCCACCTTGTTGCGAAAACCCAACATCGAACGCCCCATGGACGGAGCCCCGTGAGGCTCGCTCTGCCGAAATTCGAGCGACCGGCAGTGCCGCGCGGTCGTCTCGATGAATGAAGTATTCCCGGAAAGGTTAAAAATCCTCGATTTGAGCGGATGATTTGTGTGGGTCTCCGAATCGAAGGGCGCGGTATTTCTTCGAAATCCATAGGTAGTTGTGGCGTATCCTTGTCTGTCCGGCTTGACATCTCAAGAGGTTGTATAACTCGCCTGAGGTCGGTCGGCTCGGCCGGGGCTCCGGCCCGCCGGCCGTGCGTTCGACTCTGCGCGGTCGCCGGACAGGGTTCGGCCGGTGCGGCCGGGGCGACCCGATTTCGGACGGCGCGATATTGTCACCAGCCGGTGCGAGGTGTGTTGGAACTCGCGGGCGGTTGGTGTATGAGCCTGCCCCAAGTGCAGTTTCTGCGCCGATTCGAGGCCGTCTGACGGACGTCCCGCCCGGGTGAAATCCCGGGTCCGGGACGTTTTGCAGTTCGCGTCGCGGGGCTCCGTCGGGGGACTCGGGCGAGGGGACTCGGGGGTGGCGCCGCCCAACAAACCTACGACTCAGAGGATTGAAACCGTTGCAGGTACTCGTTCGCGACAACAACGTCGACCAAGCCCTCCGCGTGCTTAAGAAGAAGATGCAGCGCGAGGGCATCTTCCGCGAGATGAAGCAGCGCAAGGCCTACGAGAAGCCCTCCGTCCGCAAGGCACGTGAGAAGGCCGAGGCCGTGCGCCGCGCCCGCAAGCAGGCCCGCAAGACCGCGATCCGCGAGGGCCTGATCGCCGCGCCGAAGCCGAAGCCCCGTTTCGGCGCCGGTGCGCCGCGTCGTCCGGGCGGTTCGCCCTTCGCTCCGTCGGCCCCGTCCGTGCCGCCCGCCGCCGGCGCTGCCAGCGCCTGAGGCCCCGGGTCCGGGGAGGCCGCGCGCCTCTCCGGTGGTCGAAAACGCACGATGGGACAGCCCGGTCGCCTTGCGGCCGGGCTTTTCTGCTTTGAAATCCACTCCCGATGTCCTGCGCGGGGCGACGGCACGGTCAGGCGTGCCGGCGTGATCGGGCGTCGGCCAGGCGCAGGCCGGGACCTGTCCACTTCGCGAGCCTGCCCATCTCCCGAGCCTGCACAACGGCTCGGGGGATTTCGAACAGGCCTGAGGAGGCGCTGCGGATCAGGCGGCGCGTGCCGCCATCGTCGCGTGCTCGGCCTGGACCAGCACGTCGAGGGCGCGCCAGGGCTTCTGCATGTAGACGACCTGGGCCGGCAGGCCGTCGACCCCGCGCACGTCGCCGCCGGAGGTGAGGACCACCCTGACGTCGGGCCAGCGGCGCTCGACCGCCGTGGCCAGGGCGATACCGTCCATGCCCGCGCCGAGGCGCACGTCCGCGAAGAGCAGGGCGACGTGGCCGCCCGCGCGCTCGAGCACCGAGATCGCGGCCTCCGCGCTGTCGCAGGCGATCACGTCGAGATCGGTCTCCTCGAGGACGGCGGTGGCGAGGTTGCGGACCTCGGCATCGTCCTCGACCACGAGGGCGATCGGGCAATCGGTGTGGGAACGATCCATGAAGTCTCCTTTGCGGGCGTGGCGCTTGCAGTCTGTTTTTGCGAGCGGGGCTCTTGCGCGTGGGGCTTTGCAAACGAGGCGGACCGGCCTCGCGCGTCGGCGCAGGTCGGGGTGGCAAGGGATGGCCGGTTTGGGATGGCCGGGTTGCGTCCCGCGATCCGCGCTGATTCTCTTTCAGTGATGCTGCGCCGCCACGGTGCGGCCGGCAAGAGTCGCAATTGATGTTTCGGCTATGCGGTTCCCGCATCGGCGCGCCCCATTCCCGCCGGGGTCCTGTGTTCAGTCGCCGGGGCTCGCGCGGACCCGCTCCACAGGGGCCGCATCCCGAAGCCTTCCAACCCGGTGCGCCTCTTGCATGGCTTGGCCGGTCGGAGGTCGAGCCGGGGCGTCACGTTAACGATCCGTTCACCGTGATGACCTGAACCTCACCGGCGCCGATGTCGGAAAAGGTGCGCGAAGCGGGCGTCGCCGTCGGCGGCGAAGCGCGGTCGGGGCGTCGTTGGGACCAGGGGGTGTTTGCCAGTCATGTGCCGCTTTCTCGCCTATTCCGGTGAGCCGGTCTTCCTGACCGACCTCGTCTGCGCACCGACGCACTCGTTGGTCCACCAGTCGCTCCACGCGGCCGAGGCGAAGACGGAAACCAACGGCGACGGCTTCGGCATCGGCTGGTACGGCGAGCGGGTCGATCCGGGCCTGTACCGCGACGTCTGCCCGGCCTGGTCGGACGAGAACCTCGTCAACCTCTGCCAGCAGGTCCGGGCGCGGATGTTCTTCGCCCATGTGCGGGCCTCCACGGGCACCGCCACCACCCGGGCGAACTGCCACCCCTTCGCCCACGGCCGGCACCTGTTCATGCACAATGGCCAGATCGGCGGCTATCACCGCATCAAGCGGCGCCTCGAGGCGCTGATCCCGGACGCTCTTTACGACGTCCGGCGGGGCACAACCGATTCCGAGGCGATCTTTCTCCTGGCGCTGGCCAATGGCCTCGCGGAGGACCCGGTCGGCGCCATGGCGCGGACGCTCGCCACCGTGCGCGACCTGATGCGGGTGGCCGAGGCCACCGAGCCCCTGCGCTTCACCGCCGTCGTCACCGATGGCGAGACGCTGACGGCCTATCGGTGGGCCTGCGACGGCTCGCCCCCGAGCCTGTACTACCGCGAGACCGAGACCGGCCTCGTCGTGGTCTCCGAGCCGATCGACGGCTGCCGCGACGGCTGGAAGGTCGTGCCCAAGAGCGGCACCCTCCAGGCCCGCCGCGGCGGCCCGGTCATCGTCACGGGCCCCGAGGCGGTGGCCGAGCGCCTCGCCGCCTGACCTGACGACGCCCGTATCCCGGATAAGGGTTGCGGGCCGCGCGCGAAGGGCGGACAACCCGGCCCCATTCCCATGCGGGATTTGGCCATGCGGGAGCCGCCGATGACGTATCCGAACGTGACGCTGCACATCGCCGGGACCTGGACCGATGGGTCCGGCTCGGAGACCCTGCCGGTGCTCAACCCGGCCACCGGCGAGACCCTCGGTACCCTGGCGGTGGCGACGCGGGCCGATCTCGACCGGGCCCTCGCGGCGGCCGAGCGGGGCTTCGCCGCCTGGCGCACGGTCTCGGCCTACGAGCGCTCCAAAGTGCTGCGCCGGGCCGCCGACCTCCTGCGCGCGCGGGTGGAGGACATCGCGCGCCTCATGACCCTGGAGCAGGGCAAGCCGCTCGCCGAGGCGCGGGTGGAGATCCTGGCCGGGGCCGACGTCACCGACTGGTTCGCGGAGGAGGGCCGGCGCGCCTATGGCCGGATCATCCCGGCCCGCGCCGACGGGGTCGTCCAGATGGTGCTGCGCGAGCCGATCGGCCCCGTGGCGGCGTTCACGCCCTGGAACTTCCCCATCAACCAGGCGGTGCGCAAGGTGGCGGCGGCCCTCTGCGCCGGCTGCTCGGTGATCCTGAAGGGCCCCGAGGACACCCCGGCAAGCTGCGCGGCGATGATCCGCGCCTTCCTCGATGCCGGCGTGCCCGGCGACGTGCTCTCCCTGGTCTTCGGCGATCCGGCCGCGATCTCGGGCTACCTCATCCCGCACCCCGTCATCGCCAAGATGTCGTTCACGGGCTCGACCCCGGTGGGCAAGGAACTCGCGGCGCTCGCCGGGCGGCACATGAAGCGGGCGACGATGGAGCTCGGCGGCCACGCCCCCGCGATCGTGTTCGAGGATGCGGACGTGGACACCGCCGTGGCGGTGCTCGGCGCCAACAAGTTCCGCAATGCCGGCCAGGTCTGCGTCGCCCCGACCCGGATGCTGGTGCACGAGGCCGTCTACGACCGTTTTCGCGATGGCTTCGTGGCCTTCGCCGAGGGGCGAAAGGTCGGCGACGGGCTCGACCCCGAGACCACCATGGGCCCGCTCATCCATGCCCGCCGGCTGGAGGCGATGGAGACCCTCTGCGCCGACGCCGTGGCGCAGGGGGCCGACCTGCGCACCGGCGGCAAGCGCATCGGCAACCGTGGCAATTTCTTCGAGCCGACCGTGCTCTGCGACGTGCCCGTCACCGCCCGGATCATGAACGAGGAGCCCTTCGGTCCGGTGGCGCTGATCCAGCGCTTCTCCGACGACGAGGCCGCCTATGCCGAGGCCAACCGGCTCCCCTACGGTCTGGCCGCCTACGCCTATACCCGCTCGGCCTCCCGGGCCGTCGCGGTCGCCGCCCGGGTCCAGAGTGGCATGGTCGGCATCAACCACCACGGCCTCGCCTTCCCGGAGACGCCCTTCGGCGGCGTCAAGGAATCCGGCTATGGCAGCGAGGGCGGCTCGGAGGCGCTGGAAGCGTACCTGACCACGAAGTTCGTCAGCCAGGCGAGCGTCGGGGGCTCGGGGGCGGAGTCGCGGGTCGACTCTCCCCCGTCTGCGGGGGAGGGTGCCTGCGGAGCAGGCGGGGGCGCCGGCCCCTGGCCAGGTCCGCTGTCGCATATAGACTCGCTTCTCATCGAAGCGCGATCATGTGGCGGCCCTTGAGCCGACCACGGACTGGCGCCGGGAGCCGCGTGGGGACGAGGTTTGTCGTGAAGAAAAAGATGGGCTCTCTCTCCACCCTGTTTATCCCAGTGGTTTCACTATGGTTCTTTGCTTGGCTGTACCTATCGGTTTGGCCAGCCTCCGAAGCCGTCGTAACGCTTCCAATGGCTAACGCCGTTGCTCGTTTCCAGACTTGGGCCGGGTTCTTGAAATCACAGCCTTTCGTCCTGCGGGTCGATACTCCGCACGGAACGACATCGGCGGAATTGTGGACCAATTGGGGGCCGGCTGATGATCTTGCTCTCTACCAGACGCCCGAAGATTGGCTTGTCGGAATTGGCGGAGGGGGTGAGAGTGTCATTATAGATGTGACGAAAAAATCAGGGCCTCGTATAGTCCAAGGAGACGAGCAGAAGGAGACCGATAACAAGAAATGGAAGTTTTTGGGGTATATACAGGGAGGCGGGCTCGTTTCTCCTCATGAGCGAAAGGAATGCATTGCTCTACTCGGATCTGGGTGGAGTCCGTACAGGAAGGAGTACCAAGTTCCGCATCGTTGCTGATTTCCTGCTGAGTGAATTGACGCAAGAGGTACGATTACAGGCCCGCTCAATAATGCGGCGGCGGCGGTTCCGGGGCGCCCGAGGCCGGGCGGTGGGAGGCCTGCTCCACCTCCTCCACGAGCTTGGCCATCTGGCGGGTCAGGGCGTCGATCTGGCGCCACTGGGCCGTGATCGTGGCGTTGAGATCGTCGATCACCACGTCCTGCTCGGTGAGCCGCATCTCCAGGGCGTCGATGCGGGCGGAGAGATCGGTCATCGCGGTACCTCGGGCATCGGGGGCTCGGACATCAAGGCCTCCGGCGGGTGGTCCGGCCGCTCTACCAGGGCGGGGCCCAGCGCGATGCGGCCGTCGAAGACGAAGCAGTCGCCGGCCCAGCGGTTCTCGGCCTCCGGCACCGTCTCCAGATAGCGCAGGATGCCGCCCTCGAGGTGGCGCACGTCGCTAAAGCCCCGTGCGCGCATGTAGGCGCCCGCCTTCTCGCAGCGGATGCCGCCGGTGCAGAACATCGCCACGGTGGCGTGCGCCGCCGGATCGAGGCCGTCGGCGTAGGTGCGGAACGCGCTGAACCGGGTGATCCCCGGATCGACCGCGCCGGGAAAGCTGCCGAGCGCCACCTCGAAGGCGTTGCGGGTGTCGATCAAGAGAAGGCCCGGCGTGTCGAGGAGCGCGTTCCAGGCCTCCGGCGGCACGGGGGTGCCGGCCGCGGTCGCGTCGGTGACGCCGTCGTCGAAGGTGACGATCTCGCGCTTCACCCGAACCTTCAGGTGCCGGAACGGCGGCGCCCCGGCCTGCGAGAGCTTGCAGTCGAGCCCGCCCAGGCGCCCGCCGAAGAGCGGGCCGGTGCGGAGTGCGGCCAGGAAGGCGTCCATCGCGGCGGGCGTGCCCGCCACCGTGCCGTTGAGCCCCTCCCGCGCCAGAAGCAGGGTGCCGGTGAGGCCGAGCTCCGCGCAGAGCGCCTCCAGGGGGGCTCGCAGGGCCTCCGCGTCGGGCAGGGCGACGAACGTGTACAGGGCGGCGACGGTCAGGGGCATCGAGGACGCGGATCGCGGGGGGAGGGGCAGGGCGGGCGAATATCCGGGGCGCGAGGGGTTCAGGGCGCGTCCACCCGGCGCAGCACGAAGGTGGTGCCGATCTCGGGGTCGCGGCGCCAGCGCCCGTCCCCCGTGGGCACCAGGGAGACCATGTGCCCGCGCCGGGCGACGAGGGTCAGGCGCCCCTTGTCGAAGCGCCAGGAGACCGGATCGAACACCGCCAGCCCGCTGTCGCGGCAGGCATCCAGGATGCGCACCGGGGCCGGCGCCGGGGCCCCCGTCAATTCGATGCGGCAGACATCCTGCTCGCGGTAGCGGTCCAGGGCGTAGGTGCCCGGCGCCGGCCCGTCGCCGGACGGGGCGGGCTCCCCGCGCGCGGCCGGGCCGACCCGCGTGTCCGGGGC
>NZ_JAIEOF010000063.1 GCF_019750675.1 Methylobacterium sp.
GCGCCGTCCGCCGGGCATCGCCCGCGCCGGCCCGCAAGCTGCGCGTCGCGCAGGAGCCGGCTCTCCCGATCCGGGCGGCTCCGGCCGCCACGGGCAGCCTGCCGGCGGCACCGGCGGCCACCAAGCCCGCGCCGGCCTCAGTGCCTGTCGTACCCAAGCCGGCCGCCCCGGGCACGACCTGGCAGAACCCGCGCTAGGATAGGCGTCAGGCGCCGCCCCACTGCATGGTCAGGCCGCCATCCACCACCAGGGTGTGGCCGGTGACGTAATCGGCCTCGTCCGAGGAAAGGTAGAGGATCGCTTTCGCGATCTCGTCCGGCTGGCCGGCCCGGTGCCAGGGGATGCGCTCCAGGGACTGGGCGAGCTTGTCCGGGTTCTCGAAGCGGTCGCTCGTCATCGGCGTCTCGATCAGGCCGGGCGCCACGTTGTTGACGTTGATCTTATCCTCGGCGAGCTCCCGCGCGAGGCTGCGGCAGAGGGAGCCGACGCCGGCCTTCGACATGCCGTAGGGCGCGCTCTCGGGCGTCGGCAGGTGCTGGGCCACCGAGGAGACGATCACGATCTTGCCGCGCCCGCCCTGCGCGCGCCGGACCTTGATGAAGGCGCGGGCGCAGAACACCGGCGCCATCAGGTTGACGCGCAGGATCTGCTCCAGCTTGCCGTCGTCCATCTCGGCCACCGGCATGCCGCTCATGGCCTGGCCGGCATTGTTGACCAGGATGTCGAGGACGCCGAGCTCCGCCGCGACCCGCGCGAAGGTCGCCTCCACCGAGGCCGGGTCGCCGACGTCGTTCTGGATCACGAGGCAGCGCCGGCCCGCCGCCTCGACCCGGCGCGCGGTCTCGCGCGCGCCCTCCGCGTCGGTGTTGTAGGTGACGGCCACGTCCGCGCCCTCGCGGGCGAAGAGTTCGGCCGTCGCTTGCCCGATGCCGGAATCCGCGCCGGTGACGAGTGCGCACTTACCCTGCAGCTTCATGGTGAGCCGGTCTCCTGAATCTCGATGCGAGGACAAGAGACCGGGGCCGGCGGCTGTTCCGGCGGGTCGGGATCACGATCGGTTCGGGGCCTCGCCCGCGACCTCGATGCGGGCGCCCAGGATGGCGATGAGGGCCGCGTCGCGCCGGGCCGCGAGCGCCTCGACCGAGCGCCCGCCGGCCTCGTCCGCGATCCCGGCGACGATCCGGTCCTTGACGTCCTCCGTCAGGTCCGGATTGCCGAGGCTCGCCCAGCGCCGCACTTGGCTCGGGCCGAGATGGTCGAGATAGTGCCGGATGCCGCCCGCCCCGCCGCCGAGATGGTAGGTCATGTGCGGGCCCATCGCCGCCCAGCGCAGGCCGGGACCGTTGCAGAGCGCCGCGTCGATGTCGGCGACGCTCGCCACCCCTTCCGCCACGAGGTTCACGGCCTCCCGATAGAGGGCGGAGGCGAGGCGGTTGGCGATGTGACCGGGCATCTCCCGGTTGAGCACCACGGGCCGGCGCCCCAGGCGCGCGTAGAAGGCGCCGGCCCGCGCCGCGACCTCGGGGGTGGCGGCCACGATCTCGACCAGGGGCACGAGGTGGGGCGGGTGGAACGGGTGGGCGACCAGCACCCGCTCGGGCCGGGCGCAATCCGCCACGATGGCGCTGCGCAGCATGGCCGACGTGCTCGACGCGATGAGGATCGCGGGCGGCAGCAGGCGGTCGGCCTCGGCCAGCAGCGCGCGCTTGACCGCCTCGTTTTCCGGCGCGTTCTCCTGGACGAAATCCGCACCGGCGAGCGCGTCCGCCAGCTTTGCGTGGAACCGGAGCGTGCCTGCCCCTCTCAGGCCGAGTTCGGCGAGTTGCGCGCGTGCCGCCTCCACCGCCGCGGCGGTGCGCGCCTCGAAGCCGGGTGCCGGATCGTAGGCTGCCACGTCGAGCCCGTGGGCGAGGAACAGGGCGGCCCAGCTCGCGCCCAGGGTTCCACAGCCCAGCACGGCGACCCGTTGGATTTCATCCGTTTCAATGGCTGTCAAAACTCTCTCCCCGGCGGGTTTACTTTCGAACTCAGAATACGCTTATTCAACCCCGTACCGACCGTTTTCGCGGCGGACGAAGTGGGCGACACGACCCGCGACCGGAGGACAACGATGTTCACGCGCCACGCCACCACGCGCGCTGCCCTGTTCGTTCTGGCGACCCTGGGGGCCCTCGGCACCGCCCGGGCCGACGACGTGGTGCGCCTCGGCAACCTGAAATTCGCCCATTACGGCGCCATCTCCTACATGAAGGAGATCGCCCCGAAGTTCGGCCTCAAGATCGACGAGAAGCAGTTCGCCAAGGGCGCCGACATCTACCCCGCCATGGCGGTGGACCAGATCGACATCTCGGCCTCGGGCGCCGACGGCGCGGTGGCGGCGCGGGGCAACGGCGTCAAGCTCTACGTGGTGGCGGGCTTCGCCAATGGCGGCGTACGCATCCTGCGTCGGCCCGACCTCGACACGATCAAGACCCTGAAGGACGTGAAGGGCCTGAAAGTGGCCACCGTGCGCGGCGGCACCCAGGACCTGATGCTGCTGGCCGAACTCGACAAGTACGGGATGACCTGGTCGGAGCGGCCCGGCAAGGACGTGCAGCTGATCTACTTCAACAACTACGCCGACCTGAACCAGGCGCTGGCGCAGAAATACGTCGACGTGATCTGCCAGAGCGAGCCGCAATCGACGCAGGCGATCAGCGCCGGCTACGCGACCGAGGTGGTCAAGCCCTACGACACCCCCATCGGCGTGCCGGTGCGCCCGCTGGTGATGACCGAGAAGATGTACAATGAACGGCCCGAGGTCGCCGCCCGGGTGCTCAAGCTGTTCGTGGCCGCCACCAAGGCCTTCATCGACGACCCGGCGTTGGCCGAGAAGTACGTCCGCGAGAGCGTGTTCAAGGGCCAGCTCTCGAGCCAGGACTTTCGCGACGGCATGGCCAACGCGAAATACACCTACGACGTGCCCGCCGGGCACATGCAGACCACGACCGACTACATGATGAAGTACGGCCTCGGTAAAATGGTGAACCCGCCGAAATCCGACGCCGAGTGGGTGAAGACCGACCTCCTCGAAAAGGCCAAGGCCGAACTGAAGACGAACTGAGTGGCACGATGAACCGGTTCCGCGGCGCCATCGTCCCCATCGCGCTCCTGATCCTGTGGGAGATTCTCAGCCGGGTGGGGGTGTTCTCCCCCATCGTGCTGCCGCCGCCGAGCGCGGTGGCGGTGAAGTGGTATTCGGGCCTCCTGCCCGGCCTGCCCTACGACCCGGCCACCGAGAGCTACTGGCACTGGATGTTCTCCGGCGAGATGCCGCACGACGCCATCGCGAGCCTCGGCCGCGTGCTCATGGGCTTCTGCGTCGGCGCCGGTCTTGCCGTGCCGGTCGGGCTCCTGCTCGGCACCAGCGACCGGCTCTACGCGCTGTTCAACCCCCTGCTGCAGATCCTGCGGCCGATCCCGCCCATCGCCTACATCCCGCTGGCCATCGTCTGGTTCGGGCTGGGCAACCCGCCCGCGCTGTTCCTGATCGCGCTCGGCACCTTCTTCCCCGTCCTGGTCAACACCATCGCGGGGGTGCGGCAGGTGGATTCGATCTACATCCGCGCGGCCCGCAACCTCGGGGCCGGGTCCTGGACGATGTTCCGGCGCGTGATCCTGCCGGCGGCGAGCCCCTTCGTGCTCGCGGGCATGCGGATCGGCATCGGCACCGCCTTCATCGTGGTCATCGTCGCCGAGATGATCGCGGTCTCGGACGGGCTCGGCTACCGCATCCTGGAGGCCCGCGAATACATGTGGTCCGACAAGATCATCGGCGGCATGCTCACCATCGGCATCCTCGGCCTCATCATCGACGGGGCGATGTCGCGCCTCAACGACCACCTCCTGCGCTGGCATCGCGGCCTTGAACGCTGAACCGGGACGCCTGATCATGTCGGCGCAAATCGAGATCGCCCAGGCCAGCAAGGTGTTCGGGACGGGCGCCGGCGCCGTGCCGGCCCTCGACGGCATCACCGCGACGGTGCCGGAGGGGCAGTTCCTCTGCCTGCTCGGACCGTCCGGCTGCGGCAAGTCCACCCTGCTCAACGCCATCGCGGGCTTCACCCCCCTCAGTGCCGGACGGATCACCATGGGCGGGCGCCCGGTGACCGAGCCGGGGCCGGACCGGGGCATGGTCTTCCAGGAATACGCGCTGTTCCCCTGGATGAACGTGGAGGACAACGTCCGCTTCGGCCTCGACATCCGGGGGGTGCCGCGGGCCGACGCCACCGTGACGGTGGACCGCATCGTGGCGACGCTGGGCCTGTCGGATTTCCGCAAGCGCTATCCGAAGGACCTCTCCGGCGGCATGCGCCAGCGCGTGGCCATCGCGCGCATCCTGGCCCTCGACCCGCCGGTGATGCTGATGGACGAGCCCTTCGGGGCGCTGGACGCCCTGACCCGACGCACCCTGCAGGACGAGCTGCTGCGGATCTGGGCCGAGTATCGCAAGACGGTGATCTTCGTCACCCACTCCATCGAGGAGGCGATCTATCTGGCCGACCGCATCCTGGTGATGACCTACCGTCCCGGCCGCATCAAGCGCGACCTCACCGTGGAGATCCCGCGCCCGCGCGACACGGCGTCGGGCGAGTTCAACGCCCTCAAGCGCGAACTCGCCGGCCTCGTCATGGCCGAGCAGCAGCGCTTCACCAGCGCCGAGCTGCACGGCGCGGCGGTGGACTGATCGTTTTCGAGTTGCCGCGTCCCCTCCCCCCACGGGGAGGGGACGCGGCGGGGGTCGTGTCTGCGCCCTCTCCAACCACCTCGACCTCGGGCGCTCCCGGTCAGACCGGCAGCAGCGTGAACGCGAGCGTGCGACCCAGAAACGACGCCGTGACGGTGCCCGGCCCGGTGAGGTCGAACGGCACCGAGAGCGTTCCGGTGGAAACCAGGCTACCGGCTGGGATCGTCATGCCGCGCTCGCGGGCGACCGCCATGAGGTCGGCCAGCGCCGCCAGCGGGTCGGTCAGGTCCTCCCCCGTCACCGCGCGGGCCCGCTCCGTGCCGTCGACCGTCACCACGAGGCTGCGGGCGAGGCCCGGCAGGTCGGCCGGGTCGAGGGCGGGCCCGATCACCAGGGCCTGGAAGGCGGAATTGTCGGCGGCGAAGCTCGGCCAGCCCACCGCGCGGCGGTCGAAGAAGCGCGACAGCACGAGCTCGAACGCCACGCGGGTCTCGGCCACGACGTGCGCGGCCTCGACGGCGGGGGCGCCCGGATCGATGTCCCGGGCGATGACGTAGGCGACCTCGAACTCGATCGTCACCGGCCCCGCATGGGGCATCCGGAGCGCCACGCCGGGCTCGTGGAGCTGGCCCCGCAGCACGCGGCCCGCGATGGACCGGCCGACCCCGGATGTGCGCTTGCCCTTGGCGCTGCCGATGGCGAGCTTCCAGCCAGCGCACGTCTCGCCGAGGGCCGCGAAGAGCCGATCCTGGATGTCGTAGCCCTCCGTCATCGTGCGCGGGCGGATCGCCTCGGGCAGCTCGGCGTGTTGCCGCCCCGCGCGATAGGCCGCCAGCAGAAAGTCGGCGGCCGGCTGGGGATCGAAGGCATCGGACATGAAGGGACCTTTTCGCGGGCGTACCGGAGCCTCTCGGGCGTGGCGGGACTTCTCGGGCGAGGCGTGGCTTTTGGGCCGAGGCGGGGCCTGGGATCGATCGGATCCCGCCGCCCTCAGGGCGCGACCCGGGCGCGGGGATCGACCCGGGCGATGCGCGACAGGAGGTAGTCGACCTCCGCCTTGCCTTGCGCCGACAGGTTCGCGGCCGGCTTGCGCTGGGCGTCCGAGGCGAAGATCCCGCGCTTCTGGAAGACGTACTTGCGCACCGCCAGCCCCAGGGGCCCCTGCTGCTGCTCGTAGCGGAGGTAAGGCAGGTGCGCGTCGAAGAGGTCGTGGGCCGCGTCGCGCTCGCCCGCCTTCGACAGGCGCACCACGTCCACCAGCATCTCCGGAAAGGCGTAGCCGGTGTTGGCGCCGTCCGCGCCGCGCTCCATCTCGAAGTCGAGGAACAGCCCGCCATTGCCCGTGAGGATCGCGATGTGGCGCATCGAGCCGTCGGCTTCGAAGCCGCGCAGCGCCGTGATCTTGTCGAGCCCCGGCCAGTCCTCGTGCTTGAGCATGACGCAGGACGGGTTCTCGGTGACGATCCGGCGGATCACGGCGGGCGTCATCACCACCGAGAAGGTCAGGGGATAGTCCTGAATCACGAAGGGCACGTCGGGGCCGATCGCCTCGGCGGCGTTCCGGTAATAGGCCACCACCTGGTCGTCCGTGCGCAAGGTGTTGGGCGGGCCGATCATGACGCCGGCCGCCCCCAGGTCCATGACCTCGCGGGCGAGGGCGCGCATGGCGGCGAAGCCCGGGGCCGAGACGCCGACGAGGACCGGCACGTCCATGCGCCCGACGACCCGCCTGGCGATGGCGACCGCCTCGGCGTGATCGAGCTTGGGCGCCTCGCCGAGCTGGCCCAGGATGGTGAGGCCGTCGATCCCGGCACCGGAGAAGAAGTCCGACATCCGGTCGAGGGAGGTCTCGTCGACCCGGCCGTCGGGATGGAAGGGCGTCGGGGCGATGGGGATCACGCCCTTGATCGCGCTGGTGAGAGCCATGGTGTCCTCCTCGGGATCTTCGTTGAGCCGGCGCTCAGCGATGCGCCAGGGCGGCCGGGTTGACGAGGTTGCGCGGTCGTTCGCCGGCCAGGATGCGGATCATTTCCTCGGCGGCGCCCAGGCCCATCACCCGCAGGCTGTCGGCGCTGGTGCCGGCCACGTGCGGGGTCAGCAGCAGGTTCGGGCAGGCGCGGTAGGGGTGGTCGTCGGGCAGCGGCTGGACCTCGAAGACGTCCAGCGCCGCGCCCCCGATCGCCCCCGCCCGCAGGGCGGCGGCCAGCGCTTCGGCCTGCACGATGGGCCCGCGCGCCACGTTGATCAGCACCGCGTCGGGCCGCATCCGGCCGATGAGGCCGGCATCGACGAGGCCCCGCGTCTCCGGCGTCAACGGGCAGGCCACCACCACCGCGTCGCTGGCCGCGAACAGCGTCTCGCGATCCACGGCTTCGAACAGGCCGTCGTCGGACGCCTGTCCCCGGTGGTGGGCGCTGCGGGAATGGCCGAGCACCCGCATGCCGAAGCCGTCCCGCGCGATCCGGGCGACGCGGCGCCCGATCTCCCCGGTGCCGAGGATACCGATCGTGGTGCCGCCGATCTCGCCGAGATCGCTGGCGAAGGTCTTGGCCGCGAGCCAGCCGGCCCCCCGCAGGGTCCCGTCGAGGTGCCCGAGGCGGCGGCGCAGGTGGAACAGGGCCGCGAAGACGTATTCGGCCACGGCGCCGGTGTTGCTGCCGGGCAGGTTGGCCACCGGGATGCCGCGCGCGGTGGCTGCCTCCAGGGGCACGAAATCGAGCCCGACCCCGTGGCGGACGATGCCGCGCAGGTATGGGGCATGGTCGAGGATGTCGTCGGGCAGCTGCGCCCGCACGATGAGCCCCGCCGCCTCGCCCGCAAGCGCCCGCAGGGTGTCGGGGGCCGTGTCCCCCGCGGTGACGACCCGCGCGTGCGGCGCCAGCAGGGCCATCGCCTCGGCGTGGATCGGATTGGTCAGGACGACGAGGGGCAGGGTCGGGTCTGCTGCGCTCACGGGGAGAGGCCTCGCTCGGGGACGGGACGTGGCGCCGGGGCGGGCTCCGCCGGAGCGGCCCGCCCCGGGGGCAGCGGTCTCAGGTGATCACGCTCGGCTCGGACCGGCCCGTGAGCGCGGCGATGTCGGCCAGATCGTTGGCGACCGCCACCACCGGGGCCAGCACCTCCGCCACCGGCCGTTCGAGCCGGTCGGGGGCGGATTCGTAGCGCTCGACATAGACCCGCAGGGTCGCGCCCGCCGTGCCGGTGCCGGAGAGGCGGTAGACCACACGCGCATCCTCCGCGAAGGTGACGCGCACGCCCTGCTGCTCGGTGACGGAGCCGTCGACGGGATCGACGTAGCGGAAGTCGTCCGCCGCCGCGACCGTGAGGTCGCCGAGCCTGGTGCCCGGCAGGCCGGCGAGCTTGGCCCGCAGGCCATCCATCAGGCGCTTGGCGGCCTCCGCGTCGATCTCCTCGTAATCGTGCCGGGTGTAGTAGTCGCGCCCGAAGCGGGCCCAGTGGTCCCGCACCACGTCTTGAGCGGGCTTGCCCGTGACCGCCAGGATGTTGAGCCAGATCAGCACGGCCCAGAGCCCGTCCTTCTCGCGGACGTGGTTCGAGCCGGTGCCGGCACTCTCCTCGCCGCAGAGGGTGATCAGGCCGGCATCGAGCAGGTTGCCGAAGAACTTCCAGCCGGTGGGGGTCTCGTAGGCGGGGATGCCCAGCGACGCCGCCACCCGGTCCAGCGCCCGGCTCGTCGGCATGGAGCGGGCGACGCCGGAGAGCCCCTTGGCGTAGCCGGGGGCGAGGTGGGCATGCGCCGCGAGGATCGCCAGGCTGTCGCTCGGGGTCACGAACAGGCCGGGCGCCACGATCATGTTGCGGTCGCCGTCGCCGTCCGAGGCGGCACCCAGGTTCGGCGCCGCCTCGCTCAGCATCAGTTCGTAGAGATCGTGGGCGTGGACGGGGTTCGGGTCCGGATGGTGCCCGCCGAAATCCTCCCGGGGCGTGCCGTTGAGGACGGTGCCGGCTTGCGCCCCGAACACGCCCTCCAGGATGGCGTGGGCGTAGGGGCCGGTGACCGCGCTCATGGCGTCGAAGCGCATGCGGAAGCCGCTTCCGAACAGGCGCGTGATCGCGTCGAAATCGATGAGGTCGCGCATCAGCGCGAGGTAGTCCGCCACGGGATCGATCACCGCGACGGTCATGTCGCCGATCCGGGTCTCGCCGATCGTGTCGAGGTCGAGGTCGGGCCCCTCGACGATGCGGTATTCGGTCAGCGCCTTCGTGCGCGCGTAGATCGCCGCCGTGACGGTCTCGGGCGCCGGGCCGCCGTTGGCGGTGTTGAACTTGATGCCGAAATCGCCGTCCGGCCCGCCCGGGTTGTGGCTCGCCGACAGGATGATGCCGCCGATGGCGCCGTGCTTGCGGATGACGCAGGAGGCCGCCGGGGTCGAGAGCAGGCCGCCCTGCCCCACCAGCACCCGGGCGAAGCCGTTGGCGGCGGCGATCTTGAGCGTGGTCTGCACGACCTCGCGGTTCAGGAAGCGGCCGTCGCCGCCGAGCACCAGGGTCGTGCCGGCCCGGTCGGGGATGCAGTCGATGATCGCCTGGACGAAGTTCTCGACGTAGCGCGCCTGCTGGAACACCGGCACCTTCTTGCGCAGGCCGGACGTGCCCGGCTTCTGGTCGTCGTAGGGCGTCGTCGGCACGGACGTTGCGGGCATCGTTCAGGCACTCCGGAATGGCTTGGCTCGAGCTTCGCGCCCAAGAACGCCGTTTGCCGACGCGGGTCAATCACCGTTGGTCCGGCGTACGCGCCTGGCCAAGGTGCCACCCGTGCCCAACAAGGACATCCGAGCATCTTCGTTTTGTATGTGTAGAAAAATACAAGATGTTAACAAATTCTTGCTCATTATCACCGGCGAGACACAAATCGATCCATGTCTAGTCGCCCCTCTGACACCACTTGCGGACAGTCGCACTTCGTGCTTCATAGACCTCGGCCAGGTGGGCGAGGGTTGAGCCAAGATCCCCGCAAGGATCTGCACGTCCGGTTCAAATCCGGACCCCGGCCTCCATGCATGGATTCGTCGCCCTGCTTCGCCATCCGACAGGTGATGCACGCGGCGATGTTCGACGGCGCGGCCCGCGAAATTCCGGAACGCCGACGCCCCTTTCACATCCTGGTCATCGATCCACACCGCTTGGATGAAACGTCGCGCTGGGACGTAACGCCCCGGGAACGAACGGAAATGGCCAAGGTTTGTCCATCACTGATCCGCGAGCGAGGAACCGGCCATGGAATGTCCGCAGGGTGTCAGCCCGCGCACGAGCGAGGGTAGAGACGCTTCGGCGGAGGCCGAGGACATCCTGCTCGCCCCCCTGGCCGACATTCCCCGCATCAACCTGCGCGAGGCGGGCGAGCCCTGGGACAAGCGCCGCCATGCCGGCAAGGCCCTGCGCGAGGTCGTGCCGCACGCCTCCCACGCGGCCTGGACACCGCCCGGCAACCGGCCGGACCCGGTCTCCCTGATCGAGGCGGCCCATGCCGGGCGCCAGGAACACCTCATTCCCCTGCGGGTCGCCCGCATGGCGAGTTCGCCCTTCGCCTTCCTGCGGGGCGCGGCCCACGTCATGGCCTGGGACCTCGCCCACACCCCGCGCAGCGGCATCGCGGTCGTGATGAACGGCGACGCGCATCTCGCCAATTTCGGCCTGTTCGGCACGCCCCAGCGCGACATCGTCCTCGACCTCAACGATTTCGACGAAGTCACGATCGGCCCTTGGGAATGGGACCTGAAGCGGCTCGTCGCCAGCATCGAGGTGGCGGCCCGCACGGACGGGGTCGGCAAGGCCGAGCGCCGGGAGGCGGCCCTCGCGGCGGTGGCGGGCTACCAGCACACCATGACGGAGCTGGCGCCGCAGGGGCCCCTCGACGTCTGGCATCAGGCAGCCCGGGCCGACCGGCTCGATTTCGCCGGCCTCACCATCGACGCCCATTCCGAGGCGGTCATCGCCAAGGCGGTGGAGAAGGCCCGCAAGAAGCACAACAAGAGCCTGCTCGCCCGGGTCGGCGAGCGCCGGACCGATGGCGGCTGGCGCTTCAAGGAGCAGCCCCCGATCCTCACCGGCGTCGATGCCGAGACCCGCGAGGCAGTGATCGGCGGCCTCGAGCACTATGCCGAGACCCTGCCGCGCGAGCGCCGGTTCATGCTGAGCCGCTACCACGTGGTCGACGTGGCCCATCGGGTCGTCGGCGTCGGCAGCGTCGGCACCCGGGCCTACGTCGCGCTCCTGTGCGGAAATTCCGACCAGGACGTCCTCTTCCTGCAGGTCAAGGAGGCGGTGACGCCGGCCCACGCCCCCTACCTCGCCGGCATGCCCGACGCCTATGGCGACCACGAGGGCGAGCGGGTGATCTACGGCCAGCGCCTGCTCCAGGCGGTGGGCGATCCGCTGCTCGGCTGGACCACCATCGACGGCCGCCCGTTCTACGTGCGCCAGATGAAGAACATGAAGGGCGACATTCCCGTGGCCGGCCTCACGGGGCAGCCGCTGATCTACTTCTCCTGGGCCTACGGCGCCCTGCTGGCCCGGGCGCATGCCCGCACCGGGGATGCCGCGGCCATCGCGGGCTATTGCGGCCGCGACCGACAATGCGACCTGCGCGAGGCCCTGGCCACCTGGGCCTTCGCCTACGGCGACCAGAACGAGGCCGACTTCGCGGCCTTCCAGGCGGCCATCGCGCAGGGCCGCCTGGAGGCGGCGCCCGACCCGGAGATGTGATCCACAGGGCCTGCGACAAACTGGGGACGGAGGGCGAAAGCGCGGAGCCCGCGACGCACCGGCCGCGTTTCCCAGTTCCTCTCCTCCAAGCCGGGCAGCGCACACCCCAGATGGCAAAACGCAGGACCGCGTCGTCTCCCGCTCCGACCCCAACGGCCCAGGGGCCGGCGAAGGGGCCGGCAAAGGCGAAAGCCCAGACGTCCGCCAAGGCATCGCGCGCCAAGGCACCACGCTCCAAGGCACCGCGCGCCAAGGCGCCAGGCGCAGAGGGACCAGGCTCGGAGGCACCCCGCGTCAAGACAGTCCGCGCCGAGGCGGCGTCGAAGCCGACCTCCCGCAAGACCTCGGCGCAGGCGCCCGAGCCGGCGCCGGCATCCGCCCCGGAGGCCGTCGCGCCGCTCGTGCCCACCGGCGCCCTCGCGGTCGCCCTCCTCGACCTGACCCGGACCGGCAAGCCCCTGGTCCACATGGCCCGCGAGAGCCACCGGCTGGAGGCCATCGCGAAGATCCTGCGGGCGCTGTCGCCGGAGCGCAGCGTCGCGATCTACCCGGAATGGGACTGCCTGCCCTACGACCGTGCCTCGCCCTCGCGGGGCGTGATGGGCGCGCGCACGGGCGTGCTGCGCTGGCTCACCGACACGGCGTCCCTGCCCGACATCATCCTCACCACCGCCCCGGCCCTGATCCAGCGGGTGCCCCCGGCCGCGACCTGGGCCGCGGCGCGCCTGGAGGTCCGGGTCGGCGACCCCCTCGATCCGGCGGCGGTCTCCGCCTTCCTGCAGCGCCTCGGCTACATCCTCGACGACCGGGTCGACGAGCCCGGCGAGGTCGCGGTCTGGGGCCGGACCGTGGACGTCTTCCCGGCCGCCGCCGACCGCCCCTGCCGCATCGAGTACGAGGAGGGCCGCGTCACCGCGATCCGCTCCTACGATCCGGTCTCGCAGCGCTCGCTGGCCGATGCCGACGTGCTCGTCGTCGACCCCGCCACCGAGATCCTCCTGCCCGAGGGCTCGGAGAGCCGGCTCGCGCCCTTCACGGGCCAGGAGCACGGTCTGGCCCGCTACTACCCGTCCCTCGACACCGTTCTCGATCAGGTGCCCGACGCGGCCCTCGTGGTCGAGGACGGGGCGGAGGAGCGGGCGCAGGCCTTCTTCGAGCAGATCGCGGAAGGACGCGAGGCCGCGGCCCGCTCCCGGCGCGGGGGGGCCGACGACGACAGCCTCTATCTGAGCCCCGAGGACTGGGCGGCCCAACTCGGAGCGCGCCGGGTCGCCGGGGCCCACGCGGACGGCGCCGACGACCTCACCATGCCGGCCTTCGTGCGGAAAGCCCGGCCGAACACGGCACTGGCCGAGACCCTGCGCGAGCGCCTGAAGGCCGGCGACCGCATCCTCCTCACGGGGCCCGCCGAGCCGCTGGCCCGGCTCGCGCGCATCGCCGAGCGCGCCCTGGGGCGCAAGGTCCGGACGGTCCGGGCCTGGGCCGACGCCGTTTCGGCGAAGCCCGGGGCGCTCCTCTGCCTGGAGGCCCCGATCGAGGCGGGCTTCCGGGTGCCGGACAGGGGCGTGGCGGTGATCGCCGCCGCCGACCTCTTCGGCGCCCGTGCCGCCACCGTGGCCGCCGGGGGCCCGAGCGCCATCCTGCCCATCGGCGAGGTCGAGCTGCGCATCGGCGACGTCGCGGTCGACCGCGACAACGGACTCTGCGTGTTCGAGGGGCTGGAGCCCGTCGGGACCGGCGACGGCGGCAGCGAGGACGCCCTGCGCCTGCGCTTTGCCGGCGACGGCATCCTGATGGTGCCGGTCTCGCAGGCCGACCGGATCTGGCGCTACGGCTCGGAGGTCGAGGCCGTGACCCTCGACAAGCTCGAAAGCGGAAGCTGGGCGAAAGGATCTTGGGGACGACGCCGCCTGGAGGCGGAGGCCTGCATGGCCCGGGCCGCCCGTGTGATGCTGGCGGATGCCGAGAAGCGCCGGGCGATCCGGGCGCCGGTTCTGGTGCCGCGGGAGCGCGAGATGGAGCGCTTCGCCGCCGGCTTCGGCTTCGCGCTCACCGCCGACCAGGCGAGCGCCGTGGCCGGCGTGATCGGCGACCTCGCCTCGGGCCGGCCGATGGACCGCCTCGTCTGCGGCGATGTCGGCTTCGGCAAGACCGAGGTGGCCCTGCGCGCCGCCGCGGCCGCCGTGTTCGCCGGCAAGCAGGTGGCGATCGTCGCCCCCACCACCGTGCTGGCGCGCCAGCACGTACAGACCTTCACCCGGCGCTTCGCCCGCTTCGGCGTCGAGGTCGCCCACGTGTCCCGCCTCGTGTCTCCGGCCGAGGCCAAGCGGGTGAAGGCGGGTCTCGCGGACGGCTCGATCCGGCTCGTGGTCGGCACGCATTGCCTGGCCGCCAAGGGCGTGGTTTTCGACGATCTCGGCCTGATGGTCATCGACGAGGAGCAGCGCTTCGGCGCCCGGATCAAGCAGGGCCTGCGGGAGGCGGCGGGCGACGGCCACGTGCTCACGCTCACCGCGACCCCGATCCCCCGCACCCTGCAGAGCGCGCTGGTGGGACTCCAGAGCCTCAGCGTCATCGCCACGCCGCCCTCGGTGCGCCAGCCCATCCGCACCGTGATCACGCCCTTCGAGGACGAGGCGATGCGCGACGCCCTCACGCGCGAGCACCGGCGCGGGGGCCAGAGCTTCGTCGTCTGCCCGCGCATCGAGGACATCGCCCCGATGGCGGCGCGCCTCGCCAAGCTGGTCCCGGATCTGCGCACCATGGTGGCCCACGGCGAATTGAAGGCCGCCGAGATGGACGACGTGATGGTGCGCTTCGCCGACGGCGAGGGCGACGTGCTGCTGGCCACCAGCATCATCGAGAGCGGGCTCGACGTGCCGCGCGCCAACACCATGCTGGTGTGGGATGCCGAGCGCTTCGGCCTGTCGCAGCTGCACCAGCTGCGGGGCCGGGTCGGGCGCGGCCAGCGCCGCGGCGTGGTCTACCTCCTCAGCCGACCCGACCGGCCGCTGACGCCCGCCACCGAGAAGCGCCTGCGGACGCTGGAGGCCCTCGACCGCCTCGGCGCGGGCTTCGCCATCAGCGCCCGGGACCTGGACCTGCGCGGGGCGGGCGACCTCGTCGGCGAGAACCAGGCCGGCCACGTCAAGCTCATCGGCCTCGGACTCTACCAGCACCTGCTGCACCTGGCGCTGCGCGCCGCCAAGGGCGAGGCCGCCGAGGACTGGAACCCGGAGATCCGCCTCGGCCTCTCGGGCGCCGTGCCAGCCGACTACGTGCCCGAGCCGGAGGTGCGGCTCAGCCTCTACACCCGGACGCTGCGCCTCGCGAACCCGGAGGAGGTGGAGGCCCTGCGCAGCGAGGTGGTCGACCGCTTCGGCCCGCCGCCCGAGGCCTTCGAGGAGCTGATCGCCCTCGCCCGGCTCCGGGTCGGCTGCCTGGCGCTGGGCATCCACCGCCTCAGCGGCGGGCCGCAGGGGCTGGCCGCCGACCTGCGGCCCAACGCACCGCCGCTCCAGGTCCCCGCCCACGCCCATATCGTGCGCAAGGACAACCGCGTGCTCCTGCGCCAGGGCAGCGCGGACCCGGCGACGCGCGGACGCCTCGCCGCCGCCTTTCTGGAGCGCCTGGGGGCACAGGGCGAGCGCCCGGTGCCGCCCGTCGCGGCGGCGGCCTGACGGGCGCTCGCACGAGGCCGTGAGGCACGGAACGGCGGTCCGTGGGGGTCGATTGACGGAAGGAAACGGGGCGCCCCACGGCGCCCCAGGACCCCACACGAGACCCGACGCCCATGACGGACCTGTCCCGCCGAAGCCTGCTGGCCGCCACCGCCGCCGGGGGATCGCTGTTCACCGTGGCCGGCGCGCAGGGCCAGCCTACGGCGCAGAGCCCGATCCGGGGGAAGGACGGCGCCTCGATCCTCGGCCCCCGCAACCCGGCGCGGGAGGCCGAGGACCCCTTCACCCTGCGCCCGCCCCGGACCGACCACGGCACCATGCCGAACTTGAAATGGTCCTTCGCCGACAGCCATATGCGCCTCGAGGAGGGCGGCTGGGCCCGGCAGACGACGATCCGCGAACTGCCCGTCTCCAAGGCGATGGCGGGGGTGAACATGCGCCTCGGCGCCGGCGTGGTCCGGGAGATGCACTGGCACAAGGAGGCCGAGTGGGCCTACATGCTGAAGGGCCGGGCCCGGATCACCGCGGTGGACGCGCAGGGCCGGACCTTCGCGGACGACGTCGGAGAGGGCGACCTCTGGTACTTCCCCTCCGGCATCCCGCATTCGATCCAGGGACTGTCCGCCGACGGCATCGACGGCTGCGAGTTCCTGCTGGTCTTCGACGACGGCGGCTTCTCGGAGGATTCCACCTTCCTCCTGACGGACTGGATGGCGCATACGCCGAGGGACATCCTGGCCAAGAACTTCGGCCTGCCGGAGAGCGCCTTCGCGGGTGTGCCGGAGAAGGAGCTCTACATCTTCCCCGGGCCGACGCCCGGCCCCCTGGACGCCGACCGGATGGGCGGCGCCGGCCCGGTGCCAGAGCCCTTCAGCCACCGGATGCTGGCCCAGGCGCCCCTGAGCCTGCCGGGCGGCAGCGTGCGCATCACCGATTCCTCGGTGTTCAAGGCCTCGAAGACCATCGCGGCCGCCCTGGTGGAACTGGAGCCCGGGGGCCTGCGCGAGCTGCACTGGCACCCGAACGGCGACGAGTGGCAGTTCTACATCGCGGGCCAGGGCCGCATGACGGTGTTCGGCTCGGAATCGAAGGCCCGCACCTTCGACTACCAGGCCGGCGACGTCGGCTACGTGCCCTTCGCCATGGGCCACTACATCGAGAACACCGGCACGACGCCGCTGACCTTCCTGGAGATGTTCCGCAGCCCGAGTTACGCCGACATCTCCCTACGCCAGTGGCTCGCCCTCACCCCGCACGCCCTGGTGGCGGCGCACACCCACCTCAGCCCGGCCGACCTCGACCGCCTGCCGGGGGTGAAGGCGCCGGTTCTGCCGGGCTGATCCCGTCCCTCAGCTCCCGGGCTTGCGCACCGCCGAGGCGACGTCGAGGGGCTTGGGCAGCAGGCCGAGGCGGTGGAAAGTGTCGGCGACCTTCTGCTGGTCGGCGGTGGTCTCGGCGTTCAGCGGCGTGACCCCGTAGGTGAGGCGGCGCAGGGCCACGGTGAGGATCGGCGCCGGGATACCGACGGAGGGGCTAAGTTCGGCCGCCACCGCGTCGGTGTTCTCCTTGGCCCAGGCGTCGATCTCGCCGATGGCGGCCAGCGTCGCGTCGAGGGCCGGGCCGTGGGTAGCGGCGAAGGCGCGGGTGGAGAGGTAGAACTGGCGGTTGGGCACGAGGTCGGTGCCGTCGACGAGGATGCGCCCGCCGGTGCTGCGCTCGCCCGAGGCGAGGTAGGGGTCCCAGATCGCCCAGGCGTCGACGGCGCCCCGCGCGAAGGCGGCGGCCCCGTCGGCCGGCGCCAGGAAGGTCGGGGTCACCGCCTCGTAGGGCACGCCCGCCTGTTCGAGGGCGCGAACCAGGAAGTAGTGGACGTTCGAGCCCTTGTTCAGGGCGATCTTCTTGCCGCGCAGGTCCGCGACCGTCCGGATCGGGCTGTCCTTGGCCACCAGGATCGCCTCGCCCTTGGGGGCCGCCGGCTCGTGGCCGACATAGAGCAGGTCCGGGTTGGCCGCCTGGGCGAAGATCGGCGGCGCCTCGCCGGCCGAGCCGAGATCGACGGCCCCGGCATTCAGCGCCTCCATCAGCGGCGGCCCCGAGGGGAACTCGGCCCAGGTGACGCGGTAGCCCAGCGGCTTCAGGCGCTGCTCCAGCAGGCCCTTGCCCTTGAGGAGCACCAGCGTGCCGTATTTCTGGTAGCCGATCCGGATCACCCGCTCGTCCGCGCGGGCGTGCAGGACGCCGAGGGTCAGCAGCGCCAGGGCGGTGAGGAGGATCCAGGCGCGGCGGGTGCCGGCGGGGCGAAGCGCCAGGGCGCGGGCGGCGGCGGGCATGGGGGCTCCTTCGGGGCAACGAACGGTCGGCGGAAGGGGATTCTCCTCTCCCCGCTTGCGGGGAGAGGGGATGCTTGACGACAGCGGGAGGTGTATCCCTCAATGCGCCGCGATGCGGCGGCCGGGCACGATGTCGTTGGCGATGACCTCGCCGAACGGGCCGTTGTTGCGGGCGTTGCTCGGCGCGACGCCGGTGGTGGCGCGCAGGGGGAGCTTGGGGAAGACCAGCTCGGCGAAGCGATAGGCCTCCTCGAGGTGCGGGTAGCCCGAGAGGATGAAGCGGTCGATGCCGAGGTCGATGTATTCCTTCATCCGGTCGGCGACCTGATCGGCGGAGCCGACCAGGGCGGTGCCGGCGCCGCCGCGCACCAGGCCGACGCCGGCCCAGAGGTTCGGCGAGACCTCGAGCTTGGTGCGGTCGCCCCCGTGCAGGGCCATCATGCGGCTCTGGCCCACGGAATCCTGGCGCTTCAGGGTGGCCTGGGCCTTGGCGATGGTCTCGTCGTCGAGGCGCGAGATCAGGTTCTCGGCCGCCGCCCAAGCCTCCCCTTCCGTCTCGCGCACGATGACGTGGAGCCGGATGCCGTAGGAGAAGGTCTTGCCCTTGCGGTCGGCGGCCTCCCGGGCCTTGGCGATCTTCTCCGCGACGCCGGCCGGGGGCTCGCCCCAGGTCAGGTAGACCTCGCAATGCTCGGCCGCGACCTCGATGCCGGCGGGCGACGAGCCGCCGAAATACAGCGGCGGATAGGGCTTCTGCACGGGCTGGAAGATCACCCGGCCCTCTTCCACCTTGAGGTGCTTGCCCTCGTAGCTGACCGTCTCGCCCGACATCAGCCCGCGCCAGATGTGCAGGAACTCGTCGGTGACACGATAGCGCTCGTCGTGGTCGAGGAAGACGCCGTCGCCGCGCAGCTCGACGGGGTCGCCGCCCGTGACGACGTTGATGAGCAGGCGCCCGTCCGAGACCCGGTCGAGGGTCGCGGCCATGCGGGCAGCCATCGCGGGCTCCTGCAGGCCGGGGCGGACGGCCACGAGGAAGCGCAGGCGCTTCGTGAGCGGCGCCAGCGCCGAGGCCACCACCCAGGAATCCTCGCAGGAGCGGCCGGTGGGCAGGAGCACGCCGTAATACCCGAGCTCGTCGGCGGCTTGGGCGATCTGGCGCAGATACGCGATCGAGACGTCGCGGGCGCCTTCCTGGGCGCCGAGGTAGCGGCCGTCGCCGTGGGTAGGGAGGAACCAGAGAACGTCGGTCTGTCCGGTCATGGGAAATCTCTCACGGGGTTGGAGGCGGGGCCGCGCTCAGGCCTGCGCGCGCTCGGACAACAGGTGGTCGAGGATGCGGCCTTCCAGGGCCGCGAGGTCGGCGTCGCCCCGGCGGCGCGGGCGCGGCACGTCCACGGCGACGTCGAGGGCGATGCAGCCGGCCTCCACCACGAGGATGCGGTCGGCCATCGCCACGGCCTCGGCGACGTCGTGGGTGACGAGTATCGCGGTGAACCCCTGCGCCCGCCAGATCCGCTCGATCATGGCCTGCATGTCGATGCGGGTGAGCGCGTCGAGGGCGCCCAGCGGCTCGTCGAGGGCGAGCAGCCCCGGACGGCTGACGAGGGCGCGGGCGAGCGCCACCCGCTGGCGCTGACCGCCCGACAAGGTCGCGGGCCAGTTGCCGGATTTCTCCGAGAGACCGACCTCGGCCAGCGCCGCCTGCGCCTTGGCGCGGCGCTCCGCCTTGCGGCCGCCCTCGCCGAGGCCGACCGCCACGTTGTCGACGACCCGGGCCCAGGGCAGCAGGCGCGGCTCCTGGAACATGATGCGCTTCGGGGGCGTGCGCGGACCTTGCGATTCGAGGGCGATCCGGCCGGCGCTCGGCTGCTCCAGGCCGAGGATCAGGCGCAGCAGGGTGCTCTTGCCGCAGCCCGAGCGCCCGACCACGGCCACGAACTGCCCGGCCGGGATGTGGAGGTCGAGGCCCTCGATCACGGTGTGGCCGTCGAAGTCCTTCCGCAGGTCGCGGATCGTGACGCCGATACCGGCGGCGGAGGGCGCGGGCGCGGCGCGGGCCGGCGCCTTCGGGGCGGCGACCCCGCGGGGTTTCGGGTCTCGGATCTGGCTGTCCTCGGGGACGCGGAGGGCGGTGGCGAGCATGGGGCGGACCGTCGAAGGGGAGATGGGTTTGGGAGAGAAGCCGCGGGGCGTCGAGGTTCGGGCGCTCCCTTCCCGCAAGGGTGAGGGGAACACGCGTTACCTCACGCGTTCCGGTAGGCCGGGTTCCAGGCCAGGAACCGGCGCTCTAGCAGCCGGGTCACCGCATCGGCGGCCTTGCCGAGGCCGGCATAGATGACGATCGCCAGCACCACGACGTCGACGAGCATGAACTCGCGGGCCTGCATCGCCATGTAGCCGAGCCCCGAGGAGGCCGAGATCGTCTCGGCGACGATGAGCGTCAGCCACATGATGCCGAGCGCGTAGCGCAGGCCCACGAAGATCGAGGGCAGCGCCCCGGGCAGCACCACGCGCAGGAACAGGGTGGTGGGCGACATGCCGTAGACCCGACCCATCTCGACGAGTTGCGGGTCGACCGAGCGGATGCCGTGCAGGGTGTTGGCGTAGACGGGGAAGAACACCCCGATGGCCACGAGGAAGAGCTTGGCCTCCTCGTCGATGCCGAACCACAGGATCACCAGCGGGATCAGCGACAGGTGCGGGATGTTGCGGATCATCTGCAGCGTGGTGTCGGTGAGGCGCTCCGAGAGCCGCGACAGGCCGTTGGCGAGGCCGAGCGCGAAGCCGATGCCGCCGCCGATGAGGAAGCCGACGGCCGCGCGGGCGAAGCTGATCGAGAGGTTGGTCCAGAGTTCGCCGCTGCGCGCCGCCTGCCAGCCCGCCGCCACGACGCCCGAGGGCGCCGGCATGAAGCGGGTCGAGACGAGGCCGGTGGAGGCGGCGACCTGCCAGCCGAGCAGGATCGCGGCGGGCACGAGCCAGGGCGTCAGGCGCTCCAGGGTGCGGGTGTGGAACGAGGTCGTCATGGGGTTCAGCCCTTGCTCGCCGGGGGAGCCGGCGGCGTCCACACGGCATCGCGGACGCGGATGGAATTGGCGATCAGGCCCAGCGCCTGGAAGCGGTCGGCCACGCGCTGCTGGCCGGCGATGACCGTCTCGGAGAGCGGAGCGATGACGTAGACGCTGCGGTCGACGGCGCGCTGGGTCGCGTCGAGGGGCACGCCGGTGCCCTTCGACAGCAGCGCGGCGACCTCCGGGCGATGCGCCTCGCACCAGGCCGCGACCTCAGCCAGGGCGCCGACCACGGCCTGGACCACGGGGGCGTTGGCTTGCGTGAAATCCCGGTTGCCGAGGAAGAAGTTGGTGGGCTTCTCGATCTCGGCGGCGCTGGCCAGGATGCGGATGCCGGGCTGGCGCTCGGCGATGGCGAAGTACGGGTCCCAGATCGCCCAGGCGTCGACGGCGCCCCGCGCGAAGGCGGCGGCCGCATCGGCGGGCGCCAGGGTCACGGGCTCGATGTCGGCATAGGCCAGGCCGGCCTTCTCCAGGGCGCGGACGACGAGGTAATGCGCGCTCGACCCCTTGGCGAAGGCGACGCGCCGGCCCTTGAGGTCGGCGAGCGTCGTCAGGGGCGAGCCCGGCGGCACCAGGATCGCCTCGCCCGAGCCGCCCGCATCCTGGGCCGCGACGTAGAGCAGGGTGTTGCCGGCGGCCTGGGCGAAGACCGGGGGCGGCGCGCCGGTCTGGCCGAAATCGATGGCGCCGACCCCGAGGGCCTCGAGGACCGGGGGGCCGAACGAGAACTCGGTCCAGCGCACGGAGACGCCGAGGGGCTTCAGCGCCTGCTCGATCGCGCCCTGTTGCTTGGCGACGACGAGGATGCCGTTCTTCTGATAGCCGATCCGGAAGGTGCCACCCTGGGCCCGCGCCGGTCCGCTGGCCGGCCCGGGCAGGGCCGCCGCCAGGGCACCCGCGAGGAGGTTGCGTCGGGAGAGCATCGCCGGGCGCCCCTCAGCCGGCGCTGGCGAAGGCGGTGACCGGGGCGTCCGGCGTCCCGGCGCGTGCCGCCCGCGCCTGGAGCAGGTCCGCGAGCTGGCCCGCCGCGTCCTCGATGCGGGCCTTCACGCCGGGGTCGACGAGGACGCCGTCGCGAAAATCCGCGTCCGAACCGTAGACCGCGCTGGGGATGGTGTGGGCGCTGAAGAACCCGAAGAGCGGGCGCAAGGAATGCTCGACCACGAGGGCGTGGCGCGCGCCGCCGCCGGTGGCCGAGAGGATCACGGGCTTGCCCACCAGGGCCGCCGGATCGACGAAATCGAACAGGTGCTTGAACAGGCCCGTATAGGCGCCCTTGTAGACCGGCGAGCCCACGATCAGCGCGTCGGCGCCCTCGATGGCCTCGACGATGCGGCGGGCCGGCAGCGGCAGCAGGTCCCGGGACCAGGCCGCGCCGAGGCCGGTGCCGGCATCCAGCATGTCGAACAGACGAATGTCCGCCCGCAGGTGCGCGCCGACCGCCTCGGCGAGGGATTCGGCCAGCGCCCGGGTCTTCGAGGGGCGTTGGAGGTTGGCGGTGAAGCCGACGATGCGGGGCAGCGACATGAAAGGACTCTCGCTCGGCGGCAAGACCTCGGGACGCGAGCGTGCCATCGCTCAAGACGAGCGCTGGTCCACATCGGCGTATTTCAAGATCTTGGCTCTGTAGAAGGGCTCGACGCACAGATAATTCTGTGGCGCCGTTCTGAGGAAAACGTGCCCGCTACGGACCCGAGAATCAATGAAACGTTCTTTTGAAAGCATCTGGCCCCGGAGAGAAACGCTCCGGATATCGCGAGCCTGGGAGAGAATCGCTTTCGAGGGGCATTATCCTGCCGGGATTCGGGCATCCGGCCCGAAATTTTGCCGCGGCGGACGCGCCGGGCCCCGCCCCCTCACGCCACCGCGGCGTCGGGGATGGCCTGCAGCACGACGCGCTCGAAGGCCCGCAGGAGGTCGGCATCGAGCCGGGGAACCATGTCCAGCATCAGGGCGTGGGCCTGCCCGTGCGGAAGCCGGTCGCGGTAGGGCCGACGCTCGGTGAGCGCCGAATGGATGTCGCAGATCGTGACGAGGCGCACGAGGTCGGGGATCGCCGCGCCCGCGAGCCCGTCGGGGTACCCCGAGCCGTCGAGCATCTCGTGGTGATGGCGCACCACCTGAAGGGTCTGCGCGTCGAAGCCCTCCTGGTCGCGCAGGAGGTCGGCCCCGATGGCGGGGTGGGTCTGCATCACCGCCATCTCGGCGGGGGTGAGCCGGCCGGGCTTGTTCAGGATCTCCAGGGGGATCTTCGCCTTGCCGAGGTCGTGCAGCAGGGCCGCCCGGGCCAGGCGCATCTGGTCGGCGCGGGGCAGGCCGAGGCCGGTTCCGAAGGCGGCCGCGTAGCCGGCGACGCTGAGGGAATGCTGGTAGAGTTGCTGGTCATGGCGCTCGACGGCCTCCAGCCAGGTCCGGATACCGCATTCGGAGATCGCCTCGAGGATGACCTCCGTCCCGGCATCGGCCTCGGCCGGAGTCAGGACGCGGCCCGCCCCGGCGGCCTCGAAGACGCGGGTAACCATGGCGTCGGCGACCCGCGCCAGGTTCTCGGCCCGCGCCGCCGTCGCGGCGCCCGGGACCGGGCGCTCCCCGGTCCGGCGCGAATCGACGAGGCCGAACAGGGTGGCGAGCACCATCGTCCGGGGCGCGTCGGCCCGCAGGGTCCGGGTGGCCGAGACCGCGCGGCCGATGGCGTCGGCCTGGTTGGTGAGTTGCAGGGTCGCGATGCAGGAGGCGTGCAGCCGCGCCACCCAGGCGCGGGCCAGGGCGGCGTTCCGGCTGACGTCCACCACGGCGACGGCCGGCAGGGCGGCGGGCAGCGGCTCGCCCGGCTCGATGCAGCGGCAGGCGACCACGTTCTCGACGGCGCGGGCGAGCAGGGCCGCGAGTTGCGGCCGGTCCGAGACGATGAGAACCGTGTTGGTCTGGGTCACGAGCGGATCCGGTCAAACAGGCGCGCGGTCCGGCCTTCCGCCCGACCACCGATATTTGACAGAAAATCTTTAGCGAACGCTTCACGATAAATCATCCCGAATTCATCGGAATGCCGGCGCCGCCCCCGAGGTCCGGCCATGCCGGCCTCGCCCGACGCGTTACACGCCCCCTCGTGCGCCTTGCCCGGCCCGGCCCCCGCATGCGACATGCCCGCGTCGCGTGTGACGGTCATCGCCCGGGCACCCGGGGCGAGACCCTGGCGGAGGATTTTTCAGGCATGGAACGTCTTTTCGAGCAGGTCCTGTTCGCGAGCCGCTGGCTCCTGGCGCCATTCTACGGGGCCCTGGCGATCGGCATCCTGGTGCTGCTGGTCAAGCTGCTCCAGGAACTCTTCCATTTCGTGCCGCACATGTGGGACGCCACAGAATCGCAGGTCGTGCTCGGCGTGCTGACCATGGTGGATCTCTCGCTGACCGCCTCGCTGCTCATCATCGTGATGTTCTCCGGTTACGAGAACTTCGTCTCCAAGATCGACCATGCCGATCACAAGGACTGGCCGGCCTGGATGGGAACGATCGACTTCACCGGCCTCAAGCTGAAGCTCGTCTCGTCCATCGTCGCCATCTCGGCGATCTCGCTCCTGAAGGCGTTCATGGACGTGAAGGCCATGAGCGACCGGGATCTGGCCTGGCTGGTGGGCATCCATATGGTCTTCGTGGTCTCGGGCCTCCTGATGGCGCTCACCGACCGCGTGATCGCCGGCCACCACGACCGCTGACACCGAACGAGGCCGGAGCGACCCGGGCGATGGGAGACACGCGATGAACAGGCGGGAGGCGGTCGCGGCGGCGCTGGCGCAACTCGCCCCGCGCCTGCCCGCGTTCGAGAGCGAGGCGGTGACCGACCGGGCCCTGGCGAGCCCCGGCCTGCGCAACGCGCGGCCGGACAACGCGGCCTGGCTCGCCCTGGTGGCCTATGCCCGCCACGTCTTCACCGAGTACGACGACCTGCTGGCGGACGGCTACGATCGCGACAGCGCCCGCCACTTCGTCCTCGACGACCTCAACGCCGCCCTCGCCGAATGGGGCTCGCGCCGCCGGGTCTCGGAGGAGGAGAGCGCGCCGGAGGAGGACGAAGCCCCGTGAGCCCGATCACGGTCGCGCGGGCTCCGGTGCTGGGTTGCATCCGGACGGGTTGCACCGCGCCGGCGTGAACGGCATCGTCCCGCCGCGTCGGCCCCCGTCCGGGCCGGCCCAACCCAAGGGAATCCGTCGACATGAAGATCAGCGCGCGCAACGTCCTCAAGGGCAAGGTCGTCTCGGTCGAGAAGGGGGCCACCACGGCTCATGTGAAGATCGAGATCGCCGGCGGCCAGCTGGTCACCGCCTCGATCACCAACGAATCCGTCGACAGCCTGAAGCTGACCGTGGGTGGAGAGGCCTACGCCGTGGTGAAGTCCTCCGACGTGCTGGTCGCGGTGGATTGAGGGCGATGCGCCGGCTCGCCGCGACGGCGCTCCTCGCGCTGTTCGCCACCTGTGCGGGTCCCCTCGCGGGGCCCCGGGCGCAGTCCTCCGGCGGTTTGCCGGCCGCGGATCCGGCGGCCTGCACGCAGTTCGACTGGTCACTCCTGCGCGAGCAGGCCTGGTTCTCGGCCTCCAGCCTGCCGCGGGTCGAATCCGGCGACACCCTGGCGGCGGCGATGCCGGCCGCCATCCTGGTCCTGAAGCCGCAGGACGCGGTCGCCCCGCCCTTCGCGCCCTCGCGGGAGTCCAGGCCCGGGGCCCGGGGCGGCGTGCTGCACCTCGCGGCCCCGCTCGCTCCCGGCGCCTACCAGGTCACCCTGTCGGACCGGGCCTGGATCGATGTGAGCCAGGACGACCGGACCACCCGGCCCCCGATCGCGAGCACGATGCGACCCGGCTGCCCGATGCTGGCGAAGAGCGTGCGGTTCCAGCTCGGCACCGCGCCGATCACCCTCCTGGTGAGCGATGCGGCCGTCGATACGATCCGGATCGCCGTGGCGCCGGTGGAGTAGGGCGACGCCGCGGACCCTCGACGGGGCGATCCCCGATGGACTAGCGTGGCTTCGAGACCTTAATTCCTCGCCCATAGTAGATCCTCGGCGCCCCGCCCGGCGGGGACGCGATCCCGGGAGCCCTCCGCTGACCCTTCGCCTCCGCCTTGCGACGCTCGTGCTCCTCGGCTCCTGCCTCGGCCTGCCCGCCGAGGCCCAGGACCGGGGCAGCGTGAACCCGAAGCCCCTGCCGCCGCTGGCCAACCCGGACGCCCCGGACACGCCGGCCAAGGCCCTGTTCGGCCGCGCCCTCACCCCGGCACCGGGCCCCGCCCATGCCTACGGGTCCTATGCCAAGGGCTGCTTCTCGGGGGGCGAGGCCCTGGCCGTCGACGGACCGAACTGGCAGGTCATGCGCCTGTCGCGCAACCGGATGTGGGGCACCCCGCCCCTGGTCGAGTTCCTCGAGCGGCTGGCCGCCAAGGCGCCCCGCATCGGCTGGAACGGCCTCCTCGTCGGCGACATGTCGCAGCCGCGCGGCGGCCCGATGCTCACCGGCCACGCCTCGCACCAGCTCGGCCTCGACGCCGACATCTGGCTGACCCCGATGCCCGACCACCGCATGAGCCGGACCGAGCGCGAGGAGACCTCCGCCACCAACGTGGTCCGGCCCGACCGTCTGGACATCGACCCGCAGGTCTGGACCCCCGAGCACCTCAAGCTGATCCGGATGACGGCGCAGGAGCGCGAGGTGGCGCGCATCTTCGTCAACCCGGCGATCAAGAAGGCCCTGTGCCGCGAGGCCGGCGGCGACCGCGCCTGGCTCTCCAAGGTGCGGCCGATGTACGGGCACAACTACCACTACCATATCCGCCTCGCCTGCCCGGCGGGCCAGGACCAGTGCGGCGACCAGGCCCCTCCACCCTCCGGCGACGGCTGTGGCGAGGAACTGGCCTACTGGTTCAGCGACGCGATCATGAACCCGAAGCCCGCCACGAAGCCGCCGCGCCCGAAGCCGCCGATGACGATGGCCGCGCTTCCGGCCGCCTGCCGGGCGGTGCTGAAGGCGCGCTGATCCCTCCCACCGCGCCCCGCGAGGGCGGCGGCCAGCCGGACGACAGGATACAGATGGGCGAACGGATCACGATCACGGCCGGCGACGGCACGCAGGCGGTCATCGACGCCGACGGGGCCGAGCCCGTCTCCTGGGAGGTCGGGGGCCGCGCGTACCTCTGGAGCGGCGACCCCGCGCACTGGAACCGGCACGCGCCCTGGCTCTTCCCGGTGGTCGGCGCCTCCTGCGGCGGCACGGTCCATGTGGGGGACCAGGCCTACCCCATGCCGCAGCACGGCTTTGCCCGCGACCTGCCCTTCACGGTGATCGAGCGCTCCGGCGACAGCGTGAGCCTGCGCCTCACCGACAGCGCGGAGACCCGGGCGCACTACCCTTACGCCTTCCGCCTCGACATCGTCGCGCGGGTCGGGCCCGGCCTCCTCGATTTCGAGGTCTGGATCGAGAACACCGACGCGGTGCCCCTGCCCTACGGGCTCGGCTTCCATCCGGCCTTTCCCTGGCCCTTCGCCGGGGGCACCCGCGCCGCCGGGGGCGGCTACGCGGTCCGCTTCGAGCACCCCGAGCGGCCCTTCGTGCCGGAAGTGGGCCCGGGCGGCCTGCTCCTGCGCGACGAGCGGCCGATCCCGCTCGCGGGCGACACCCTGCCCCTCGACCCGGCGCTCTTCACCGAGGCCCTGGTCTTCCGGGATGCGGCGAGCGCCTGGATGCGCTTCACCGGCCCCGACGGCACGGCGATCCGCCTCGCGGTGTCGGATTTCCCCCATCTGGCGGTCTGGACCAAGCCGACGGCCCCGTTCCTCTCGCTGGAATGCTGGACCGGCCACGCCGACTGGGCGGGCTTTGCCGGCGACCTCACGGCCCGGGATTCGCAGCGCCTTCTGGCGCCGGGCGCCCGCGCCCGTCACGGCGTCACCCTGTCCTTCGAGCGGGAGACCCGGGCATGACCGACACCGTCTCGTCCGAAGCCTTTTCAGCACAGGCCTGGGCGCGCAACGCGGAGGCCTACGAGGCCATCCGCACCATGGCGTTCAACGCCGAGCTCGCCGCCGGCAGCCTCGCCCGGGCGCGCTTCATCCACTACATCGTGCAGGACGCGCATTACCTCGTGGGCTTCGGCCGCGCCCTGGCGCTGGCCGCCGCCAAGGCGCCGGACCCCGACCGGATGGTGCAGTTCGCCCGCGCGGCCGAGACCGCCATCGTGGTAGAACGCTCGCTCCACGGCGGCTTCTTCCGCGATTACGGCATCGACGCCGCGACCTTCACGGGCACGCCGCTGTCGCCCCCGTGCGACCACTACGTCTCCTACCTCCTCGCCACCGCCTATGCGGAGCCCTACGAGGTGGTGCTCGGCGCGCTGCTGCCCTGTTTCTGGATCTATGCCGAGATCGGCCGGGACATCTTCTCCCGCGCGCGGGCCGACAACCCGTACCGCGCCTGGATCGACACCTATGCGGGCGAGGATTTCGCCCGGGCGGTGGCCGAGATGATCGCCGCCACCGACGAGGCGGCCGCGGGCGCCTCGCCGGATGTCCGCGCACGGATGCACCGGGCCTACGCGCAGGCCACCCGCCTCGAATACCTGTTCTGGGACGGGGCCTACCGCGAGGCGCGCTGGCCGGTCTGACACAAGCGGCCGGCGCTCCGGGCTCACACGGCCTGGCGGCGGCCCAACCGCGCGCCGATCCGATGGCGGAAGCGGTCGCGGGCGGCGCGCGCCGCCTGCTCGACGCTGCGGAAGACCGCACCGTCGAGGGGGTCGAAGTCGCGGTTCGAGGAGAAGAAGCGCACGCCGCCGGGCTCCGGCACGGCGATCCCGGCGGCGATCTCGCCGACCTCGATGATCCGGGCCGGCGCGGGCTCGGCATGGAGGCGGTTGCGGGCGCGCTCCGCCCGGTGATCCACGAAGGCGGGGGCCGCGTGCAGGCGATTCAGCGCCCGCTCGGCCTCGATCTGAAGATGAGACATGACAAGGAACTCCGGTGGCCGGCGCGAGGCCGGCGGGACAACGAACGGTGGGACGCGACGCAGAGGTCAGCGTCGACAGCAGCCGCGTTGGGACCGGGAAGCCGAGGACCGGAGGAGCGAGGCATCGCCCTGTCGGAGGATTGCGTTGCAGACAGTCACGGCAAGTCATCCTTTCCAGGAAGGACCACGAGGCGCGCGCGCATCGCGGTGCTTTAGCGTTTGATGACGCGGCGCAAGCTACACACTTCAAATCACCGCGGTGCGGCGACACGCAGG
Organism: Methylobacterium sp.; assembly: GCF_019750675.1. Classification (GTDB taxonomy): domain Bacteria; phylum Pseudomonadota; class Alphaproteobacteria; order Rhizobiales; family Beijerinckiaceae; genus Methylobacterium. The sequence goes on from NZ_JAIEOF010000063.1 coordinate 28,806, forward strand.
GGCGTCGCCGAACGTCTTGAAGATGCTCATCGCGTTGGGTTTCGTCAACGGATCGATCTTCCGAATGCAGCATCGTTCGTGGCAGAAAGGGCCCCGCTTCGATGCCGGCGGGGATGCTTCCTGCGCGAACGCCTTCAGGCAGCCGCGAGCACGGCGGCCAGATCCCCGTAATCGCGAAAAATCCGGGCCGCGCCGGCCCGCGTCAGGTCGGCGGCGGCGGGGTCGTGATTCCAGTGGCCGCCGCCGCTGAAGCCGACGACCCGCATGCCGGCGGCACGGGCCGCCGTGACGCCGGGCACGCTGTCCTCGATGACGAGGCAAGCGTCGGGCGCCACGCCCATCGTGGCGGCGGCGTGGAGGAACAGGTCCGGCGCCGGCTTGCCCCGTGCCACCATGCTCGAGGAGAAGATTCGCCCCTCGAACAGCGCCAGCAGCCCGGTGAGCCCGAGGGAATGGCGCAGCCGCACGGGGTCGCTGCTGGAGGCGACGCAGGAGGGCAGGCCGAGGGCGGCGACCGCCGCCGCGACCCCGGCGACCGCGCGCAGCTCCGTGTCGAAGGCGCGCAGCGTGTCCGCCTTCACCGCCTCGACGAAGCCGTCCGGCGCCGCGACCCCGTAATCGCGCGCGATGTGCTCCATGATCGAGACCATCGAGGTGCCGGCAAAGCGCGCCCGCACGGTCTCGACGTCGATGGGCACGCCGATGCGGTTCAGGCCGGCGGTGAGGCGCGCGAGGCTGATCGGCTCGCTGTCGACGAGCACCCCGTCGCAATCGAAGATCACCAGCCCGAGGGGCGGTGCGGTCTCGCCGGGCGCGGGCAGCGGATCGAGGAGCGTTGAGGCGTCGGGCATGGGTCCGGGTCGGGTCTCGGGTTGCGGCCGGGCCGCGCGCGCCGCGCGGCCCCGTGCCCGCATATGGCGCGCTCGCCATCCGGCGCAAACCGCGAGGTCCGCAGGCTCCGGACTTGCTGTCTTCCGGGGCGATGGCACGTTCAGCGATGGCACGTTCAGCGATGGCTTGCGCCCGCCGGCCCGCCCTCCTACTCAAACCCAGGGCCGGCGCGGATGCCGGCGGGTGCGATCGGGTGCGATGGTCCGTTTCCTCAGCCGCTTCCTCGGCCTCGTCTTCCTCGCGGGCGGCTTCGTCTGTCTCGTCTACGACGGCGCCCGCTCCATCGCGAACAATGCCCTGCGCATCACCAGCGTCAGCGACCTCGCCTTCACCCTGTTCAAGGACCGGGCGAGCGCCCTGCAGGGCACGGTGGAGGGGGTGGCTCCCTGGCTCTGGCAGATCCTCGTACTGCCCCTGACCCTGGCGCCCGCCGCCCTGCTCGGCCTCGTGATCGGTGCCGTCCTGCTCTGGATCGGCCAGCCGGCCCGCGAGCGCATCGGTTTCCTCAGCGGTCCCTGAAACGATCCGTGCGCGCGTGCCGTTTGGCACCCCGCCGGACCCGCATGCGTCGCGGACAATGGCTCAGGCGCCATATTGTTTACCGCTGTCCGTCGTAGACACGGCAGACGTGTGGGGCCACGACGTCGCCTCGGCCTCGCGCGCGACCTTCGAACCCTGTCAGGGATTGTCCTCCTCATGTCCCGCATCGCCGTCCTCAGCGCCCTGACCGTCCTGCTCGGTGCCGCGCCGTCCCTGGCGCAGCCGAGTTCCGGGGCGCCGGGCCCCGTCCCGCGCAACATCACCTCCACCGGCGTCACGAAGCCGCCGAGCGGCGGCGGCGCGGCGAAGGCCCCCTACACCCGCGCCTCCACGGAGGCCGACATGGCCAAGGCCCAGCGCGCGGCGGCCGCCCGCGACAAGGCCTGGGACACCAAGATGCGCACTACCATGGGCTCGATCTGCAAGGGCTGCTGAGGCGAGGGCTGCTGAAGTCGGTCCGGACCGCGCCGTGATCCGCCTCGAGGGGGTGAGCAAGCGCTTTCCGGGCGCCGAGCGTCCCGCCGTGGACAATGTCGACCTCGCGGTGGAGGACGGCAGCGTCTGCGCGCTGATCGGGCCCTCCGGCTGCGGCAAGTCCACCACCCTGCGCATGGTGAACCGGTTGGTAGAGCCGGATGCGGGCCGGGTCCTGGTGGCGGGCGAGGACGTGACGCGGGGTGATCCCGTCGCCCTGCGTCGGCGCATCGGCTACGTGCTCCAGGGCGTCGGCCTGTTCCCCCACCGTAGCGTCGCCGAGAACGTCGCCACCGTGCCGGGCCTGCTGGGCTGGAAGCGGGCGCGGATCGCCGAGCGCGTGGACGCGATGCTCGACCTCGTCGGCCTCGATCCGGCCGAGTACCGGACGCGCCGCCCGCACGAACTCTCCGGCGGCCAGCGCCAGCGCGTGGGCGTGGCCCGGGCGCTGGCCGCCGACCCGCCGGTCCTCCTCATGGACGAGCCCTTCGGCGCGGTGGATCCCCTCGCCCGCGACCGGCTGCAGGGCGAGATCCGCGCCATCCTGCGCCGCTTGCGCAAGACCGTGCTGATCGTCACCCACGACATCGACGAGGCCATGCGGATGGGAGACCGCGTCGTGCTCATGCGCGCGGGCCGCATCGTCCAGGCCGATGCGCCGGAGCGCCTGCTCGCCGCCCCGGCGGACGCCTTCGCCGCCGGGTTCGTGGGCCAGGACCGCGCCCTGCGCCGCCTCGCGCTGATGGCCGCCGGCTCCCTGGGCAGCCCCGGCGCCGTGCCGGGCGCGCCTACGATCGCGGCGTCGGCCTCGCTGCGGGAAGCGCTGTCCCACCTCCTCGCCACCGGCGCCGACGGACTGAATCTCATCGGCGACGGCCCACCGGCCCATCTCACCCTCGCGGCGATCCGCGCCGAGGCGGCACGGGCGGGCGAGGCGGCGGGCCGGGCTTAGAGCCGGTTTACTTGCACTCCTCGCGGGCGCGCTTCATCGCATCGCCGAAGCCCGCCAGGGCGTACTCGTCGCTGGTGGGATTGCCGCGCAGCGACGTGGCCTTGATCTGGAGCTTCGGGGTCCGGGTCATCTCGGTGACCACGCGGGTCTCCTCGGCCGGGTTCTGGAGCCAGGCGTTGCTGTCCTTCGTCACGAGGCCGTAGCGGGTGGCCCCGAGGTTGAGGGTCGGGTCGGTGGCGGCGGGGCCCGCATTGGCCTTGGCCTGGCTGCTCGCGGGCTTGGCGGGGAAGCCCAGCATCACCGCGACCTCGTTGGCCACGTTCTCGGCCTTGCGCACGGTGACGAACAGGTAGGCCGTGTCGCGCTTCAGGGTCTTCAGGGAGCGTGTCTGGGGCTGGGCGATGGCGTAGCAGACGCGGGTCTTGCCCTGGCCGTTGGCGAAGACGTTCCAGTCGCCGAAAATCGCCACCGGCGTCGCCTGCTGCATGCCGGGGGCCGTCACGGGCGCCTTCTCGCGCCCGCGCCGGCGCTTCTTGCCCGGGGCCTCCGGCTCCTCCGGGGCGGCCTCCTGGGCGAAGCCCGGCGTCGCGCCGAGGGGATGGGGCAGCGGCACCAGGGGCGCCACGGCGGTCAGGACGATCATGGCGGCTCCGAACCGGAGACCGCGCCACAGGACAGGAATCATGAAGGACCCTTGGAAGGACGCCGCCGGGCCGAAAGACCCTGACATTCGTCCGAAATTGCGTCCGAAATCGCGGCGCCCGCACGCGCCGGTTTCATGCGGAGGTCTGGGACCGGCGGCGCCTCAGACGGCGTGGGCTTCGGGCGCGAAGCCCGCCGGCATCGGTATGGCCGCGAGCGCGGCGGAGAGGACGGCTCCCTGGCTCCCGTCCGCCCCCGCCCCGGGCAGCACCTGCTCGGGCGCCGTCCTCTCGACCTCCGGGGCGCGCGGCAGAGGGCGCGGCTTCGGATCGTTGTAGGGCGTGTTGTAGCACTTGCGCACCGAGGCCCAGAAGGCGTCCCGGTCGGTGTCGGTCAGGCGGCCAAGGACTGCGTCGATCCGCTGAATGGCTTCGGCCGCGAGGGCGGGGACGTCGTCTGGCGCGATCCGGCTGTCGGCGGGCATGGGAGATCTCCGAAGGGCTCGGGGCAGGTCCTACACAGCATCACATAGCTGAGCCGTGAACGCACCTGCCCGGTGCGTGGTTCATCGGGCCGGCCGGGTCAGGCGTTCCCCAGGGCGCCGAGCCAGCGGGTCGCCTGCGCGCGCACGTTGTCCGGGGCCGTGCCGCCGTAGCTGGTGCGGCTCGACACCGAGTTCTCGACGCCGAGGACCGCGTAGACGGCTTGCGTGATGCGCGGCTCGGCCTCCTGCATCTCGGCCAGCGAGAGCGCCTCCAGCCCGACATCGCGGGCGGAGGCCACGCCGACGAGGCGGCCGGTGACGTGGTGGGCCTCCCGGAACGGCAGGCCGAGTTCGCGCACCAGCCAGTCGGCGAGATCGGTCGCCGTGGCGTAGCCGGAGCCGGCGGCGCGCGCCAGCACGGCTGCGTTGGGCTCGAGGTCGCGCACCATGCCGGTCATGGCGGCGAGACACAGGGAGAGCGCCTGGAGCGCGTCGAAGGTGCCCTCCTTGTCCTCCTGCATGTCCTTCGAATAGGCGAGCGGCAGGCCCTTCATCACGATGAGGAGCCCGGTGAGCGCGCCGATGACGCGGCCGGATTTGGCCCGCACGAGTTCGGCGGCGTCCGGGTTGCGCTTCTGCGGCATGATCGAGGAGCCGGTGGTGTAGCCGTCCGACAGCCTGACGAAGTTGAACTGGGCCGAGGTCCAGACCACGAGCTCCTCGGCGAAGCGCGAGAGGTGGACGGCGCAGATCGAGGCGGCGGACAAGGATTCTAGCGCGAAGTCGCGATCGGCGACGGAATCGAGCGAGTTCGCGGTCGGCCGGTCGAAGCCGAGCGCGGCGGCGGTGGCGTGCCGGTCGATGGGGAACGAGGTGCCGGCGAGCGCCGCCGCGCCGAGCGGGCACTCGTTGAGCCGCGCGCGGGCATCGCGGAAACGGCCGCGGTCGCGGGCCAGCATCTCCACGTAGGCGAGGCAATGGTGCCCGAAGGTGACGGGCTGGGCGGATTGCAGGTGGGTGAAGCCCGGCATCACCGTGGCCGCGTGCGCCAGCGCCTTCTCGGCCAGCGCCCGCTGCAGGTCGGCGGCCTGGGCGTCGAGGCTGTCCAGGGTGTCGCGCACCCAGAGCTTCATGTCGGTGGCGACCTGGTCGTTGCGCGAGCGCGCGGTGTGCAGACGCCCGGCCGCCGGGCCGACGATCTCGGTCAGCCGGCTCTCGACGGACATGTGGATGTCCTCGAGTTCGCGGCGGAACACGAAGCCGCCCGCCTCGATTTCGTCGCGCACGGCCTTGAGACCGTCCTGGATCGCGGCCACATCGGCGGATGGCAGGATGCCGGCCTCGCCCAGCATCGCCACATGCGCCAGCGAGCCGCGGATGTCCTGGGGCGCGAGGCGCTTGTCGAACCCGATGGAGGCGTTGATCTCCTCCATGATCTCGGCGGGGCCGCTCGCGAAGCGCCCGCCCCACATCCGGTTGCTCATGCTGTCAATGACCCTTCCCGCCCTTCGCCCCGCCTACTCGGGCAAGCAACGATGATGCCCGGCATCCGTGCGACCCTCGCCGGCGGAGCCGTCCTCGCCGCCGTCCTCGGCACGTGGCTTGCCGTATACGGGACGGGCTCGACCGGCGGCAACTCCGCCCCTTGCGCGGACTCCGCCGGGGCAGCGGCCCGAATCGCGCCCCTGGCGCGGGGCGAGGTCGCCGCCCTCCAGGTCGCGGCCCTGCCGGTGCCGGCGCCCGCCCTCGCCTTCCGGGGGCCGGAGGGCGCCGAGGCGACCCTGGCGGACGTGGCGGGCCTGCGTCTCGTGAACCTGTGGGCGACCTGGTGCGCGCCCTGCAAGGCGGAGATGCCGGCCCTCGACCGGCTCCAGGCCCGGCTCGGCGGGCCGGATTTCACCGTGGTGGCGATCAACGTCGACACCCGCAATCTCGACGCGCCCGCCGCCTGGCTCAAGCAGAACGGCATCGCGCGGCTCGCCTACTACGCCGATCCGGGCGGGCGCGTGCTGCCGGCGATCCAGAAGGCCACCGGCTCCCTCGGCCTGCCCACGACCCTGCTCGTGGACGGGCGCGGCTGCACCCTCGGCGTGATGAAAGGGCCGGCGGAGTGGGACAGCGCGGACGGCATCAGGTTGATCGAGGCCGCCCTCGGCCGATCCTGACGGCGCCGCTGTGCGGACGGCGCACCTGCTAGGGATGCGGCATCGATTCCCACGGACCGAGGCCGAACTAGAATTCTCTCATACAGGACTGGAATGAGTCCTACGGCGGTCTGAAGTCGTACGATCTTCGTCGCAGAATTATTCCCCGATCTTGAAAAAATCCCGCATCTCCCGGCGACCAGGCAAGTCTAACGAAGGCGATTCACCGGTTCGCGGGCGGGGACGATATTTTAATCTCCGGGGGGCAAGTTCGATGCTCTGTTCTCGAACTCGGCCCGTCGCATCATGTCGCTCGCCTCTCTGTCCATCCGAACGAAGCTGTTCCTCAGCTTCGGGCTCGTTTTCCTCCTGGTGGCGGGGATCGGAGGGTCGGCCCTGATGCAGTTGCACGCGGTGAACGAGGTCGCGCGGGAGATGCGCGACGAACGGCTCCCGAACGTGCAGTTCCTCGGCAAGATCCAGGTGCTGGTGCTGCGTCAGCGCGTGAACGGCGGCCGGCTCATCACCGCCGATACGCCCGCCCTGCGCGGCGACGTCACGGCCACGCTGGCCAAGCGCGAGGCCGAGATGCGGGCGATCCAGGCGGCCTATGCCCGGCTCCCCGCCACCGCAGAGTCCCAGGCCCTCTACCAGACCTTTCAGACCGAGTGGGCGAGCTACCTGAAACTTCAGGAGGGCATCGTCGCCCAGGCGCAGGGGGGAGACCTGGCCACGGCCCAGCGCACTTACAACACCGAGATGTCGGTCCGCATCAACGCGGTTCTGACGGCCCTTCAGAAGCTGGTCGAACTCGAGGAGCGCAGCGCCAGCGCCAGCGGCGCGCACGCCCAGGACACCTACGACACCGCCCTCCTCACCACCACCGTCCTGATCGGGATCGCCCTGCTGATCGCGGCCGGTGCCGCCATCGGCCTGACCCTCGGCGTCAGCCGCCCCCTGCGCCGCATGACCGACGCGATGGGCCGCCTCGCCGACGGCGACACCACCGTCGCCGTGCCGGGAATCGGGCGCGGCGACGAGATCGGCGCGATGGCGGGCGCCGTCCAGGTCTTCAAGGACAACATCACTCGCACCCGCGCCCTCGAAGCCGAGACCGCGGCGGCCCGGGCCGGTGCCGAGGCCCTGCGCCGGGAGACCATGCGCAATCTCGCCGACCGGTTCGAGGCCGCGGTGGGCGGCGTCGTGGCCCAGGTCGGTACGGCGGCGGCGCAGCTGCAGGCCACCGCCGGCAGCATGTCGGTCAATGCCGGCGAGACCGCCCAGCGCTCCGTCACCGTGGCGGCGGCCGCCGAGGAGGCCTCCTCCAACGTCACCACGGTGGCGGCGGCCGCCGAGGAACTCGGCTCCTCCGTGGTCGAGATCGGCCGTCAGGTCCAGGGCTCGGCCACCCTCGCCCGCGAGGCGGTGACCGAGGCCGGCCAGACCGCGACCTTCGTGCGCGACCTCAGCGAGGCGGCCCAGCGCATCGGCGACGTCGTGGCGATGATCTCGACCATCGCGGGCCAGACCAACCTGCTGGCGCTCAACGCCACCATCGAAGCGGCGCGCGCCGGCGAGGCGGGCCGTGGCTTCGCGGTGGTCGCGGCGGAGGTGAAGGAACTCGCCAACCAGACGGCCCGGGCCACCGACGAGATCACAGGCCAGATCGCCCGCATCCAGGCCTCCACGGGCCAGGCGGTCGAGGCGATCGGCGGCATCACCGGACGCATCCGCGAGATCAGCGATGTCGCGACCTCGATCGCGGCGGCCGTCGAGGAGCAGGGCGCGGCCACCCAGGAGATCGTGCGCAACGTCGCCCAGGCCTCGGTCGGGACCGGCGAGGTCACCCAGAACGTCGCGGGCGTGGCCGGGGCCGCCGAGGAGACGGGGGCCGCCGCCGCCCAGGTGCTCGCCTCGGCCTCCGCCCTCGCGCACCAGTCCGACGCGCTCGGCGGACAGGTCGCCCAATTCCTCGCCACCATCCGGGCGGCCTGAAGGCGGCGATCCGGGCGGCCTGAAGGCTGCTCAGAGCAGGGCGTCGAGGCTCCCGATCACCCGGTCGGGCGGGTGATCCGGGTACTCCTCGGGCAACCCCGTGCGGTTGACCCAGACCGGCCGGAACCCGAAGGCGGCAGCCCCCGCCACGTCCCAGCGGTTCGAGGAGCAGAACAGCACGGCGCCGGGGGCGGCGCCGAACCGCTCCGTGGCGAGGCGGTAGGCGGCCGGGGCGGTCTTGAAGGTCCGGGCGGCCTCCACCGAGAGCACCGCGTCGAGGTCGTCCGCCAGCCCGGCCGAGGCCACCGCCCGTTCCAGCATGCCGGCGTCCCCGTTGGACAGGATCGCGGTGCGCCAGCCCGCCGCGCGCAAGGCCCGGAGCGTGCTGGGCACCTCCGGATAGGCATCGAGGTCGCGATAGGCGTCGAGGAGCGGCGCCCGCAGGGCCCGGTCGACGCCGGGGCAGCGGGCCAGCGCGTAATCCAGGGCCTGCTCGGTCAGGTCCCAGAACGGGGCGTGGCGCCCCATCAGCCCGAGCACCCAGGAATATTCGAGCTGCTTGGCGCGCCAGGTCTCCGACAGCCTGTCCGCGTCCGGGCCGATCGCCCCGGCATGGCGCGCCACCGCCGCGTGCACGTCGAACAGGGTGCCGTAGGCGTCGAAGACGGCGATGCGGGGGGACTCTGCATTGTGGGGAGAATCGGGCATGCGGTCTCCTCAGGCGCGCCGCAGGCGGATGCCGAGCAGGCGCAGCGTCGCCAACAACAGGCCCGCATAGACCAGCGTTCCGGCGAGCCCGAGGACGCCGAGCACCGCGATCTCGCGCAAGCGCGGCAGGGCCGGCACCACGGCCTCGGCCACGGGCAGCCCGTAGAGGGCGGTGGCCGCGAGCGCCGCGCAGGCCACCACCACTCCCACGACGGTGACGCCGAGGGTCCGGCCCGGCGCCATCCAGCCGCGCCGCCAGGCCAGCGCCACCAGGAGGCCGAGATTGATCCACTGCCCGATGGCGGTGGCGAGCGCGAGGCCGGTGACGCCGTAGGGTCCGGTCAGCACCACCTTCAGGGCGACGTTCACGGCGATGGCGGTCAGTGAGGCGATGAGCGGGGTCATCGTGTCCTGGCGGGCGTAGAAGCTCGCCAGCGCGCTGCGCAGGAGCACCACGGCGGGCAGCGCCAGCCCGTAGGCGGCGAGCACCGAGGCCGCGCGGGCGGCGTCCTCCGCCCCGAAGGCGCCGCGCTGGAACAGGGCCGCCATGATCAGGCCCGGCAGGGTGAGAAAGGCCACCGTGAAGGGCGCCGCGAGGGCGAGGGAGAAGCCCGCCGCCCGGTTCTGGGCCGCATGCGCCCCGGCGACGTCGTCGCCCGCGATGCGCCGGCTCATCTCGGGCAGCAGCACCGTGCCGGCCGCGATGGCGATGACCCCGAAGGGCAGCTGGTAGAGCCGGTCGGCGTACCACAGGGCCGAGATCGCCCCGGTGGGCAGCAGGCTCGCCAGGATGGTGTCGGCGAAGGCGGAGATCTGGAAGCCGGCCGAGCCGATCACCGCCGGTCCCAGCACCGTGAAGAAGCGCCGCATCGCCGGATCACTGAGCGTCGGCGCGGCCAGCCGCGGCGCGATGCCGGTGCGCCGGCAATCCCACCAGACCAGGGCGAATTGCAGGACGCCCGAGACCGAGACGCCCCAGGCGGCGGCGTAGGCGGCGTTCGGGAAGAACGCGGAGAGACCGAGGGCCGCCAGCATCGACAGGTTGAGGAGCACGGGGGCGCCGGCCGCCACCGCGAAGCGCCGGTGGGCGTTGAGGAGGCCGGAGTACAGGGTCACCAGGGTGATGAAGAGGAGGTACGGGAACGTGATCCGGGTCAGCGAGACCGCCAGGGCGAAGCGCTCCGGGTCCTCGGAAAAGCCAGGGGCCAGGGCCCGCACCACCCAGGGCATCGCCGCCAGCGCGAGCGCCAGGACGCCGATCTGAACGAGGAGCATGAGGGTGAAGATGCGGTCCGCGAAGGCCCGGGCCGCGCCGGCTTCCGCGCGGTCCAGCTCCGCGAGGCCCGCGTAGCTCGGCACGAAGGCGGTGTTGAAGGCGCCCTCGCCGAAGATCGCCCGGAAATGGTTCGGCAGGCGGAAGGCCACCACGAAGGCGTCGGCCACCGGCCCGGCGCCCAGGATCGCGGCCATCGCCACGTCGCGGGCAAAGCCGGTGACGCGGGAGACCAGCGTCCAGCCGCCGACGGAGAGGATGCTGCGAATCATGGGGCTCGCTCGAGGGACGTCGCGATCCCTCCCCCCTCTGCGGGGAAGGGTGCCTGCGGGGCAGGCGGGAGGGACTCGTGCGCCTGCGATCCGGGTGACGAACAGGCTTGGGACCGGACACGGCAACGCCGCGAGCCGGGTGACTCGCGGCGCGGCTCGACGGGCGGGAGACCTTACTTGGTGGCTTCGCCGTACATGGCCTCGACGTGCTCCCAGTTCACCAGGTTCTCGATGAACGCCTTGAGGTAGTCGGGCCGACGGTTGCGGTAGTCGATGTAGTAGGAGTGCTCCCAGACGTCGACGCCGAGGATCGGCTTGGCGCCGTGCACCAGGGGGTTCTCGCCGTTCGGGGTCTTCATGATGGCGAGCTTGCCGTCCTTGACCGCGAGCCAGGCCCACCCGGAGCCGAACTGGCCGATACCGGCCTGGATGAAGTCGGCCTTGAACTTCTCGAAGCCGCCGAGATCCTCGTCGATCTTCTTGGCGAGCGCGCCCGGGGCGGCGCCGCCGCCGTTGGGCTTCATCCACTGCCAGAAATGGATGTGGTTGTAGTGCTGGCCGGCATTGTTGAAGAGCGGCTGGTTGTTGCCGTAGGCCGAGGTCAGGACCTCCTCGACGCTCTTGCCCTCGAGCCCCGTGCCCTCGAGCAGCTTGTTGCCCGTGTCCACATAGGCCTTGTGGTGCTTGTCGTGGTGAAACTCGAGGGTTTCCTTCGACATGTAGGGGCCGAGCGCATCGTAGGCGTAGGGCAGTTCGGGCAGGGTGAAGGTCATGGGCAACTCTCCGTCTCGTGAGACATCGGCGCAACGGCGGGCACCGCCGCCGCACCAACGCGCCGATACCTAAGTCGATGCCCCGGCGAAGTCGATGCCCCGGGCCGGTCGATGCCCGCGCGGCGGCGGCATCGGATTTTGCAAATGCCCGCCAGACCTTTAGTGTGCGCGCCGCACCCGTCAGGTGCAGGCGTTTGTCGAGAAGTCCATGAGCATCGCGCTGTTCGCGCTGGCCGCCGTCATGATCGTCGGGGGCATCGTATCGGTCATCCAGGGCTTCCCCTTCGTACGGCTCGAAAGCGGGCTCGCCATGACCATCGCGGGCGCGACGACGGCCTCGGCGGGCGCCGTGGTCCTCGGGCTCGCCGTGATCGCCCGCCGCCTCGGCACCCTCGCGCAGGCTCTGCGCGCGGCGCCGAGCGCCGAGGCCCTGCCCGTCGAGACCTCCGAATCCGAGCTGCCGGCCTCCCTGCGCCAGCGCCCGAGCCTCGCAGCCACGGCCGCCGGCCTCGGCGCCCTCGGCGGCGCGGGTCTCGGGGCCGCCGCCCTGCGCCCCGGCCGGGAGCCGACCTTCTTCGATCCGGCGCCCCCGCCGCCCGCTCCCGAGGCGACGGCCTCCGTCGAGCCTCTGCTGCCGAACCTGCTGCCCGAGGAGGACGCCTCGGCCCGGCCGCCCGAACCCGATCGCGAAGCGCTCCATCTCGAAGAACTCCATCCCGAAGAACTCCATCCCGAAGAGCCCT
>NZ_JAIEOF010000100.1 GCF_019750675.1 Methylobacterium sp.
GTGTGATTTCTCAGCAAAGTTTATCTCAATTTCGGCCTCGGCTCGAATGATCGTCTCAATCGGGTTTGACTCGTTTCTCCAAGAATCCTGCCCTTGGGCTGCGCCACTCTCAAAGAAGTTAGCCTTAATCACGAACGAATAAACTAAATATTTGAAATGCGGTACGAAATATTGGGAACAGAAGCATGGATCGGCGTACAGCATGCGCTCCGATTACAGGCTGGAGATGGAGCCAACGCAGCTGATAGGGTCTTACAGGGTTGAGCCTGTTATGCGCCGCGAAGTGCTTGAATTTCGGCCTCATTGCATTGCCACCCCACAGCGGACCGGCGGAGATTCACCCGATCCAGACGAATGCGGACAGGCGGGTCCCGACCCATTTTCGCCGTTCCAGCGCCCTAGGTGGCTCCTCCGAAGCGGACGTTAAATAAGGCCAAGCCATAAGTTACTAAACGGAACGACTCTGCTAGGACAAAGCACCCTCCGCTTCATACGCCTTTAGCAAACTCTCAAGCGACCGTGCGATGACAGCGTGCAGTCCAAGATATTGCACGAGCAAACGAGGAAGTTTAATGAAACAGGATAGTCTCATCAAACACTTGAGAGAAAATGATGTATCTGAGCAGATTATAGAAGACGTTATCGATTCTGGATATTTCTTCAGGACTTGGAGTGACCCTTCCAGGGGATTGTATACGACAGTAAGTGATCCTTTTTACGGAAGCAAACAATTCTCGAGCAGTTTTTCTACGGTTGATTTTATTTCCCACATTAAAGGCGAGAGACCAATTTCGAATAATTTACCGCCATTTCACCGTATTTGCGCGAAATCGTTTGCTGATGTTCAAGAAATACTCAGGACTAAACACTTAGCCAGATACGCCCAGGACGGATCACTGACTTTCCGAGGTCAGCCCCGTGAGTACTATGTTCGTCGTCGTATTCCGAACCCGTTACGCAGTGATGCATCGGGCCGTGAGATTTCGATTATGCCGGGGGCGTACCGTCAAGGAACAGATAAATACTCCTTAGCTGCCGACGTAAACGAGCATCGAACGTTCGAATTTTTGACTGGTATTATAGAAGATCACGATGAATACAGCGGTCTAGGCGACCAATTTAGCTACGATTTAATGAGGACCGAGCAACACTACGCAACGCAGACCAGGGGGCTGGATCTTGCCTTCGATATTCGCTCGGCGCTCTTCTTTGCAACCAATCAATTTATGAGGGACGAGCAAGGAAAAGCATTTTACCGGTCGATCTCGAAAGGCGAGCACCAAGGAGTATTGTACCTGTTCCGATTCACCATGCCGTCAGTGAATAGGACAGAATATCTGATACGTGATTTCGATTTCTTCAAGAAGCATCGACCCGAGCGGATCATTCGTCAGAGTTGTGGGCTTCCACTGATAGGAGATTATGAAAGAAATATAGCTATAACAGACATCGATTGCATAATAGAACTCGATAAAGATTTCGAATATGACAATGGCCTAACGCAGGAATTCATGTTTCCTAGCACAGATGAAGATCTTTTTTATAAAAAGCTTCTCGATCTGAAAAACGACTTTCCGGACGATCTTGACAAGATCGTTGAGTATCAGTGTGCAAGATAATCGCAAAACTTGTCATCAGCTTGCGTGCGCGCGGCTTAGTTGCTTATAACTCATGCATCGGGCGTGCTGTTTCGGCCAGTTCGCCGGAGCAAGCTCTATCGGGCCGGCCATAGAAACCAGTGGTGTCGTTCCCAAAGAATGGTTCAGCGCTGTAGAACGATCGGTATCCTGTCATTTCAGATATTATTGGGACATCGACGATGCAGCCGAGCCGTTTGCGGACGGGAGGTGCGACACGGTTCCATTTTGGAGTTGGGTGGCTCAACGTCGGAGTTTTATATATCTGCAGCAAATTATCCAAACCCGCCTGCTGAATATCGCGGAACGTCCGCTCGTCCGATCTGGCGCCCAGAAGCCGACTGGCGGAAATCCACCCCAAGCAGCCATCCCGCTTCCGACCCAACCCGGTTGTAGATGCGGCCGCAATGGCCGTCGGATTGCAGACCACAACGACCGGTCTTCTCGGAACCCGGACGAGGCGAGATCTCCTCGTCCTATCGCCGTGGAAGACTGTGCAGCGCCTTCAGGAAGGCGTCCACGTCCGCCCGGGTATTGTAGAAGGCCAGCGAGGCCCGCACCGACTGGTCGACGCCGAAACGGCGCAGGGCGGGCAGGGCGCAATGGTGGCCCGATCGCACCGCGATGCCGCGTGCGTCGAGATGGTGGGCCACCGCCTCGTTCTCGTGCCCGTCGATGACGAAGGACATCACGCTCGCCTTCTGGCGGGCGGTGCCGATCAGGCGCAGACCCTTCACGTCGGCGAGGCCGGCCTGCGCGTAGTCCAGCAGATCGTGCTCGTAGGCGGCGATGCCGGGCAGGCCGACCCCTTCCAGGTAGTCGAGGGCGGCGCCGAGGCCGACCGCGCCGGCAATGTCGGGCGTGCCGGCCTCGAACTTCTCCGGCGCGCCCTTGTAGACGGTCTTCGTGAAGGTGACGTCCTCGATCATGTGGCCGCCGCCCTGCCAGGGCGGCATCGCCTCCAGGAGGTGCTTCTTGCCGTAGAGGGCGCCGATTCCCGTCGGCCCGAACACCTTGTGGCCGGAGAAGACAAGGAAGTCGGCATCGAGCGCCTGCACGTCGAGGGGGATGTGGGGCGAGGACTGCGCCGCATCCACCAGCACCGGCACGCCGTAGGCGTGGGACAGTGCGATGATCTCACGGACCGGGTTGATGGTGCCGAGGGCGTTCGCGACGTGGGTCACCGAGACGATCCTGGTGCGGCCCGAGAGCAGGGCGGCGAACTGCTCGAAGATGATCTCACCGCGGTCGTCCACCGGGATCACCCGCAGGGTCGCGCCCGTGGCCTGGGTCAGGAGCTGCCAGGGCACGATGTTGGCGTGGTGCTCGATCTGAGAGACGATGATCTCGTCGCCTGGACCGATGTTGGCGCGGCCATACGCGTTGGCCACGAGGTTGATCGCCTCCGTGGTGCCACGCAGGAAGACGATGTCGTCCTTGGAGGGGGCGTTGAGGAAGCGCCGGACCTTCTCGCGCCCGCCCTCGAACAGGTCGGTGGAGCGCGCCGCCAGTGTGTGGGCGGCCCGGTGGATGTTCGAGTTGTGGCGCGCGTAGAACTCGGACGTGGCGTCGATGACGCTCTGCGGCTTATGGGTGGTGGCCGCATTGTCGAGCCAGACCAGGGGGTGCCCGTTGACCCTCTGGTGAAGGGCCGGGAAATCCTTGCGGACGCGCTCGACATCGAAGGGCGCCGCCACTGGGCTCGATCCGTGGGCGGTCACGCGCGGGGCCGGCCCACCGTGCCGCGAGGGCTCGGCGCGCGGGGAGGCGTGGGGCCGCGAGACGCGCCGGGACTGCGTCGGGGAAGAATCGGACAGGAAATAATAGTCGCCCGACGCGGACGCCGCGTTACCGCCCGGCTGCGCCGAGTGGACGGGCTCGCCCGAAAGGCGCCCTGTGCGCTGGAAGTTTGCCTGGGCGACGTCCCCGCCTCGCTTCGAGGGATCGGCCGGCACGAGGCTCGGTGCGATCGCGTGCGCGAAGGCGTTTGCGCGCGGATGGACTCTCGCGATCGTCCGGTGCAAGTCCTGGCCGCCGGGCAGGAAGGCAGCCACTTCCGGCACGGTGGGGACGAAGAACTCCGGCAGGCTGCGTCTCGCCGACAGGGAGTCGGCGAGGGGATGGACCGAGGGGATCGTCGCCGTGTCGAGGAAACCGGCGCCCGCCGGCGCTGGTGTGGCGCCGAACGGGTTGGCGGCCGACGGCCCGGTCAGGCCCGGTAGCCCGATGCTCGGGCCACCGACGTTGCGCGCCCCGAGGCCCGACGGCAGGGCGCCCGAGGGCACCAAGGGCGTACCAATGATGGTACCCGGAAGCAATGGCTGCCCGGGGGCCTGGGGAAGGCTCTCCAGACCCTGGGGACCCTGCGGCGCGGGCAGCTCGGGGGCCAGCGGCGCGGACGCCGCCTGGCCCTGGCGGTAGATCTCGCGGGCGAGGCGCCCGACGAGGTCGGCATGCGCCAAGGAACCGGCGGAGTCGCCGGCCGCGCCCGTGGGGAGGCCGAAGGCCGAGGATCCCAACACGCCGGCCTCAGGCGTAGTCATGGTAGTTGCCCAGCAGAACGTTATCGAGGCGTGCGATGGCGTCCTCCACCAGCACGGCGGCGGAGAAGTAGCGGGTCACCAGGTGCGAGGCGATGGAATGGTCGTTGGTGCCCATGTAGCGCACCGACAGGCCCGGCTCGATCTCACCGGTGACGCCGGACTTCTGCAGGCCGACCACGCCCTGCTCGCCCTCGCCGACGCGCAGCAGCAGGATCGAGGTGGTCTGGGCACCGCTGACCGGATCGATGTCGATCGGCAGCTTGTCGCTCGGCACCAGCGGCACGCCGCGCCAGGTGATGAACGGCGCACCGAACAGGTGGATCACCACCGGGGGCACGCCGCGGCGGGTGGCTTCCCGGCCGAAGGCCGCGATGGCGCGGGGATGCGCCACGAAGAACGCGGGCTTCTTCCATACCAGCGTCAGCAGCTCGTCGAGGTCGTCCGGGGTCGGCGGGCCGCCGCGGGTGGGGATGCGCTGGCGTCCGCCGACCTCGTTCAGCAGGCCGAACTCGGAATTGTTGAGCAGCTCCCACTCCTCCCGCTCCTTCACGGCGTCGACCGTGAGGCGGATCTGCTCGCGCAGCTGGTCGATCTCGTTGGAGTAGAGGTCGGTGACGCGGGTATGGGTGTTGAGGATCGTCTGGATCGTGGAGAGGTGGTACTCGCGCGGGTCGATCTCGTAATCCACGAAGGTGCTCGGCAGGCGCGGCGCGCCGGTCTGCACCGCGAGCAGCTCGATGCCCTGCTCGCCGTGGCTGTTGGTGTGACCCTTCAGACGGTCACGCTCCTCGACATACTGCGCGATGCGATTCTTGACGGCGTCGTCGTCCAGGGCCGCCCGGTCGAGGGTCAGCAGCGTGACGGCCGAGAGCGCCTTGACGGCGGGCGCGGGCTGGCCGTCGCCCGTGAGGGTGTCGTCGCCGAAGAAGTCGCCGCGTGTGGCGAGCCCCGAGCGCAGGCGGTTCTGGTAGGGGCCGGACAGGGACAGCTCGACGGTGCCGTCGACGACGATGGTCAGGCGGCGATCGCCCGCGCCACCGTCCGAGATCGTCTCGCCGGCGCTGTGCTTGCTCTCGGTGAACCGATCGGCGAGGGCCGCGAGTTCGGCATCGCCCAGCCGGCTGAACGGCGGCACGGCGCGTAAGGAAGCGGGGCTGATCGCGCGCCCCTTGTCGGCGGCGGCGAACGCGATGCGGCCGGGCTTGGCCAGCACGACGGCGCGCCGGTTCACGCGGTAGACGCCGCCATCCACGTTGACGAAGGGCAGGAGCCGCAGGAGCCAGCGCGGGGTGTTGGCGAGGTTCTGGACCGACGTGACGGTCGCCGTCGATAGATTGCGTGCTGCGGATGCGCCCACGCTCTGCCCCTGTCCGCTCATGGTTGGTCGTCTCCGTCTGGATTGTCGGGTGATGGCGTGCGAATCCGGCCATGGATCGGCGCGGCCACAGTCGAGCGACTGCGCGCTCAAGAATAACGCTGCAGCGACCACATCTAATTCTTGTCATATCCGGCGCGATTATTTGCACTGCGCTGGATGTAATGCGGTACTAATCGTGGTGGCGACCCAGCGTCAATGGAATAATATTCTAAAATATAGCCTGTATTAGACGAATATAACTATAATTCGTTCGTATGCAGAATAGGTTGCTTATGCAATGGATAAATAGAGAATACCATTCTCCAAAGAGGGTGATCTGGAGAAACGGTTGGAACAATCTGGTCCGTGAGCCATCCGCCTAGCAGGGGTGACCCGTGCACGCGGCAGGTCGCTGCGTTTGCCCTAGGATGGAAAGTCGGCTCCACCGAAGCCCTCGAGTCCGCCCGTCCGGCCCCCGAACCCTCAGATTCCGTCGCCGAAGAACTGGTCCATGGTCTGGGCGGGGTCCTCGGCGGCAGTGATTCGCGACACGACGCGGGCCGGCACGCCCGCCACGGTGGTGTGGGCTGGTACGTCGTGCAGGACGACGGCCGCGGCGGCCACCTTCGCGCCCTCGCCGACCCGGATGTTGCCGAGCACCTTGGCGCCGACGCTGAGGAGCACGCCGCGCTCGATCTTCGGGTGGCGGTCGCCGCTCTCCTTGCCGTTGCCCCCGAGCGTCACCGATTGCAGGATTGAGACGTCGTCGGCGATCACCGTGGTCTCGCCGATGACGACGCCGGTGGCGTGGTCGATGAAGACACCCGAGCCAATCCGCGCCGCCGGGTGGATGTCGGCGCCGAACACCTCGGAGATCCGGCTCTGGATGTGCAGCGCCAGGGTTGCGCGGCCCTGGTGCCAGAGCCAGTGCGCCACCCGGTAGCCCTCCAGGGCGGCGAGCCCCTTGTAGAACAGGAAGGGGTCGAGGTAGCGCCGGCAGGTCGGGTCGCGCTCGCGGATGGCCACGAGGTCGCGCACGGCGTGCTCGCCCGCATGCGGGTCGGCCTCGAAGGCCGAGAGGCAGAGGTCGCGGGTGGAGAGCCGCGCGAGGTCGCCGTCGCCGAGGCGATGGGCGAGGCGGTAGGCGAAGGCGTGGACCAGGCTCGGCTGGTCGAGCACCGTCGCCTGGATGATGCCGGCATAGAGCGGCTCTTCGATCAGGGCCGCCTCCGCCTCGGCGCGCATCGCCCGCCAGACGTCCGAGCCGGCCGTGGTCTGGCTCACGCTGCGCAGGGGCGGGCGCAGGAGGTTGCTGGGACCGCGCGAGGCCTGGCTGCCGGCGGTCATGCGGATAGGCTCATGCGGATCGCGAGGTCCGGGCGGTGCGCGGCGGCATCGGCCTCACCCGACGCGCTGGAACAGAGCGGCGATGTAGCCCACCAGGAGGCCGTGCCCCTCGAACTGCACGTCCACCACCTGCGCCCCGTCCCGGGCCGGCAGGACGTCGACGATGCGACCGGTGGCGTGGCGCCAGATGCCGAGGGCATCGGCCACGTCGAGCCGGGCGAACACAACCTGATCTCCGAGAACCATCGTTTTCTCCGGTCTGTACGTCGTCGCTCGAGGAGGGTGGCGAGGGGGTGCCGGTGGCGCGGTCCGGGGTCCGCGAGCGGGCCGTCGCGGGGCGCGGACGGGAGGGGCCGCGCCTCGGGGAAGTGTGCCGATCCGGGGCCTCCAGGGTCAATGAGAGCGGTTTCCAAAGATCGCCCGCCCGCGGGCACAGCCTTCCTCCCGAACGGGTCCCGGGAGCAGGCTTGTCCTGCGCGGGCGATTCCGGCCGGCTCAGCGGGCCGGCACCGGGATGTCGGGGCGCGCGTCCCTGGTGAAGCCGTTCCGGTTCGGCATCGCCACCGCCGGGAGCGTGCCGGCGTCCAGCGCGGCATCCTCCGGCAGGAGGCCATTGAGGTGGAGAACGTAGGCGCTCAGGGCGTAGGTCTCGTCCGCGCTGAGGGATTGCGGCGCATCGAAGGGCATGGCGCGGCGGATGTAGTCGAATAAGGTGGTGGCGTAGGGCCAGTAGCTGCCCACAGTCCGGACCGGCTTCGGTGTGGCGAGGGAGCCCTGGCCGCCCACGAGAACGTCGGCCGCGCCGCCTTCGCCCTTCGCCCCGTGGCAGGCCGCACAGCGAGCCCCGAACAGGGCAGCGCCGTCGCGGACGCTGCCGTGGCCCGGAGGCAGGCCCCGGCCGTCGGCCCGGACGTCGATATCCCAGGCGGCCAAGCGTTCGGGTGTGGCCGCTTGGCCGAGGCCGAGGCGATCCGACGGGCGGTGCAGGCTGGCGGCGGGCCCACTGGGATCGGCCAGGGCCGCACCGGTCAGGACAAGGCAGGCAAGGGTTCCGAGGAGGCTAACCCGCATGGCTGACGCCTCCATCGGCGGCGACCTGCCAGCCGAACGTCGCGTTGTTGTGGTAGAAGGACTGGGTGCCCCGAACCGCGATCAGGGCGGCGCGGTCGGGCTGGACGTAGCCGGTCTCGTCGGTGGCGCGGCTGAGGAGCTGGGCCGGGCCGCCCTCCCAGCGCCAGGGCAGCCGGAACCGGGTGAGGCAGCGCGGCAGGACCGGACCCTCGAGGGTCGCCGCCTGCCAGCGAGCGCCCCCGTCCGTCGAGACCTCGACCCGGGCGATCCGCCCTCGCCCGGTCCAGGCGAGGCCCCGGATCTCGCGGAAGCCCGGCGCGCCCAGGCGCTCGCCGCCCGAAGGCGTGGTGATGACGGATTTGGCCTCCATCACGAAGGTGAACTGCCGGGCCGTGCCGTCCGGCATCAGGTCGGTGTACTTCGCGGTCTCTTCGCGGGTCTGGAACGGCTGGTCGCCGACCTTGAGGCGGCGCAGCCACTTGACGCTGAGGTTGCCCTCCACGCCCGGCACGAACAGCCGCAGGGGATAGCCCTGCTCCGGCCGCAGGCGCTCGCCGTTCTGGGCATAGGCCAGGATCGCCCCGTCGCGGGCGAGGTCGAGGGGAAGGCTGCGGCTCATTCCCGAGGCGTCGGCGCCCTCGGCGAGGATCCAGGCGGCCCCCGGCTTCACGCCGACCTCGTCGAGCAAGGTGGAGAGCTCGACCCCGGTCCACTCGGAGCAGGAGAGCAGGCCGTGGCTCTCCTGCAGGGTCCAGGACGGCTTGGCCCCGAGCCAGGGCGTGTTGCCCGAGCATTCGAGGAAGTGGATGCGCGACACGGCGGGCATCCGCACCAGGTCGTCCATGGTCAGGACGAGGGGGCGCTCCACCAGACCGTGGATCGCCAGCCGGTGCCGGTCCGGGTCGATCGCCGGCACGCCGGCATGGTGACGCTCGAAATGGAGCCCGTTCGGGGTGATGATTCCATGTAGGTGCTGAAGCGGCGTGCCCGTCGACGCCGCCCCCGGGAAGGGCGGCGGCGTGCGGGGCCGTCGTCCCAGCCGCTCGAAGGAAGACGGCTGACCATAGGCCGGCGAGGCCACCGGCGCCCCGGGGGTGCGGCTCCACGGGGGAACCTCCAGGGGCTCCACGGCGCCCGCGGCGCGGGCCCTCGCGGCGAACCCGACCCCACCGGCGGCGCCGGCGGCGAGGCGGAGGAAACTGCGTCGATGTGCGAGCCGGCGCAGTGCGTCAGGGGGCATGGGCAAGGGACATGGGACGGAATCCGCACGAGAGTGGGTAGGATCGGGGCACGAAGGCCGCACGCGACGGTGCGCGAGTGTGCCGGATCGACGATGCCCCGAAGTCCAGCATTCAACTGTATTCAGGCGGGGCGATCAACGAAATGATCTTTCCATTTTCAGCGGACTGCGAGAGAAATAGCCTCCGGACGAGCCGGTTCCGGGGTGAAATTCTTGCCAAGACGTTCGACCGGGCTCCGGTTTCCGCGGAGGGCGCAACGCCAGCAGAGAGCGCTGGCGAAAGGAGCGGCACTTGCCCGCATCGGAGCGGGGCTTCCGGCGCTAATTTGCACGTCGGGAGAAATACTCTCCCGAAGACCGAACGTGAAATACGAACAATCTCCGGAGCGACCGGAATAAAGACAGCGTTTTTATTGACCCGCCTCGAACACAGGATACCATCTTCTTCATTGATCCAGGGCTTTTGAACGACCCAGTTCACTTGAATTGTCTTCAGATAAGACAGCTTCTCCAGACATGTCGGCGGCGAACACGATGACGACCAGGCAACACACCTTCCTCTCGCGGCGGCTGGCGGGTGCACTGATCGGCGTGCTTGCTCTGTGCGCGTCGCTCGCCGGCGGCGCGGCGGCGGCCGAGGGACAGTTGCGGATCGCCAAGCAATTCGGCGTCGTCTACCTGCTCCTCAACGTGGTCGAGGACCAGAAGCTCATCGAGAAGCACGGCAAGGCAGCCGGCCTCAACATCAAGGTCGACTACGTCCAGCTCTCGGGCGGCTCGGCCGTCAACGACGCGCTGCTGTCAGGCAACATCGAGGTCGCAGGGGCCGGCGTCGGGCCGCTCTTCACCCTCTGGGACCGCACCCGGGGCCGGCAGAACGTCAAGGGCATCGCCTCGCTCGGCAACTTTCCCTACTACCTCGTCACCAACAATCCCGACGTGAAGAGCATCGCCGACTTCGGTGAGAAGGACCGGATCGCGGTTCCGGCGGTGGGCGTCTCGGTGCAGTCGCGCATCCTGCAATGGGCCTCGGCCAAGCTCTGGGGCGACAAGGACTTCGCCAAGCTCGACCGGATCAGCGTCGCGGTCCCGCACCCGGAGGCGGCCGCCGCGATCATCAAGGGCGGCACCGAGATCACCGGCCATTTCGGCAACCCGCCCTTCCAGGACCAGGAACTGGCCGAGAACCCCAAGGCGCGCATCGTCCTGAATTCGTACGACGTCCAGGGCGGCCCGTCCTCCTCGACAGTGCTCTACGGGACGGAGGCGTTCTACAAATCCAGCCCGAAGACCTACAAGGCCTTCCTGGACGCGCTCGACGAGGCGGCGAAGTTCATCACCGAGAACCCCGACAAGGCGGCCGAAATCTACGTCCGGACGACCAACAGCAAGCTCGATCCGGCGCTGCTCAAGACGATCATCACCAACCCGGCCGTGACCTTCAAGGTGGCGCCGGAGAACACCCTCGGGCTGGGCCAGTTCATGCATCGGGTCGGGGCGATCAAGTCCGCGCCCCAGGCCATCGGCGACTACTTCTTCGCCGATCCGCGCATCGATACCGGCAGCTGAGCGGCCCGCGATGCTCTGCGCCGCCACCCTGTCCGACCTCTCCGTTCTCGAACTGGCCGAGCCGCGCCCGCGCGACGGCGGCCGGCGCGACGCCGCGCCCGCCCGGCCGGCACCGGAGCCCGCGCCTCCCCCCGCGCCCGACCCGTCGCCCCTGCTGCAGATCCGCGGCGTCACCCTGGAATACCGCACGCCGCAGCGGGTGGTGCGGGCCACGCACCGGATCGACCTCGACATCCATGCGGGCGACCGCTTCGTCCTGCTCGGGCCATCGGGCTGCGGCAAGTCCACCCTGCTGAAAGCAGCGGCCGGCTTTATCACGCCGGTGGAGGGCGCGATCACCCTAGCGGGCGCTCCGGTGCGGGCGCCCGGGCCCGACCGCATTGTGGTGTTCCAGGAATTCGATCAGCTGCCGCCCTGGAAGACGGTGGCGCAGAACGTCGCCTTCCCGCTGCGCGCCGCCAAGGCGCTCGGCCGGCGGGAGGCGCAGGAGCGCGCGCGCCACTACATCGACAAGGTCGGGCTCACCCCCTTCGCCGACAGCTACCCGCACCAGCTCTCGGGCGGCATGAAGCAACGCGTCGCCATCGCCCGCGCCCTGGCGATGCAGCCCCGGGTGCTGATGATGGACGAGCCCTTCGCGGCGCTCGACGCCCTGACCCGGCGGCGGATGCAGGAAGAGCTGCTCGCCCTCTGGGACGAGGCCCGCTTCACCCTGCTCTTCGTCACGCATTCGATCGAGGAGGCGCTCGTGGTCGGCAACCGGGTGGCCCTGCTCTCGCCCCATCCCGGCCGGGTGCGGGCGGAGTTCAACAGCCACGCCTTCGATCTCTCCAGCATCGGCAGCGAGGCCTTCCAGGGAGCGGTGCAGCGGCTGCACGCGCGTCTGTTCGAGACCGACGCCCCTGCGGAGGCGGCCCGATGAGCGCGTCCGCGACCCGCCCCGATCGCTTCACCCGGAACCGCGTCCCGCGCGATCTGGTGCCGCCGGTCCGCCCGGAATACGACCGGGTGCTCGCGCCCTTCGTGGAGGCACCGGTGGAACGCACGCTGCCGCTCGGCGCGCGGCTGTGGCAGCGAGACTGGCTGCGCAAGGGCCTGATCATCGCCGCCCTGGCGCTGGTCTGGGAGGGGCTGGCGCGCTGGCAGGACAACGACCTGCTGCTGCCCGGATTCCTGGCCACGATGTCGGCCCTCTTCGACGGCCTCGCCAACGGCGAGCTCATCGACCGGATGCGGATCTCGCTCACCGTGCTGGTGCAGGGCTACCTCGCCGGCATCGTGCTGGCCTTCGGGCTGACGACGCTCGCGGTCTCGACGCAGTTCGGCCGCGACCTGCTCTCGACCCTGACGGCGATGTTCAATCCGCTGCCGGCCATCGCCCTGCTGCCGCTCGCCCTGCTCTGGTTCGGCCTCGGCTCCGGCAGCCTGATCTTCGTGCTGATCCACTCGGTGCTGTGGCCGATGGCGCTCAACACCTATGCGGGCTTCCAGGGCGTACCCGAGACCCTGCGGATGGCGGGGCGCAACTACGGCCTGCGCGGGCCGTCCTACGTCCTGCAGATCCTGATCCCGGCCGCCCTGCCGGCGATCCTGTCCGGCCTGAAGATCGGCTGGGCCTTCGCCTGGCGCACCCTGATCGCGGCCGAGCTCGTGTTCGGGGCTTCCTCGGGGCGGGGTGGCCTCGGCTGGTACATCTTCCAGAACCGCAACGAGCTCTACACCGACCGGGTCTTCGCCGGGCTCGTCCTGGTCATCGTCATCGGCCTCGTGGTCGAGAACCTCGTGTTCGCGGCCTTCGAGCGGCTGACCGTGCGGCGCTGGGGCATGGCCCGCTAGGATAGGGCTCGGTAGAGTATGAGGCGACACGCGGTGGCGGAGCAGGACCCATCCCGATGAACACCTATGCGTCAGGGTTCGCCGGCGGCGCGCTGGTCGGCCTGTCGGTGGCGCTCCTGATGCTCCTGAACGGGCGCATCGCGGGGATCAGCGGCCTCGTGGCCGGCCTCGGCCGGGATCGGGGCCTGCGCCGGTGGGTCGATGCCGCCTTCGTCGCCGGCCTGATCGCCGGGCCGCCGGTCTTCGCCCTCGCCACCGGGGCCTGGCCGGCGATGCGGTTCGTCGCCCCGCTGCCGGTGCTCGCCGTCGCCGGCCTCCTCGTCGGATTCGGCACGCGCCTCGGCTCGGGCTGCACCAGCGGCCACGGTGTCGCCGGCCTCGCCCGGCTCTCGGCCCGCTCGCTGGCGGCGGTCCTGACCTTCCTGGGGGCCGGCATGCTCACCGCCGCCCTGTTGCGGGCGCTGGCGTGAGCGCGGCGCTCCGGCTGCTCGCGGCCCTCGCCGCCGGACTGATCTTCGGGCTCGGCCTGTCGCTCTCGGGCATGCTCGACCCGGCCCGGGTCCAGGGCTTCCTCGACGTGACCGGCGCCTTCGACGGGCGTCAGGCCTGGGACCCGACCCTGGCCTTCGTGCTCGGCGGCGCGGTGAGCGTCGCCGGCCTCGGCTACGCTCTGGCCCGGCGCCTGCCGCGCCCGGCCCTGGCAGCCGCCTTCGAGTTGCCGACGAACCGCCGGATCGACCAGCCGTTGATCGGGGGCGCGGCCCTGTTCGGGATCGGCTGGGGCTTGTCGGGCCTCTGTCCCGGCCCCGCCGTGGCGGCCCTGTCGACGGGGGCGTTGCCCGTGGCGATCTTCGTCGCCGCCATGCTGGTGGGCATGGCCGTCCACCAGCGGTTCGTCGCCCGGGCCTGAATCTCAGCGTACCCGGGATAAGACCTTCTCTGCGAAGCGCCGCATCTCGGCCTCGAATGGCTGGAATTGCAGCATGAAGAGCTCGATGCCGGCGGCATGGAAGGCGCGGATGCGGGACGCGACGGTGTCGTAGCTGCCGACGAGTCCGGCGGCGGTGCCGCCGTTGGTCCCGACATGGCGGGAGGCCGCGGCGTCGGTCTTGGCGAACATCACGCTCGCCGTGTCCGTACGCGCCCGGGTGTCCGCCCGCAGGCCCGCGTCGCGGTCGGCCAGGGCCAGGAGGCGCGCGTGTTCGGCCTGCGCCGCCGCATCGGTCTCGCGGGCGATGACGAAGGCCGAGAGCCCGTAGCGCAGGGGGCCGTTGGCAGCGGGCCGGCGGGCGACGTCGGCGATCAGCGCCGCGACATCCGCGAGGGGCTGGCCGTTGATGAACCAGACGTCGGCTTCGCTCGCCGCCAGCGCCCGGGCCGGTTCGGATTCGCCGCCGAGATAGATCGTCGGGCGCGGCCGGAAGCTGCCGGCCGGGCGCAGCTGGTAATCCGACACCCGAAAGTGCGGACCCGCATGGGTGACGCGCTCGCCCCGCATCAGCCGGTCGACGAGGCCGATCCATTCGGCGCCGTAGGCGTAGCGCGCGTCGTGGGCCGGGAAGGGCAGGCCCGCTCGCTCGAACTCGGCCCGGTTCCAGGCATTCACGAGGTTGAGGGCGAACCGCCCCTGCGCGATGTGCTCGATCTGCAGGGCCATCTTGGCCAGGACCACGGGGTGGTAGAGCCCGGGCTTGATCGCCGCGATAATCTCGATGCGCCGGGTCAGGGCGGCCAGGGCGGCCGAGGCGGTCCAGGCCTCGAGCTGGTCGCGCCCGTCGTCGTAGGGGTTGGCGGTGTGCTGGGCGACGAGCACGGCGTCGAAGCCCAGGGCCTCGGCCTCCAGCACCAGGGCGCGGTTGCGGTCCCAGCTGGCGTCGTCGGCCTCGTCCGGATCGTGGTGGGCGGCGCGGGAGCCGTGGACGGCCGCCCAGATCCCGAAGCGGAGGGGATGGGTCATGCGCTCAGCCCCGCTCCGCCGCTGGCTGCCAGATCTTCACCGCGGTCGCGTCGAGGTCGCGGGGAATCAGCCTGGCCTCGCGGAAGGTGTCGGCGATGGCCTGCTGCTCGCCGAGCTCTGACCGCACCACCGGCGTGACCTCGTAGGTCCGGCGCCGGTTCACGGTGGCGACCACCTCCGGGGAGAGGTCGCCCCAGATCGGCGCGAGGAGCGCCACCGCCGCATCGGGCTCGGCCTTGACCCAGCGTCCCGCTTGCCGGAGCGCGTCGTAGACGATCCTGACGACCCCCGGGTTCTCGGCTACGAAGCGGTCGTTGGCGAGATAGTAGCGGTGGTAGCTCGACAAGCCGGTGGCGTCGGCCAACACCCGCACCGGCCGCTTGGCCTGCGCGATAGCGAGGAACGGGTCCCAGATCACCCAGGCGTCGAGGCTGCCCTGGCCGAAGGCCGCCAGCCCCTCCGGCGCTTGGAGATAGGCCGGCTTGATGTCGGTGAAGGCGAGGCCCGCCCGCTTGAGGGCGGCTGCCAGGATGAAGTGGCAGCCCGACCCGCGCGAGACGCCGACCATGCGGCCCTTCAGGTCGGCGATGGAGCGGATCGGCGAGTCCTCGGGGACGATGATGGCTTCCGCCGAGGGCGAGCCGACCTCGCGGGCATAGAAGGTGAGCGGCGCATCGGCAGCCTGGGTGAAGATCGGCACCGCGTCGGCGACGTCCGCGTGGAGATCGACGGCCCCGGCGTTCATCGGCTCAATCACGCTGGTGAAGAGGTGCCAGGAGGGCGCGAAGCCCAGGGCCTTCAGGCGCTCGTCCAGGGTACCCTTCGCCTTCAGGACGGTGAGCAGGGTCGAGGAGCGCTGGTAGCTCAGGCGGACGGTCCGCTCGGCAGCGTGGAGCGCCGGCATCCCGAGGGGCGCCAGCGCTGCGGCCCCGAGGCCGGCGCGCAGGATCCTCCGGCGCGACAGGACGGTCCCGCGCGGCGTGTCGTCGGTCATGAATCGTCTCCGGGTGGCAAGTCTTGCACGGAGCAAGTCCCGCAGGGCGCAAGTCCCGCAGTGGAAAGTCTCGTGGGACAACGTCGCGCACCGCGCCGCCGACGGTCTTCGCGGGACCGTTCGCGGATCACTTGTGCCGTTGCTGTGAGATCACGATCCCGTGCCGAAGATTTACCGGCGCGCGCCAAGATT
Source organism: Methylobacterium sp. (assembly GCF_019750675.1). GTDB lineage: Bacteria > Pseudomonadota > Alphaproteobacteria > Rhizobiales > Beijerinckiaceae > Methylobacterium. The sequence goes on from NZ_JAIEOF010000100.1 coordinate 15,744, forward strand.
TCGAAAGAAAATAGTTTTTCGAATTTGTGCGCTTTCTTGGGGGAATGCGCCTGCGGATCGACAATGCTCGAGAATGGTGGCGGTCCAGGACTGCATCGCGGGGTGACGCGGCCCACACCCCTCTTTCCACCGGGAGGCATTGATCATGGCCAGGAGCGGGATCACGCCTCCGGTGCGCGGATCGCGGGCCCGGGGAAGACCCTTCTCGCGCGACCGTCCGGCACCACGGCTTTCATCCTTGATGGCGTCGCAATTTGGCCTCTGCTTTCATTGACTGAGTGCGGAATGGTCGTGAATAAATGAAGCTCATTTCTTTGCTTCAAGAGACCTGACCTCGTCTTCCGGCTCCCGAGATCGGCAAGCGCGGGGCCGGGCCGCGGATCATCCCGTCCATGCCGTCGACCATCCATTCCGCCGAGGCCGTGATCCGCTTCGAATCCGTCTCGAAGACCTACGCGCCCCGGCGCAACGGGGCGGCGGTCGCCGCCCTGGACGGCATCGACCTCGCGGTTCCGGCCGGGTCGATCCTGGGCATCATCGGGCGCTCGGGTGCCGGCAAGTCGACCCTGATCCGCCTGATCAACGGCCTGGAGCGGCCGAGTGCGGGCCGTGTCTGGGTCGGGGATGCCGAGGTGTCGGCCCTGCGTGCGCGGGAGCTGCGCGCCCTGCGGGCCCGGGTCGGGATGATCTTCCAGCACTTCAACCTGCTCTCGTCCCGGGACGCCGCCGGCAACGTCGCGCTGCCCCTGGAGATCGCCAGCTGGGCACCGGTCGCGATCCGGGCGCGGGTCGCCGAGTTGCTCGATCTCGTGGGGCTCACGGATCAGGCGGGGCGCTATCCCGCCGAGCTGTCGGGCGGACAGAAGCAGCGCGTCGGCATTGCCCGGGCCCTGGCGACGCGGCCGGAGGTGCTGCTCTCCGACGAGGCGACCTCGGCCCTGGACCCCGAGACCACCCGGTCGATCCTGGCGCTCCTCGCGCGCATCAACCGGGAGCTCGGCCTCACCATCGTGCTCATCACCCACGAGATGTCGGTGATCCGCGCCGTGGCCGACCGCGTCGCAGTGATCGAGCACGGCGCCATCGTCGAGCAGGGCTCGGCCTTCGACGTCTTCACCCGGCCGCAGACCGAGATCACGCGCTCCCTCCTCGCGGGCGAAATGGGCCACGGGCTGCCCCCGGTCCTGGCGGCGCGGATCGGAGCCGGCCCACGCCCGGGCGCGACCGTGGTGCTGCGCATCGCCTTCGAGGATGCCCCGGACGGCAGCGCGATCCTGGCGCGGCTCGCCCGCGACACCGGCATCGAGGCCGCGATCCTGGCCGGCACCGTGGACGAGATCGGCGGTCGTTCGTTCGGCTCCCTGGCGATCGGGCTGCCGCCGGCGCCCGACGTGGCGGCACGGGCGCGGGCCTACCTGGCGCAGCACGGCATCGACAGTCAGGTCCTGGGATACCTGCCGCCGGCCCAGGAGGCGTCCCGTGTCGCCTGAACTGATCCGTCTCCTCGTCCAGGCCACCGGCGACACCCTCACGATGGTGGCGCTCGCCGCCTCCCTCGGCACCCTGTTCGGCCTGCCGCTGGGGATCTTCCTGGCCACGAGCCGGCGGGGCGAGCTCCTCGCCGCGCCGATCGCAAACGCCGTGCTCGGCTTCGTCGTCAACGCGACCCGCTCGACGCCCTTCATCATCCTAGTGGTGGCGATCATCCCCTTCACCCGGCTCATCGCCGGCACCTCCATCGGGACCCTCGCCGCCACGGTCCCGCTCACGGTGGCGGCGACGCCCTTCCTGGCGCGCCTGATCGAGGCGGCGATCCGTGAGGTCGATCCGGGCCTCGTGGAGGCAGCCCGCGCCTTCGGGGCGAGCCCGGGGCAGATCATCGCCAAGGTGCTGATCCCCGAGGCGCTGCCCGGCATCGTGTCGGGCCTGACCCTGGCGGTGGTCTCCCTCCTCGGCTTCTCCGCCATGGTCGGCGCCGTCGGCGGCGGCGGCCTCGGCGATCTCGGCATCCGCTACGGCTACCAGCGCTTCCGGCCCGAGATGATGCTGGCCGTGGTCATCGTCCTCGTGGTCCTCGTCCAGGCGGTGCAGACCGTCGGCGAGGGCCTGGCGCGGCGCCTGAACCGGCGCATCCGGCAGGCCTGACGCGCCCCTTCGCACCCCTCCCGCCTCCAACCCGGACGATCCGCCATGCTGCGCGCCCTGACCCTCGCCGCCCTCCTCGCCGTGTCCGTCTCGGCTGTGCCCGCTCCAGTGCGGGCCGAACCCCTGACGCGGCTCCGCATCGGGGCGACGCCGGGGCCGCACGCGCAGATCCTCGAGGCGGTGAAGCCGATCGCGGCGCAGCGGGGGCTCGATCTCCAGATCATCGAGTTCTCCGGCTACGTCGTGCCGAACGAGGCCCTCTTGCCCGGCGAGATCGAGGCGAACTCGTTCCAGAACCAGCCCTTCCTCGACAACCAGAAGGCCGACCGGGGCTACCGGATCACCGGCGTCGGCCTCACGGTGAACTTCCCCCTCGGCATCTATTCGAAGCGCCACAAAAGCTTCGACGCGGTGCCGAACGGCGGCACCGTGGCGATCCAGAACGACCCGACCAATGGCGGGCGCTCGCTGCTGCTCCTGCAGGACAACGGCGTGATCAAGCTGGCCCCCGGCACCGGGTTCAAGCCGACGGTGGCAGACATCGTCGAGAATCCGCGCAGGCTCCGCTTCATCGAGGTGGACGCGGCCCAGACGCCTCGCGCCCTCGACGACGTGGACGCCGCGGCGGTCAACACCAACTACGCGACGCCCGCCGGCCTCAAGCCCTCCGACGCGCTCCTCAAGGAGGAGCCGAAGGGGCCCTACGTGAACATGCTGGCGGTCCGCGAGGCCGACAAGGACAAGCCCTGGGTCAAGGCCCTGGTGGAGAGCTACCGCACGCCGGAGACCAAGGCCTTCGTGGAGACGACCTTCGGCGGGGCGGTGCTCACGAGCTGGTAGGCCGCGCCGGTCAGGCGGTCTGCGCCACCGGACGCGGGGGCGCGGCGAGGGACTGGTCCAGCAGGGCCCGCAGGGTGCGCGCGGTCAGATCCTGGGCCGCCGCGTCCCCGGAGCGAGGCGCATCGAGCGCGACCGTCTCGTGGATGCGGCCGGGATGGGGGCGCATGACCACGACCCGGTCCGCGAGGGACGCGGCCTCGGCGACGTCGTGGGTGACGAGGACGACGGTCGGGCGGGCCTCGGCCCAGAGCGCCAGCAGGTGGCGGTGCAGGTCCTCGCGCGTGACGGCGTCGAGGGCCGAGAAGGGCTCGTCGAGCAGGAGAACCCGGGGGTCGGCCACGAAGGCCCGGGCGATGGCGACGCGCTGCTGCTGGCCGCCGGAGAGCTCGCGCGGCCAGCGCCCCGCATGCTCGGCGAGACCGACGCGGTCGAGGGCGCGGGCCACCCGGGCCCGGCGCTCGGCCGCCGGCCGGTCGGCGAGGCCGAAGCCCACATTCTCGGCGATGCTGAGCCAGGGCAGCAGGCGCGGCTCCTGGAAGACCAGGCCGAGGCCGGGATGCGGGCCGTCAATGGTGACGCCGTCGAGCCGGATGGAACCCGCCGTCGCCACGTCGAGGCCCGCCACAAGGCGCAGGAGGGTGGTCTTCCCGCAGCCCGAGCCACCCACCACGGCGACGATCTCGCCGGGCGCGAGGGAGAGGGTCAGGCCGGAGAGCGCCCGCGTCCCGTCCGCGTAGGTCTTCGAGAGGTCCTGGATCGTCAGCATCGCTCTGTGTCCGAAGCCATGATTTCGGCGGGGCCGGTCCTAGAGGACGCCGCGGCTGACATCCTGCCAGCGCAGCAGCGGCCGGGTCGCCAGGACGAGGAGGCCGTCGGCGAGCTTGCCCAACAGGGCGAAGGCCAGGATGGCCGCCAGGATCTGGTCCGGCTTCCCGAATTGCTGGCCGTCCACCAGGAGGTAGCCGAGCCCTTCCGAGGCGCCCATCAGCTCGGCCGCCACCACGAACAGGAAGCCGAGCCCGAGGCCGGTGCGGAGCGCCACCAGGGTGCCGGGTAGTACCGCCGGCAGGAGGATGCGGCGGGCGAGCGCGAGGCGCGACAGGCGGAAGATGCGCCCGACCTCCACGAGCTTGCGATCCACCGACGCGATCGCGCCGGAAACTCCAACATAGACCGGGAAGAACACCCCGACGGCGATGAGCACGACCTTCGGCGTCTCGAGGATGCCGAGCCAGAGGATGAAGAGCGGCACCCAGGCGAGCGAGGGCACCGCCCGCAGGGCCTGCAGGCTGGGGTCGAGGAGGTGACGGGCCAGCGGCAGCGTGCCGGTGAGGGCGCCCACGAGGATGCCCGCCCCGGCGCCGGCCACGAAGCCGAGGGCGACGCGCAGCAGCGTCGCCTGGACGTGCAGGCGGAGGTCCCCGGACTGGGCCAGCGCCAGCAGCGTCCCCAGGACCCGGCTCGGCGGCGGCAGCAGCCGCCCCTGGGCGAGGCCCGACCGGATAGCGAGCTCCCAGCCCAGGGCGAGGGCCAGGGGGATCAGGATGCCGAGGACGAGGCGCCCGCCCGTGCGACCGGCACCCCGTCGCCAGGATCGGTTCAGCCCGGGCATTGCCGGAGCGGTGCCGTCGCCTCCCGTGCCGGACGCGAGGAGCGGGGACGCGGTTCCCGCGCTCACCGCTCGGACCCGGCTGTGAAGCGGGGATCGATCAGCCCGTCGACGGCCGCGGCCACGTCGGTCTCCGCCGGGATCACGCCGGCCTGCTGAAGGGCGACACCCGCCGCTCGGATGCTCTCGGCCTGGACCCGGCCGATCTCGGGCCGGCTCAGATCGGTGCGGGCGAGCTGGCGGGCGATCACGGCTTCGGGCAGCTTGGTCGCGGCCACGAGGGCGCGCGTCACGGCCTCCGGGTTGGCGATCGCATAGGTGCGCGCCTGCTCGTAGGCGGCGATGACAACTTTCACGAGGTCCGGATGGGCCTTGGCGAAATCCTCGCGCACGTCGAGGACGCCCCAGGTGTTGGCGGCCGGGTCCCGGAAGAACAGGCGGGTGCCGCCCTCGATCTCGGAGGCCGCCATCATCGGGTCGAGGCCGGCCCAGGCGTCGACGTCGCCGCGCTCCAGGGCGGTGCGCCCGTCGGCATGCTGGAGCAGGACGAGCTTGGCGTCCTTCTCGGTGAGCCCTGCGCCTTGGAGGGCGCGGACGAGGAAGATGTGCGGATCGGTGCCCCGCGTCACCGCGATCCGCTTGCCCTTGAGGTCCGCGGGCGTCCGAATACCGCTGTCCTTCGTGGTCACCAGGGCGGTCCATTCCGGCTGCGAGTAGGCGTAGATCGCCTTGACCGGGTTGCCGTTGAGGCGCGCCAGCAGAGCGGCCGCCCCGGCCGAGGAGCCGAAGTCGATGGCCCCGCCGTTCAGGAATTCCAGCGCCTTGTTCGAGCCGAGCGACTGCGTCCAGCGCACGGCGATGCCCCGCTCCTTCAGGGCGGATTCGAGGAAGCCCCTCTCCTTCAGGACAAGGCTGACCGGGTTGTAGGTCGCCCAGTCGAGGCGAACCTCCGTCACCTCGGCGGCCTCGCTCCGCCGGGCCGCGCCCAGCGGCAGGAGGGCCACGCAGGCGGCGGCGAGGAGAAAGCGGCGGTTGAGGGAGACGTGGCGGCGCCGCGGGCGGATCGTCATGGGCTCGGGGTCCTGATGCGTAGAGGAGGGACGGGTCATGGGGCGGTCGGCACCCGGATCGCGGCGGCGGGGAGGCGATGGGGCGGCCGCGGCAAGCCGAGGTTTTCGCGCAGGGTGCGGCCCTCGTAGTCCGTACGGAACAGGCCGCGGCGCTGAAGCTCGGGGATCACCAGGGCGGCGAAGTCGTCGAGGCCGCCGGGCAGGGTCGGCGGCATGATGTTGAAGCCGTCGGCGCCGTGGGCCTCGAAACGCTCCTGCAGCGCGTCGGCGATCTGGCCCGGGGTGCCGACGAGGGTCCAGTGCCCGCGCGCGCCGGCGATGCGCAGGTAGAGCTCGCGGATGGTCAGCCCCTCGCGCCTTGCCAGCGTCAGCATCAAGGCCTGCCGGCTCTTGCCGCCCTCGGTCTCGGGCAGGTCCGGCACCGGGGCCTCGTCCGGATAGGCCGACAGGTCGGCGCCGGCGAGCTGTTCGAGGAGCGAGCGGCCGACCACGGGGTGGATCAGATCCTGCAATTCCCCATAGCGGTCCTGAGCCTCGCCCTCCGTGCGCCCGACGACCGGGAAGGCGCCGGGCATGATCTTGAGATGATCGGGGTCGCGCCCGAAGCCGGCCATGCGGCCCTTCACGTCGGCGTAGAAGGCGGTCGCATCCGCCAGGGTCTCTTGCGCGGTGAAGACGATCTCGGCGGTGCGGGCGGCCAGCGCCTTGCCGGCCTCGGAGGAGCCGGCCTGCACCACGACCGGGTGGCCCTGCGGCGGGCGCGGCACGTTGAGGGGGCCGCGCACCGAGAAATGCGCGCCCTCGTGGGCCAGCAGGTGCAGCCGGTCGGGGTCGAAGAACCGGCCGGACTCCCGGTCGCGCACGAAGGCGTCGTCCGCGTAGGAATCCCACAGGCCCCGGACCACGTCGACGAACTCCTCCGCCCGGGCGTAGCGGTGGGCATGGGCGAGGTGGCTCTCGCGGCTGAAGTTCCAGGCTTCGCGCGGATCGGCGGAGGTCACGAGGTTCCAGCCGGCCCGGCCCTCGCTGAGGTGGTCGAGGGAGGCGAACTTGCGGGCGACGTGGAACGGCTCGTTGTAGGTGGTGGAGGCGGTGGCCACGAGGCCGATCCGCTCGGTCACCGCCGCGAGGTGGGAGAGCAGGGTCAGGGGCTCGAACTGCCCGACGTAGCGGATCGCCGTCCGGCTCAGGGCGTCGATGTCCTCGCCCCGGACCGCGACACCGTCGGCAAGGAAGATCAGATCGAACTTCGCCGCCTCCGCCGTCCTGGCGATCCGCCGGTAATGCGCGGCGTTGACCCCGGCATCGGCCTGGGCGGACGGGTGCCGCCAGGCCGCGACGTGGTGCCCGCCAGGATACAGGAAGGCGCCGAGGCGCATGCGGTCGGAGCGGGCCGGCATCGCGGGCTGACCTCAGGCCGAACCGACTCGGTACTCGCGCGGCGGCGCGGTGCCGTTGACCGCGAAGGCCCCGACGATGCGGTCGCGGTAGATCCGCGGATTGTGCGAGGCGATGGTGCGGGCGTTGCGCCAGTAGCGGTCGAGGCCCAGGCCCTCCTTCACCGCGGAGGCGCCCAGCGCGTCGAACAGGCCGGTGGTGGCCTCCAGCACGAGGTTCGTCACCACCGTGACCGCCTGGTTGACCTCGACGTCGGCAAGCGCCGCCGATCCCGTCGGATCGGCCCCGTCGCGGCGGACCTCGAACACCCGCTGCAGCGCCTCGGCCGCCTTCAGCACGATGGCGCCGGCCGCGTAGGCGTTGCCCCGCACGCGGCCGACCACCGCCTGGATCTGCGGGTCGTCGCCGGTGCGGGCCGCGTTGCCGTGGCTGTAGACGCGCCGGCGCTCGCCCACGAGCCGGGCGACGTCCTCGGCCGCCGCCCGGCCGATGCCGGCCAGCGTGGCGAGGTGCACGAGCTGGAAGAACGCCATGGCGTAGGGGAAGCGCGCCGGGTCCGGCTTGATCCAATCGGCCTCGACTACCACCCCGGTGAAATGCGCGGTGCCGCTCGCCGTCAGCGCCTGCCCGAACCCGTCCCAGTCGTCGACGATCTCGACGCCCGGGGCCTGGGTCGAGACCACCGCGACCACGGGCGCGCCGTCCTCGTCCTGGGCCGAGAGGTGGATCCAGTCGGCGAAGAGCGAGCCGGTCGTATAGAACTTCCGACCGTCGACGACCCGCTCGGCCCCGCGCCGGCGGAGGATGGTGTCGAACTGGCCGACCTTGGCCTCCCCGGTCTCGGAGACGCCGCTGCCGATGGTCTCCCCGGCGGCGATCCGCTCGGTCCAGCGCGCCCGCCATTCGGGCGAGGTCGAGCACAGCACGTCCTTGGTGAAGCCGAAATGCGCGCGCAGCGCGTTGGTGACGTTGGAATCTCCCTGCGACAGCTCGATCAGCAGATTGAACAGTTCGGGCAGGCTCGCCCCGTGCCCGCCCGCCGCTTCCGGTAGCCGAAGGGTGGTGAAGCCCGCTTCCTTGAGCCAGCCGATCTCGGCATGCGGCAACCGGCGTTCGCCGTCCCGGGCCACGGCGGTCGCACGGATCTCGGCAAAGGCCGGTCGGAAGCGTGCGGCGAGGTCCTCGTAGCGAGCGCTCGGGCCGGCACCCCAGCCCGCATCCGTTTGCGACATGATCCTGCAATCCCGTCCTGAGCCGCGTCCGAACCAACGGACCAGACGCGGCGGCAGCCGTTGGAATCCGGGATTATCGCTCGAAACTCAAGTCTTCGTGCCGATAATACCGTGATATCGCACCAATTTGGGATGCGTATCTCTTCGATCATCCATGGATGAACGATCCTGCTACTACGAAGTCATTGAGGAAAAGAACGTTCTTGTTGACCGGATGGACGGGACCAATACCCTGACCTTCCCACCCTGCGGACGGATCCTCCGATGACGATGCGCCGAGAACTGCGGCTGAACGCCTTCCAGATGGCCTCGCCGGGCCATACCTGGGCCGGCCTGTGGCGGCATCCGCGCGACACCGGCAGCGCCTATTACAGCCTCGACTATTGGGTCGATCTGGCGCGCACCGCCGAGCGCGGCCTCTTCGACGGAATTTTCCTCGCCGACGTGCTCGGGCAATACGACGTCTACGGCGGCAGCGCCGACACGGCCCTGGCGCGGGCCGCGCAGGCGCCCAATCTCGATCCGTTCCTGCTGGTGCCCGCCATGGCGCAGGCGACGCGCCATCTTGGTTTCGGCGTCACTGCCAATCTGACCTACGAGCACCCCTATCTCTTCGCCCGCCGGATCACGACCCTCGACCACCTCACCGGCGGCCGGGTCGGCTGGAACATCGTCACCGGCTATCTCGAGAGCGGCGCCCGCGGCATGGGCCAGGACACGGCCCGGGCGCACGACGCCCGCTACGAGGCGGGGGACGACTTTCTGGAGGCCGCCTACAAGCTGTGGGAGGGCAGCTGGGAGGCGGGCGCCGTGCGGCGCGACCGGGCCGGCGGCGTCTTCACCGATCCGGAACGGGTCCACCGCATCCGGCACGACGGTCCTTACTACCGCGTCGACGGCCGCCACCTCGCCGAGCCCTCGCCCCAGCGCACGCCGGTGCTCTACCAGGCGGGCACCTCCCGGCGGGGCAAGCTCTTCGCGGGGCGCCACGCCGAGGCCGTGTTCCTCAACGGCCAGACGAAGCCGCTCGCCGCCAAGGCCGTGCGCGACCTGCGCGAGGCGGCCCGCGCCGCAGGGCGTGACCCTTACGACATCCGCATGTTCCTCGGCGCCACGGTGATCGTGGCGCCGACCCGCGCCGAGGCCCTGTCCTTACGCGACGAGTATGCGCGCTACATCGACGTCGAGGGCCAGCTCGCCCTGGTCTCGGGCTGGACCGGCATCGACCTCTCGACCCTGGGGCCCGAAGAGGGCTTGGCCTATGTCCAGACGAACGCCATGCAGTCCCTGGTGGAGACCCTGACGCAAGCCGGGGAGCGGCCCTTCACCCGGGCGGACTTCGCAGCGTTCGGCCCGCGCGGGGCCCGGGCGCCCTTCATCGTCGGCGCGCCCTCGGAAGTCGCCGACGAACTCGTCGCCTGGGCCGAGGCCACTGACGCCGACGGCTTCAACCTGACCCGCGCGGTAGCGCCGGAAACCCTGGAAGCTTTCGTCGACCTCGTCGTGCCGGAACTCCAGACGCGTGGCGCCTTCAAGACTCAGTATGCGGAGGGCACAATGCGCGAGAAGCTTTTCCCTGGCAGCGGCCCACTCCTGAAGGCAAGCCATCCCGGAGCGGTCTTCCGCCGCGGGACGCCGGAGGCCTTGCTGGCCGCGTCATGAAAGAGCGGAGGCTTGCGGCTCGCTACGAGCCAACTCGCGGTGACTTCGAAGCAAGCGTCCGCTTTATCAATTCGCGCACCCCAAAGCTGACAGGCCGAAAACCACCCGACCCGGTCGTCGAAAGGACGGGCGGGTTCCGACCGAGGCTGTGTCAAAAGTCCCTTCTGAGATAGACTTGCGGCCTCATCTGCGGAGGCCAGCATGCGTCGGTTCGTCGAAGGGCAGGATCGTCGGCAGTCCTGGTTGCTGCCCAGTTCGCTGGACGATTATGTCACCGCGGACAATCCGGTTCGGGTGATCGAGGCCTTCATCGACGAACTCGATCTCGGCACCCTCGGCTTCACCCGCTTCGAGCCCGCGGCGACGGGACGGCCTGCCTATGATCCGGCCACGCTTCTGAAGCTCTACCTCTATGGCTACCTCAATCGGGTCCCGTCGAGCCGGCGGCTTGAGCGGGAGGCGCAGCGCAACATCGAGGTGATGTGGCTGACTGGCCGCCTGGCTCCCGATCACAAAACGATCGCCAACTTCAGGCGCGACAACGGACCTGCGATCCAGGCGGCCTGTCGGCAGTTCGTGGTGCTGTGCCGCGATCTGCATCTCTTCGCTGGGGCAACCGTCGCCTTGGACGGGTCGAAGTTCAAGGCGGTCAACAACCGGGACCGCAACTACACCGTGGCCAAGGTCGCCAAGCGCCTGGAACAGGTGGAGGTCAGCATCGCCCGCTATCTCGCGACGCTCGACCGGGCGGACAGGGAAGGCAGCGACGTTCCCGAGGCGCGGACGCAGCGCATCGGCGAGAAGATTGCCGCTCTGCGCCGACAGATGGCCTTCCTGCGCGAGATGCAGGCGCAGGTGGAGATCGCGGACGACGGGCAGGTCTCCCTGACCGACCCGGACGCCCGCTCGATGGCGACGAGCGGGCGCGGCACCGGCATCGTCGGCTACAACGTCCAGATCGCCGTCGATCCCGAGCATCATCTCGTCGTGGCCCATGAGGTCGTCAACGAGGGCCACGACCGCACCCAGCTCGTGCCGATGGGCGGTCAGGTCAGACAGGCCATCGGTGAGCAGGAGATCACAGTTCTGGCCGATCGCGGCTACTACAACGGCGATGAGGTTCTGGCCTGCGAAGGCACGGGCGTCCTGCCGGCCATGCCGCGGGCCGACACGTCGGGTCGGGCCAAGAAGGGGCTCTTCGTGCGCGCCGCCTTCGTCTACGATGCCGCGGCCGATCACTACGTCTGCCCCGCCGGCGCTGTGCTGACGAAGTCCAACGCGCGCTCCGATCGACACGGTGACATCGACCACTACCGCAACCTGGACGCCTGTCATGCCTGCGCGACGCGGGCGCGCTGCACGCCCGAGAAGGTCAAGCGCTTCAAGCGCTGGAAGCACGAGGCGGTGCTGGAGGCCATGCAGAGGCGGCTCGATGCCATGCCCGATGCCATGGCGGTCCGGCGCGCCACGGTCGAGCATGTCTTCGGGACGCTGAAAGCCTGGATGGGCAGTACGCCCTTCCTGACGAAGGGCCTGAAAGGCGTGAGAACCGAGATGAGCCTCGCCATCCTCGCCTACAACGTGAAGCGGATGATCCGCCTGTTCGGTGCAACTTGGCTCATCCAGGCCATTCGAGCCTAAAGCTGCCCGCTGCGCCGCCGTCGTCATCCTGCTGATCGATGCTGGCGGCCACGATCAATGCGTTTTGACACGGCCTCGACCCAACCCGGCCGTACAATCATCTGTCGCGCGTTCTCAGAAGTGGATCCAGAGTGACGCACTGCATGGCGAGGTCCGTCGAAGTCGGGGCTTGCGGTGCTGTAGGAGCTCGCAGGAGAACTAAGGCTTACACAGGCCTCAGGCATGCCTAGGATTGCAGCGCCTGCGACTTCTGCATTCGTCGCTGGAGGTCTGACAGTACTTTGCTTCGGCACCACACCGCCGTCGTCTTTCTGGCCCTCGTTTCGAAGACCGGCTCGATGCCGGCTTGATCCAGGGCTTCCCTCATCCAACGGATGCCGGTTCCGATCTCCCTGGCGAGCGCGCCTGTGGTTGCGTAGGTGGCCTCGAAGGCAGCCAATGCATCCTCCTTGACCAAGATCTCTCCACAGGGCGACATGACTCCTCTCAGTAGGCCCTTTCGAACTATCCGGCCGATGTTGTCGGTTGGGACCTTGATGCGTCGTCCAACTTGTTCAAGGGTGAGGCCACCGCCTGCCTGCGCACGCCGTGCAATCCTGATGTCCTGCGGATCGACGAGCAAACCAGCAAACCCGGGTGCATCGCGTAGGACCGCTTTGACCTTCAGGTGTCCGGCAAGGATCATGGCGGCGCTACCTCGAACACCGTCAACTCTGGCGAACTTGCTGGCACGTGCGAGCGGGAGAAGTTCGATCGGAGTGACATCCACGATCGGCGCAGTACCGCGGAGCCGGTCTAAAACAGCAGTTATTTCGTCTCTGTCGAACACGTCCGTTTTCACACCTGATCGTCGATGAATCTCGGCCGGTAGTATGATTCGAGCCGAAACCAACATGTAGATCTGGCGCTTTGCCAGCCCAATCATGGCAGGTAGTTCATCTGCCCGAACGATTCGGGCGTGGATTGCACAAATTTCGTCGGCAACTTCCTGAGTAATGGCGAGTGGTGTTCCCCTTTTTGTTCGTTTAGGCCATGCGCCGAGTGCCTTGAGGTACCCTGCTGCAATCTGTGGTGAGCGTCCGCACCGTGTCGCGAGGTCTGAAAGGCTAAGCAGGGGCTGAACAGCCTGACGGTTCACCACCGAAGTCTTGTGAACCGGTCCTCGCGCTGCGGAATGTGTGAAAAGAGCCGCTCTGATGGCGTTCCCGCTGAAGCCCACTGGTAGCCGCTTGGCCCATAGATAGAGATATCCATAAACCTGTTCTGCGCCCCAGGCACCTAACCCAACGTGATCAGCTCGCGCCAATTTGTCTAGTAGAGCATCGAAGGCGTCAGGCCAGTCTCGGGCAATTTCGAAACCGGCTGAATGTATCTCGGCATGGCGTTCAGATGGAAACTTTGACAGGGCTCCAGTTGCTCCCCCTAGGAGAGCAACGCCCAAGCGTTCCATCGTATCGCAGGCCTCGTCCAGCGTTAGGCCGTCGAGAATCGGTACATCTACTCGAGGCATGCCGCCCAAACGTCCGACGACGTAGGCGTCCGCCAACGTTTCTCGACCCGCGATCGATATACCCTTGCAGGTCAGCAGAGAGTGGCCATTCCTGCAGCGGGTCAGCGAGCCCGCTTCCCAAGTGACGTCCGTTCCGCAAGTCATGCAAGTCGTGGCCAAGCGGGTACAATGTATTGGACACGTCTTGACTACGGCCACGTCCCACCAGAAGCGGCGATAGATGTTCCAATGTAGATGACGTCCCGATGGAGGCGCGCGAAGATCGTCCTCCCAGCAGCATGGACACCAGCGCCGTTCCGAGGTGGTCCAGTCATCCCTATGAAGTTTCTCACCCCCGAGTGTGACTCCCCGTTTCGTCACCTCGGCGGGTGTCCACCTTCGTACCATATCGTCGTCTCGGCCTAGGAAATCCAGGAAGGGTTTGGCCGTGCGCCCCTGAAGGATGTCGCTCAAGGTGTGTCCGGCGGTCCTGAGGCGCTCTCGGCTCCAAGGCTCGCCATTGATGTCGAAGGCGCGAAGTAAGTGCGCGGCCGCGGTCTCACCCTTCAACACGGGCGGGATAATGGTCAGGCGCATCGGCATCCTCCTACGAGACGTCGTCAGCGGGCGTCTTGTCTTCACCCATGCCAACCAGACGAGTGAGCGTGTCGAACTCGGCTTCCTTGATTTTCGGGCAAATCGAGATGTTCGGTACAAGGAAGGGATTGCGACGTGCGCCCACTTCGAAGATTTCCTCGAATACGAAGGCCAGGTGCTTGGTCTGATCGATGCAGGGGGCGCCCTGATCAATGGCGCGAAAGGCTGCCTTCTTGATTAGGTGCATCATGCGCCCAGTGTATCCCGACGAAGCCTTCAGCATGCGCTGGACCATGTCGGGGTCGGAGAGGCCGGAAGGGTCGGGGAATCCAAGTTTTGGCTCAACCAAGCTCAGGAATTTTTCGGCCTTCTTCACACCGGGACCCGTGTGGTCCAAGGGCTTGATGGAAACAACTGCACGTCGTCGAACCAGTTGGAAATCTTCCTTGAGCACTTGCCTCAACCAGGGCATACCCGAAAGTACGAGGCATATGGGCCGCGTGACTGCTCCGGGCGATAAAAGGGGATCTTCCGGGTTCGGGATGACGAGGTTTTTCAAGGTTTCTACCAAGGTTCGCCGCTCGTCGCTGGTGCGTCCCCGCAAAGTATGGTGAAATTCATCGATAATAAGGACGGAGACAAGCTGGGCATGCATCTGGCTTACAACACGGGACCAGATGTCGTGTTCTCTGAGATTTGCGCTTAGATCATCTCCTGTCATAGATTTATACAGAGAAAGTCCCAAGGTTTTTAGGGTGCAGGGACTCGGCGCCTTGATGAAGACCAGCGGACGGACGGGACCCGTCTCGTCGCTAAACGGCGCGAGAAGCGAATTCTTCTGTAGCCGAGCAAGAAGGTGTGACTTCCCGGCTCCAGATGGTGCCGGAATGATGAGGCAATCTCCTTCGATCTCTGCCGCAACGTTGTCCAGCATTTGGTTGAAGCGAGCAACTCCATTGATAATGACGTTCGTGTTGATGTGAATGCTGTCGACGCTCTTTTTCCATGCCCGTCGTTCCAAGTCTTGAGAACTTGCGGCAACGGCAAATCGCTCGCGCAGCCTGGGGACGTCCTCTCGGAGCTCGGTGACCGTGACGTCAGGACGGAGGATCTTCGGATCGTTCACTTGCAGCATGGGTTGGCCCCTACTCGGCGGTCCAGTTGTCGGGATCATCGGCGTCGAACGCCTCGGCGCTTGGCACCGCCGACGAGGTCGACGCGTGCGCCTGCGCCGCAAAAACCGCAGGCAGGGCTACGGTTTGGCCATGGGAAGCGATGAACTGGCGGCCGCCTTGTCCAACACGCGCCGAAGCTCTCCCGCTTTCGGCCGAGTTCATCCGGGCAGACCTCGCCGGGCGCCGCGTACGCAGGCGCTCGACCCCATGGGCTTGATCGTCCTCTGCCTCCCCAGCGATGTCGAACATCAGGTCGTCCGCGTGCTCGCGGAACCAGTCGATATCGGTATCGACCAACCGTTGCGGCCTAACGCCGGCCTTTCGGCACTCGGCTCGAAGCAGCTCCATCGAACGGAAAAGGGTCGCACGTGCAACGCGCTGGCCCTCTCGAGTCATGCGTCGGGCCGTCCGGACAACGTCGCGCCACTCTGCAAGGGAGGTGCCGTCTGCCAGGGGATCAATGCAAGGGACCTTGATCCAGCCGACCCCTTCGTCGACGAGGACAAGGAGGTGACTGAGATCGGATGCATCGACCTTGACGAGGAATTCATCGCCGAAGTGGAAGCCTTTCCTGCGGCGGACTCCCCTCAATTCGTTCGACTGATAGGTAAGGCCGAGGTAGGTGATTCCATCCCGTTGGATTGTTCTTGGCACGACCAATGCGATCAGTGGATCGAGGTCGTCGGCCGACGGCGGCAGGCGTACGCCCCAACCTCCCAGATCCTGCCAGCGTTGCAGGGGCGTGCGACCAAGCAAGCCGCCATGCTCACGATTGTGATAGATGTCGACGACCCATAACGTAAAGTATTCGACGATTTGGGGAAGTGTCAGAGCAGCCAGACCGACGCTGTCGTAATCGCCCTTCTCGCGGACATCTCGAAAAGTCCGACCCGGTAGGTAGGCACAGAAATCGCGTGCAATCGTGCCAAGGACACGTTCGACTTTCCCCTTAAGGTGTGGCTTGCGCCGCGGCATGTAGCGGAGTTCGAACCGCAGTTGCCCGGCAGCTGCCTTCATCGAGCGGGAGTGGAATTCACGTCCATTGTCGAGTTTGACCACCTCGGGAATGCCGAACACAGGCCAAGCCGTCATGACTCGAACGTTGGATAAGTCCTTCGGCAGCACCGCCATGCGCAGACAGTGCATGACCGACGTCCAAGACGGGCGTTCGTCGCTGATGTGAAATCCGACAATCATCCGGGTAGTGGCGCAGATCGCGATCGTAAGCCAGACGCGCTTCGTCCGCTTTTCCCTGCGACGCCGGTCCCGCGCCGGACTTCCATCGCTTTCCAAGACCAATACGTCGAGGGGTGTATGGTCGATCTCGACGACCTCAAGCGGACGCGTTGACTGAGGAGCCCTTTGGACGTGCCTGAAATGCTGCTCCGCCGCCGCCTTGCCCTCTCGATGTCTGATTTGGTCGAACAGACTGACGTTCGCCTTCACCCACCGCCGAATGGTCATTCCGTCCGGCGTCTTCAACGCTATAACTTGTTTGTTGTTTCTACGCTCGATTTCACCTTGGATGAGATTGATGACTTGGCTCAAGGGAGGGCCGTTTAGTAGGAGCCAGTCCTCGCGTATCCGTTTCGCGATAATGTGTTCGACTTCCGGGTCCAGGCGAAAACCCGTACGCCCCTTCCGATCATCCAACGGGATCAATGCCGCGAGAGACCTGCCTCCCTTGCGCCAGCGCCCGTACCATCCCTTGAGCGCGGAGCCGCTCCACCGTTCGAGCGGCACGTCGGCCGGATTGGAGCATTCATGCTCGATGGCCCGTTCGCGACGCTCGGCTGCGACGCGCTGCGAAATATCGTCAAAACCTTGGGGAACCTTCGTATGAGTGCCCAAGGCGAAGCACTGATCGCAGGCCTGCATATAGTCCAGGCGCATCAATGCCACCTCCTGCTGATGGACGGTGAAGCTATCAATGCTGCGAAGAATATTGTCCTTGACAGCCTGAGGTAGTCCGTCAGTTAAGTCGGTAATCAGCTGTAGTCGTCTAGGCTCACCAAAGTAGAGCTCGGCGAGCTCAGCATGCGTCTTCGTGATCGAGACTGGTCGCGCTCCGAGAGTGCGTAGGGTCACGCCGCTTTCATCGCGCGAGAGCACCTTGTGATACACGCCTTCGATGATGACGATGGCGTCTTCGTGCAGGCGGATTTGGCAGACGCTCATGCGCATGTCTGCCTCCGTCCAATCACGCTTCTAGTTTGGCGCCGCTGACTGCTGTCCTGGAGACCCGTAGCAGCTTCGCTGGGGAGCGGCGCCGTACGAGCGGTTCGAAGTCGCCGCAAGATTCGCTCGTCGCGTTGCGCATCAATGCGAAAGGGATCTCGGTGCCAACTGGGGAGCGAATCCTGGTAAGTGCCGAAGCGAAACGCTTGTCCTGGCATGGATCTACCTTCTCTCAGTGGAACGTCGGATAAGAGCGTAGTCATCGAAGGGCCGTCCTAAATCAGCGAGCTCGGCTTCTCCGCGGGCCACAAGGGAGACGATGGCTCGGAAAGCACGAGCCCCGAGGCTTGAGGCTGCCCGAAGTTCACGGACGCGGCCCAGGCCGCCAAAACGATCCAAAACCATCCGCATGGTATGCTGCTCCGTTTCGTCGACGACGAAGCTACGCTCGCTGGCAATCAGCGCCGCGTTCGCAACTCCGAGCGCGTCGATCTCGATCTCGGTCCAAAGTTCGAAGCTATCGTAGCCGGCTGCTCGTGCTCCAACTTCGATGAGGGGGCGGAATTCATCCCAGCCAAGCTTGACCACCTTCTTCAGTGGTTTGACCTCGACGCATATTGAGCGCCCATCGTCGAGATCCACGGCGAAATCTGGCGTGTAGCTTCGTCTCCGGAAGCCATCGTGCCACCAAAAGGCGGTGGGTTCCTCCTGGTAGCGTAGGACGGAATCGTCCTGCTCGAGTAGGATGATAAAGTCCCTAGCGAGCAGCCCCTCGTAGGCCACCATGCGGTAACCCATTCCTGGCTTGCCAGATGGAAATTCACCCGTGATGCAGTCGCGTCGTCCCGTGACTAGCTTGCGTGATGGGTTCGGCCGACCGACGTGACGGCTTTGCAGGCGGGGGGGCACGGTAGGCAGCCCTCGATATCTCGACCCCAGGCCTGTCAGCCTCCTCTCGGCTGATATTCGGAGTTGATCTGAAACGGCGCGAACGCTGCCGATGGCAGCCCGATGTAGAAGCGTAGGTTAGCCGCCTGAGATCCTCCCGGAGAAGCGGGCTGATCTACTGCCCAGCCTTCGAATTCATACTCGTGGATCCACAGCACACAATGAGATTTTCGCCAAGCCTTCTGTATCGGCTGGAGAACCGAAAAACTGCTTGGCAGGAAGTCTGGTTTCGATATGCGCGACAGATTCATGGGAAGTCTCCTCGAAAGGTCGACCTCACCTGCTGGTCAAAGCGCATCCATGCGCGCTCGTTGCGCGACGTTGCCGAATCTGGCAAAAACGTCGTCGCAGAGCGAACGCAATTGCGTCCGGCCAGCCGGGTGTGGTTCGAGATTTGGGTTTTGAGCGAGGGTTTCGAAGGCGCCCGCTCTTGACCCTACTGCGCTTGAGGAAGCACGCGATCCAAAGGATCGCGTGCTTCTTGCGTTGTAGGCGGATCGGTCTTGTTCCGTGACATGGTGATCATTCTCCTTCGAAAGATCGCGGGCTTTGGCCGAGGGTCGCTTTCAGAGCCGAACGTCTTTCCCGACACTGCTTCGGCCACCGAATGCTATCGGGAAGGAATGATGTGGGCAAGTCATCCCACTGCTCTCCATCCAAATGAAGGCTCGCTTGAAGCTGCAAAGTAAGATTTCTTCCTAGTCTTATAGACCATCGGATCGAGCCATTCACTCAAATCGAGCCAATTCTATTACCTCAGGTTGGTAAAAATCCTATCGGCCCGTTTCTTCTTGATGACTCTTCTGCGTGTGCGCGCAGCCACACCGCCACTCCTTCTTCGAAGGAGTGAAAATCTCTATTGATGCAATGAAGCACGCCAACAAACGTCGGGTTTACTGCCTCTGGCTCCTTTGTTGGGGCTGAGCCGACGCCTTTCTAGAAAACGTCTCGAGACACGTGCGCTTGCGATCAAGTTGTGCGCGCTTCGCTCCACTGGAACAGTCTCAAAATTTTGATCAGATATAAAAAATTGTGTATCAGATTATAAACTCGCGGTTGTACTACGGAAACTGTGTAGTTTTATTGCCGAATATCTATATTTACACGTCGTGATCGAACAGATTTGGGGGGCGAGATTTTCCGGCAGGCGGTCACAGCTTATCGTTCGGTGAGATGTCCACCGTGTACAGTCGCTTCACTGGCTGATGAAAGGCCAAGCCTGTCTCACAATTCATCAAGAATTTGTAGGAGGATGCATTTCGAACTGATGAGAGTTCTGTCAGAGTATGCAACACGCTGCGGCCACTTCGGACGACAGACTCAACCAAGATGCTTCGTCACGTTCAATCGTGCGGTGAGCAGGCCGGATCTCGAGACCGAGATCTATTCGACTCGTCGACTTTTTCGGATCTAGGGCAAATCCGGACCATCGTCTCCGGAACCAGCGGGCTGTCGATATCAAGGACGAGGAGGCCATCACAAGCGAGGGACAGGACCGCGTCCACCGGCTCGATGGAAGATGTGTTAACGCAGGAAATAAGCGCCGAGATTGCCACTCCATCACTTGGTGCGTTTTGTAAGCGCATCAAGATTCTCAATCTATCCGCAGGTGGTACGATTTTCTTTCGCATCGACCATATTATTCTTGCATTACTCATCCTGGGTTCTTGGATCACTGCGGATCTGCGAAGACAAATATCCACTTGATCTTCGAAAGCGGCCGGCAGCTCGAGCTCGTCTCGAACTCCGAGCAGACGGACAACTCCAGTGTCCATCTCAACGATGAGATCGAGAATTCCGCTTGAAGCCGAGCCTGGTCCAGCTGTTATTCGTCGTACGGCGGCATCGAGCGTGAGCTGTATTAGTATGTCGCGATGCCAGCGTTGTACATAGAGGATAGGGGCTAAGGTCTTGCAGGATCTAAAGCCAGGCCTTTGTGTGATTAATTCCCGTCGCTGAGGTTCTTTTTGCCTTGGTGCAAACATGATGATCGGCTCCACACTCTCGTAAAAGCCGGCATCACAACGTTGCGCGAAGTCGACTATGCCATAGACAGGAACATATTTGCGATCTAGCTAGGTACTAATAGCCGAGAGTGCGGATCACCGCAAAGCAGGGACAATTTCTCGAAATGGCTATGGTGTAATGGTAGCGCCATATTGGCGTATTACAAGCTGAGATGCCAATGTCGGGCCTGTGGATTGCGGTGGTAAATTTGAGAATTACCCGACGTGCTATGTTTGCGTACTGCTTTTGATAGATTTTCGGTTTGATTCAATCTTCGATTGATAGTCGCCCGGCCGGTCTATCTTCTTTGTCTGCTACTTCGGCCAGCCAAGTGCGAACATCTTTAAGAGTTTCGGTCCTGCGTCCCAGCGCTGTCGCCCGTGCCAGAACACGGTCGAGCTCGTCTCGAACTGCAAGGTCTAGTGGTTTCGGTGCAAGCTCCATCTGAGATGCCCCGACATGCAATTCGAGGGTCTCAAGCAGATCCAGGAGGTATGCTACCGCCGGCGGTGGACCCTCGTTAGACCAGCGGTTGACGCTGCGAAGCGAACTGCCGATCTCCTGCGCGAAACCGTCTTGCGTGCGGCCGAGCTCGCGCAGGCGCGCACGAAACTCAGCCGCAGACAATGGTGCGATGGAGCTTTGCGGTTTTCCAACCACAGTCGGTTCTTTCGGATCCTGTAATCTGCGAATGGAAGGCATGCTCGTCCGTTTCGCGAGAGCATCGTTCCTTTGTCGGCGCTTGTCACCAAGAGGTGCCAGCTCAAAACGTCGCTGTCGATTCGGTCGGCGACGATCTGATTGGAGCCGGCGAGCTTACGGCTTCATTCACGAACGAAGGGCGAACCAGTCGACAGGATGCGCCCAACCCGGCCCGTTATTCCTACCGAGGGTCCATTCGCTGTCTTAAAGCTTCAAACTCGATGCGACGCCGCAGGATCTCGGCTAAGCCCTCGATGACAGCCTCCCGGTCGCCGTCGAGAATTTTGCAAAAATCGTCGATGGCTTCCACCAGGGGCTGCAGTTCGCCGATATCGGGTTCTTCGAGAGGAAGCACGAACATCAGACTTTCTCCGTTGCAACCGACGGTACGGACATCTCGGCTGAGTGCGCGTGGGTTGCTTGATCCCTTAAGATTCGGTCAAGGTCTCGTGCGGAGAGGTAGCCGACCTCGGCAAGTTCCGAAGCAATAGCCCGCAGCGCGGTCGAATGCGTTTTCAGTATTGCGCGGGCTCGCTCATAGGCCTCCCACAACCGATCGGCCATCGAATCGACGATGCCCTTTGCGAGGAAGAGGTCACGTTCGGCGGGGTCGACGTGGAATAGTCCCAGTTTGCCGTAGCCGAACTGCAGATCCATGCAACGCACGATCTTGGTCGCCTTGGCGAGATCGGAGTTTGGTCCGAGGCCGCTTCCGATCGAGGCTGCGCCGAACTCTATCTCCTCGGCCGCGCGTCCGGCCAGCAGAACCGCGAGTACCGCTTCGATCTCCGGGAGCGTTGCGGCACCATTCGGTAGCTGCGCGAACTGAGCTTCGCCGCCTTCGTCATGAAGCGATAGGTCAACGATCGTGACTCGACCGAGCACTCGGCCCACGATTGCATGCCCTGCCTCGTGGATTGCGGCGCGCAAGCGCGCCTCCCTGGGCATTCCATCTCGGCCCTGACGGATCTCCATCAGGACATCGTTGAGGTCGATCTGGCGCCCGGCACGACGCGCCGCGCCCCGAGCGCGGCGTACATACGCTTCGACATCGGCACCCGTTCTGCCACGGGCGGCAAGTGCGAGTGGCAGCAGAGAATCGCCGGCGAGGACGTTGGCCCCGAGATGATGACGGAAGATCTTCTCCAAGTTTGTCGTGTCAGGCTTTTCGATGACGATCTCTCGATCCAAGCGCCCTGCCCGCTTTACGGCCGGGTCGATCCTGTCGGGATGGTTCGAGGCTGCAACGACGATCACGCCCGGCCGCTCCTCGACGCCAGCAAGCAACTCGAGGAACAGGTTCACGATCTGCGTCCAGTATTGGACGTTCTCGCCACGGATCTGCGCGCGGTCTGAGATGCCGTCGAGCTCGTCGATAAATAGGATGCAGGGCGCCTGCGCCCGAGCTTGCGCAAACACCTTGCGGATTGCCTGCAAGGTGCCGGAGAGATAGTCCGATGCGCACCACTCCGCGACGGATGTTGCTACAAGTGGAACGTGTGCCGACTTTGCCAATGCGCGTGCGAAGCTTGTTTTGCCAACACCGGGCGGACCCGATAAAAGCAATCCTCGGTTGTCTATGGCATCCCAGATCAAACCACCAGTGCGGTAGGCCTGCAAATCGGACGCAAGAGCCAGCCCCCAATCCTTCGCGGCGCCGTAACCGTCGAGCTCTTCCAGTGTCACGCCCGTCTGGAGGTAATCAGCCTTGGCGGCCATGACCCTTGCAACGGCATCCAAACAGTTGTCCGGCGAGGCAGCTCCCCGGAGTGCTATCGGTAGATCGGAGATTTCGATGGTACGCACGAGATCAGGATCGATCCGCCGCGTAGGAATTCCACCGGTGACCGCTTCGATGACGAGGTCGAGCCCGCTCTGATCTAGGACCGGGAGCAAGATGCGATGCTCGGCAGCGCGCAGGAGATCTCGCGGCAGCTGGCGCTTCGGATCGGGGGCGACGCCGACAATGGGAACCCGGGCATAGAGGGCCGAGGCCACCATGAGATTGCCGATTTCCGGTCTGTGATCTTTGTGGGAGCCATCGCGAACGAGCAGACCGCCCTGCTTCGGTCCCAGAACGACAGCTCTGTTGCCGTTCAGATCCATTGCCCGAACACCGGGTCTGAAGGCGCATCTCTCGAGAACGTCCCGCACCGGCTCGACGAGATCGGGCAGGTGGGTGGTGATGACGACCACCGGAGCCTCGCGTCGCAGGCGACGAACCAAACCGTCTTCCGCCTCAATGGCGCGCGCGACGAGCACGGCCACGGCAGCCAGATCCGCAGGGATGGGTACGTGCTCGGTCTTCCTCTCGCCTTCCGTCTTGGCGAGGATGAGTTCTACGGGGTCGTTGGTGGGTTCATCGCACTCGGAGTCTGGCTCGAAGTCCCGGGCGCCCTTAAGGTTTCTGCGCTCGCTCTGCGCCAAGGTTCGCAGGAAGGCTCGAGCCAGTGAATCGGCGGGTTCGGCGTCCGGATGCTGGTCCTGCGAGATTGTTGAGGTCGACAACATGGCATGATCTCCCGCGACCGGGCAGCGGCGCCGGCCGTCAGCATGATGGCTGGATCGGATGCAGCGACGTGGCTGGCTCGTAGTCGGAGCACTCTGCGGACGTCGGTTTCAGGAGACCGCCTGCTTCATAGGCGATATGAGAGGGAATAGAACAAAACAAGAACGTATGCAAGCTTCCGTTCGGTTCACGTGAATTCCTCAGAGGATGAAATCGATCGCCCTCCCGCTGCAAGCGATGAGGGCCGCAGCTCCCTTCGTGCAGAACGAACTGTGCAATCTGTAGCCCGCAGCTTGGACTATGTCGGCACGACCGACAGTTCTCCCTTGTTGCTGGGTAGTTGCGCCTACCGTTTCACGAACCCGATGTCGGCCGCGACTGCCCCGAGCTGTTCGGGCTCGCGCTCCTTCCGCTCGCTGTAGCGGTTCACGAGGTAGTCTGTCCGCGCGCGTGTCACCCTCGTGAACTTCATTAGCTCCTCTGAGACATCCTCTACCCGGTCGTAGAGGGGGCCCGGCTTCATCCAGCCGTCGTCGAACTCCTTGTAGGCCATCGGCACCGAGGATTGGTTCGGGATCGTGACCATCCCGATCCAACGCCCGAGCACGCGCAGGCTGTTCACGGCGTTGAAGGACTGCGAGCCACCCGGAACCTGCACCACCGCAAGGGGCCGTCCTTACGTTGGCCGCACCGATCCCTCGCTCAGCGGTGCATGCAGACCAGGGAATTAGGAGCTCGAATGATTGGGTCGGGTCGGCTTCTGCCGGCCCGCTCTATGATCGAATCGAGTAGGACCTTGCCGTTCTGCTTTTAGAAAATGAAAGCTTGAAATTTGACGTTCGTACGAGTCTCGACGAACTGCCGATTTGCGCCATGAGCAGACATCAGCCCCATGCCTGGAAGCAGACGTTCCGTTTGCGACCCGCCTCGGTCGCCTGGGGCGCCATGGGCGCTTACTGAAGGCGGCCATTGGTTTGCTACCGGGCAATTTCCGCTCGGGGTGAAAAACCGGAAGTCGGCCCCGCGAAACCGAACCACCAATCTGAACCGGAGCTTCAAGGAAAAGCGCCAAAAGCTCTTTCGGAAGCTCGATGAGCGCTACGGCTGAAGCTCTTCGATCCTCTGCTCGATGAAGGCGGCAAGCTCCTCGGGGGAGTGTCTGCGGGCGTCCACATACCCATCCGTGGCGCGTATCCCTTCAACGTCACCGTCACCCGTTCGGATGAGCATGATCCGGTCATGATCGCGACGGAGGATGATATCGCGGATCGCGCGAAACTCGATGCCGCACCAGTCCTTTAGCTGGTAGTGACCGCTGATAAAAACGACGATGATCTTCGAGCGCTCGCCGTAGATCTGCTGCAGGAGCAAATCCATGTTCGGCCGGGCGAGCTGACCCGGGTAGTTGCGGTCGTAGAAATATTTGTCTGGCCCTAGTCGGTGCTCAAGCTCGCGCGCAATCTTCTCGATTAGGTCTCGCTCTTCACCGGGGAATGACAGCGCTACGTCAAACACGTGGGTGCGGATATTTATACCTCGGCCGGGATGCCGCGCCCAGCCCGGAAGGGCGATGCCTTGGGCATTTAGAACAGCCGTCAGGTCCACGTCTTTCACCGCCCAGTGGGTGCGGTACATCTCCATCTTCGCGATATCGAGTTCGAACCTCAGCTTCTCCAGATCCTCAAAGCCAAGAAACGGATCAACGTCAAAAAGCTCATACGCAACCCGCACGTCGTTTTGCCGAACGATCACGTCGCGGATCATCCCGAACTTTGGGTCCAGCTCGTGACCTAATTCGTAGGCGAACACGGAAGGATAGCGTTTCAGCTCGGCGATAGCGGCTGCGTCTAGGTTTCCGTAGCGGTCCCGCAAGGCGTCCGAGGTATACTCATAGACGCAACGACCCTTTTCGATATTCCACGGGTCGCCGTTCCAGCTCTCGTCGTTGCCGGAGACAAACAGGTTGTACATGGCGCCTTCCGATAAGGGTTGTGCAAAGGCCTCTGCAACTGAGCCATGAGGATGTTGGGGGTAGTTGGCAAGCCCACATTGACTCTAATGGCGCTACGTTTGTTCCTTTTTCGTTCTTACAATGAGAGTGATCATGGCAACCGCGAAGCAGTCGGAGAAGGTGAGGGCGATGAGCGACGTAGACGTTGCCGCCATCGCCTATGTCGAGGGGCCGAAGGTGATTTAAGCCAGGCGCTGCAGTGGGCTGTCACCGACCTCTTGCGGACGAGAATCGCTGTGGCAGAAGCCCGAAATGCAATCTCTTATGGGTATGTTCGGAAGTCCCCATCGTCGGCGGGGGATTCGAGGCGGCGTTTATGGTACAAGCAGCGAGTTTAGCCTAGCTTGTTAGACGCATGGCCCAGATACCGCCTTCCATCATCGGCACCGCCGCCCCTGTTCTCGCGGAGAGGTACACGCACTCGGAACTCAACTCCCTGTTCATGGCGAACAGCTTCCCGGGTGACCCGCCGGAGGGTAATAAGGAGAAGAAGTGTCTTGATTGGCTGCGGCGCGGGAACCATCGTCTGGCAGATCCTCTAGCGTCGTTCGGGCGCTTAATTGCCGAGTTTATGGATACGGAGCAGAGCATTCCGTACGCCAGTTCATGGTCGGCTCCGCGCGAGGAAAAGCCGGACCCGCGTCAGTTTCTGGCCTCGGCGCTGGATAGGGAAGGTCTTAGCTATCAGCGCGGCGGAATGATCCTTGGCGCTCATCTCTCAGGCCCTTCACGGTCTTTAGCCGAACGTCTCCGTAGCGAGGGCATCAAAGCCGTTGAGGATGAATACCAGCGAGCTTACGCCGCTATCGGGTCCGACTCGCGGGCGGCGCTGACGGCAGCGTGCGCAATCCTCGAAAGTGTGTGTCGCACCTATCTGGAAAGCGCCGGTATCGAGCCACCGAAGATGCGTGGCCTTCAGGCGGTTTGGCCGGAGACCGCACGCCATCTAGGGTTGAACCCGGCTGCCGTCGCCGACGATGACATAAAGCGCATTCTTCAGGGCCTTTACAGCCTAGCGGATGGAATTGCCGCGCTTCGGACCCATGAAGGGTCTGCCCACGGTAAGGGTGATACTGAGCAGCGTCGATACAATATCGAGCCACGGCATGCTCGACTTGCGGTTCATGCTGCGCATACGATGGCTTTATTCGTTATGGAAACTTGGTCGGCAACATCGCGTAGGCATTAACTCAAACTGGCAACAACAAATAGGCGAGGGCCGCAACAAATGCCCAATCACAAAGGGTTTCCGTACTCAATTGAAGACGTACGGCAGGCGAGCGAAGTCATAGGGGGTGACCTCGCCTGGAATCCTGAAACCGAGAACCAGATTCGTGACGCTTTTACCATTGCAAACCACTGGCGAGATTCCCA